>CANRLG010000001.1 GCA_947631415.1 uncultured Clostridia bacterium
TCTTTTATTATGTAATAGTTGTTATTTGAATTAGTTTTTGATACTTTTAGTCTCATATATTAGCACCCCTTAATACAATAACATTATATCATAAGTACGACAAGTACGCAATATTAAATTTAAAAATTTGACAAAAAAAATTAAGCATTTTCAATGCTTACAAAGTTTTTTCTTATTTAAAACTGTCAAATTCCCGGCATTTTAGATAGTAAAAAATCTTTTGTAAAAACTTTAGGATACTCTTCCTTTGTAATTAAATTAACTCTGTGATGTACCATTTACAACACCTCCAAAAAAATTTCTTTTATTAAAAAGTTAAGATATAATAATCATTGTGTTTTAATATTATATCACAAATATAATTTATGTCAACCTATTAAGTAAAATTATAATAAAATTTGTATATTAAATGTTGCATAGTACATTATTTTATGTTATAATAATGTGGCTGTATGTTTATTCTAGTAGACATACAAGTTCACACACAGTAGTAGTTTTATTCTTCTTCCAGAAATGGACGTGTAAAATGTGGATAACTGTGGAGGATAATAAGAAGGAGGAATTAAAAAATGGCAATTATACCAATGAAATCATTACTAGAAGCTGGTGTACATTTTGGACACCAAACAAAAAGATGGGATCCAAGAATGGCTCCTTATATATTCACAGCAAGAAATGGAATATATATTTTAGATTTACAAAAAACTGAAAAGAAATTACAAGAAGCTTACAACGAAACTAAAAGAATAGTTGCAGATGGTGGTCTTGTATTATTTGTTGGAACTAAAAAACAAATACAAGAAACTATCAAAGAAGAAGCTGAAAGATGTGGAATGTTCTACATTAATAGCAGATGGTTAGGAGGAACATTAACTAACTTTGCTACAATTAAGACTAGAATAGCTAGACTTAATGAATTAGAAACTATGCAAGCAGATGGAACTTTTGAAGTTTTACCTAAGAAAGAAGTTACAAAACTTAAGAAGGAAATGGAAATATTAAATACTAACCTTGGTGGTATTAAAAATATGGATAAACTTCCATCAATTATTTTCTTAGCTGACTCTAAAAAAGAATATATTTGTACAAGAGAAGCTAGAAGATTAGGTATTCCAACAATTGGATTAATAGATTCTAACTGCAACCCAGAAGATGTAGATTACGTTATCCCTGGTAATGATGATGCTGTAAGATCAGTAAGCTTAATCGCTGGTAAAATCGCTGATGCTGTAGTTGAAGTTAAAGAAGGTAACTTAGCTACTATTGAAGACGACGAAATTGAAACTATGCAAGAATTAGTGGATAAAGAAGGCGTTGACAAAATAGAAAGAAAACCAAAACAAAATAACAGAAGAAACTACAACAGAAGAGATAACAAAAAAGAAGAAACTACTGAAGAAGTAGCTGAAACAGTTGAAGAAGCTAAAGAAGAAAACAAAGAAGAAAATAGCGAAGATAAAGAATAATATTAATATATAGGAGGTGCTTTAAAATGGCAATAACAGCCGAACAAGTTAAAGAATTAAGAGATAGAACTGGTGCAGGAATTATGGACTGCAAAAAAATCCTTACTGAAGCAGAAGGAAATATGGATAAAGCTATTGAGCTTTTAAAACAAAAAGGTATGGCAAAAGCTGCTAAAAAAGCTGGAAGAGTAGCCGCTGAGGGACTAGTTGAAGCATATATTCACAATGGTAAATATGGTGCTCTAGTTGAAGTAAACTCTGAAACAGATTTTGTTGCTAATAATGATGCATTTAGACAATTTGTTAAAGATATAGCAATGCATATTGCAGCTGCAGCTCCTCAATACGTAAAAAGAGAAGATGTACCTGAATCAATCATTAATGCAGAAAAAGAAGCACAAAAGCAAAAAGCTATTGAAGAAGGAAAACCTGAAGCAATCGCTGAAAAAATTGTTGAAGGAAGAATGGAAAAATTCTATTCTGAAATTTGTTTATTAGACCAACCATTTGTTAAAGACCCAGATAAGACAGTTGGAACACTTCTTTCTGAATTAGTAGCAAAAATTGGTGAAAATATAGTTATTAGAAGATTTGTTAGATACGAAAGAGGCGAAGGAATAGAGAAAAAAGAAGAAAACTTTGCTGAAGAAGTAATGAAACAAGTAAATGGCTAATATATTAAGACTCGTAGTTAAAAAGCTACGAGTTTTTTGTGTGCTTTCAAATTGACACTTGTTTTTCAAGATGATATAATCATTTGTAGTTTAAAAAATATTATTAACTACTCGTTAAAATTTAATTATTATTTTGAATGGAGGAAAAAAATAATGTATAAAAGAATACTTGTTAAATTAAGTGGAGAGGCTATAGGTGGTCAAGATGGCAGAGGACTAGACAGTGAAAAATTAGAAAGAGTTGCTTCTCAACTCGTAGACTTAAATAAAGAGGGAGTTGAAACTTGTGTAGTTATTGGTGCAGGAAATTTTTGGAGAGGAAAATATGGTGGTAACTATATAAAAAGAACAACTTCAGATTATATGGGAATGCTTGCAACTACATTAAATGCTTTAGCTTTACAAGAAATGCTTGAATCTAAAGGAGTTCCAACTAGAGTTCAAACTGCAATAGAAATGAAGCAAGTTGCAGAACCATATATAAGAAGAAAAGCTGTAAGACATTTAGAAAAAGGTAGAATTGTAATATTTGCTTGTGGAACAGGAAGTCCATATTTTACAACAGATTCTGCTGCTGCTTTAAGAGCAGTTGAAATGGACTCAGATGTAATACTATTAGCTAAAAATGTTGATGGTGTTTATGATAAAGACCCTAAAAAATATGATGATGCAAAAAAATATGATGAAGTTAGCTACATGCAATCAATTAATGAAAAACTTGGTGTTATGGACACTACTGCTATAACTCTTTGTATGGAAAATAAAATACCTATTTTAGTATTTGCTTTAAATGAAGAAAACTCAATTAAACGTGCTGTATCAGGCGAAAAAATAGGAACAATAATTAAAGAATAGTTTGGAGGATGGTTATATGGAAGATAAAGGAGAAGTTTTATATGAGATTGGACCAAAGTTTGATTTTTTATATGAACTAACAAGCCCTACTGGAAAGAAAATCAAATCATCTTTAATATTTATGATTGTAAGTATAGTAATTAAAGTGCTTACAATTTGCTTTAAGGATAAATTATTTGAAATGAATATGGAAGCAGCAGAAAATATGTATACTACTATTAGTATTATATTATGGGTTATGGTTTTATTTTCCATACTATTTTTCGTTGGTAGAATTATCTTTCAAGCATTAGAGTATAAGGGATTAAAGTATAAATTCTATAATAATTGTATGACTGTTGAAAATAATTTCCTAAACCAAAATAAGAAAACAATAGAATATGTAAATATTAAAGAAATTGAAATAAGAAGAACAATTTTAGATAGAATATTAAATTATGGGATAATAATAATCTATACTAATGCAGAAAAGTCTTTTTCAAGTGCAACTGTAATTTATGCGGTTAAAAATATTCAAAAACATTATGAAGAAATTGAAAAGCTTGTACATAAAGAAAATGCTTCTGCATAAAAGATGAATTATATGGGATGATTTATGAGCTATTCTACACGAAGTGGATAGTAAATATTTCATCTCTTTTTTTTGCAAATTTAAAAAGTTAAAGTTGATGTCAAATATTGACTATACAAATTAAAGATAGTATAATAACTAGTGTTATAGGAGGGATTTTAGTGAAAAAGGGTAATATTATTAAAATAGTAGTTTCTATAATAGTAATGTTAGTTCTTGGATATTTAGCTATATTCGGTTTAAATATAAAAGGGCATCAAATTATTAAAGGTGCAAAAGAAATTAAAACTGGACTAGATATCAGTGGTGGTGTAACTATCACTTATCAAGCTGAAAATGAGAATGGACAAGAAATTGTTTCAGGCGATTTAGAAAAATCAAAAGCTGTTATAGAAAAAAGACTTTATGCAAAAAACATCTATGATTATATTATAAGAGTTGACTCTAACACAAATCAAATTACAGTTGAAATACCAACAAATACTAGTGATACATCAGTAGATCCCCTAACAGCTGTAGAGGGATTAGACCAAACTGCTGTTATTCAATTTAGAGATTCAGATGGAAATGTTTTATTACAAGGTGATGACATAGAATCTGCAAAATACAGTGAAGATGCTGTAGATTCAACAGGAATTGCAACTCCACACGTTGTACTAACATTTAGTCAAGAAGGTACTACAAAATTCACTGCAGCAACTGAAAAATTAGTTGGAAAAGAAATGCCAATATACTTAGATGAAGAATGTATAGCTTCACCAAATGTTCAGTCTAAAATAGATTCATCAACAGCAATAATTACTGTAGGTGGAGGATCATTTGCAGAAAAGAAAACAGAAGCTCAACAATATGCAATGCTTATTGATTCAGGTAGTTTACCATTCAATCTATCTGTAATAAATAAAGAATACATAGGACCATACGTTGGACAACAAGCTCTAGAAATTAGTATTAGAGCAGGAGCAATAGCTCTAGCATTAGTATGTGTAATTATGATATTAATTTATAGATTACCTGGTATTGTTTCAACAATTGCATTAGTAATATATGTATCATTACTATTATTAATTGTTGCAAATTCAGGAACTACATTAACACTTTCTGGTATTGCTGGACTTATACTTTCTATGGGTATGGCAGTAGATGGAAATGTAATTATTTATGAAAGATTAAAAGAAGAATTAAATAAAAAAATGGCATATAAAAAGGCATTTGAAAGAAGTTATAAAAATGCTACAAGTACAATAGTTGATGGAAACGTTACATCTCTTATTGTTGCATTAGTTTTATACATACTAGGTTCTGGAATGGTTAAAGGATTTGGTATTGTACTTGCAATAGGTATTATACTAAGCTTAGTAAGTTCATTACTTATTACAAGATTTATATTAGAACAATTTATGCCTCTTGCAAACAAAGGAACATTCTTGTTTGGACTTAAAAAAGAAGAAAAGGAGGTAGAATAATATGAACTTTAATTTTGATTATATTAAACATAAAAATATCATATTTGCTATTTCTTTTCTTGTTGTTATAGCTGGACTTGTATATGGACTAGTAACACATTATAAATTCGATATAGACTTTAAGGGTGGAACTAGAATACAAGTAGATTTGAATGAAGAGTATGTTACAAGTGATGTATCAGATATTGTAAAAACTGTAACATCAGAAGCTCCAGAAATTCAAACTACAAGTAGTGGAAACAATTCTGTTTCTATAACTACACAAGTAATTAATGAAGATGAAGCAGATGCTATAGTTTCTGCTTTAAAAGAAAAATACACTAATATGGGAGATGCAACTATTAAAAATGTTCAAGCATCTTATGGTAAAGAATTATTAAATTCTTCAATAACTGCTTTAGTTGTATCAATTGTTTTAATGCTAATATATGTAGCTGTAAGATTTAGAACATTAGGTTGGACAGCAGCTATTTCTGCTGTAATAGCTTTAATATTTGATGTTTCTTTCTTATTTGCTGTATATGGAGTATTCAAATTCCCTATTAACTCAACATTTGTTGCTGTATTACTTACTATAATTGGTTACTCTATTAATGATACAATTATTGTATATGACAGAATTAGAGAAAACAAAAAACTTGTTACTAAATCTAGTCAAGTAAAAGATACTATAAATGAAAGTGTTAACCAAACAATGAAAAGAACAGTTATTACTTCAATGACTACACTCGCAGCAATTTGTTGTGTACTTGTATTTGCATTAGTTAAAGACCAAGAGACTTTAAAAGAATTCTCTATACCACTTGTTATTGGAATAATTGAAGGTACATTTTCTTCAATATTCATTGCATCAAACTTATGGTATACAATAGATAATTTCGTCAAAAAATTTAAAAAGGCATAAAATAATAAAGATAAAAAAAGACTTCATATAAATTTTTTATATGGAGTTTTTTTATGTCCTATTTAAAGTTTAAAAGTATATAATAAAAAGTAAAAATCACTAAATAAAAATAAATGTTGGATAGTGTTGTATAATTTACTTTTTTTCTTGAAATTTGAAATATTTTGTGATATATTTTTTTCAGTGATGGAATTATGTTAGAGGAAAAATTAGAAAATAAAATTAAAAAAACAACTAAGGATAAAGATTATGAAAAGACTTTGTATATTTTAAAAAAATGTTATAAGAAACAACTTAAAAATATGGCAAAGTTTAACAAAGTAAAAGATAAAAATATTTATTTATACGATTATTTAAAATCACTAAAGAAAGTATATGAATCAACTTCATATTATGCAGACCTTGAAGAATTAGAAAAAGTGCTATATACTGGAAAAATGACAGTTAAGCAACAAATAGTATGGCTATTAGAAAATTGTTCAATGTTTAACGAATACAAACTAATGTAATTTAGGAGGGTGTTGATGTATATTATTTCACTAATATTTGCTATTATTGCTTGTATTAGTTCGTTATTACCGTTGTATGGTATTATATTTACACTAATACTTGGAATAGTAAGTATAGTTTTGTCAATATTAAATATGCGTTCAGAGCAAAAGAAAATAAAAGAAGTTTCAATTATTTCTTTAATTGTTAGTATTTTCTCTTTTGTAATGTGCATTGGAATTAATGTATACACAGCTTTTTTATCTAATGATAGTAATAATGCTCAAGATATTACATTTAATAATCTATCTGAAGATTATCCAGTGTATAAAGCAGGAGATAATGTAAAAGATGATAACTTATTATTCAATATAGAAAATGTAAAAGAAGAAAATAATACCATAATTTTAGATTATAATATGACTTTTTATGGTGATGAAAGAGAATTTTCAGCTTTTGATATTTATCTTTTAGATCAATCCTTAGACCATGTATATTATTTAACTTATGATGGAAGTTCAGATTATGTATATACAGCTAAGATTGGAAATGGAGAAAGTGTATCAGGAAAAGTGAAATTCACATTAGGTGATGACTATAATATAGATAATCTATATTTAGTATATAAAGATAATAATTCTAATTTTAAAATTAAGATATAAGTAAGAGGGGTTAGAGTATGGCAAAGAAAGAAAACAAATTTTTGTATATTTTAAAAAGACCACTTTTTAAATTAGTGGTTTTGGTAGTAGTTTTAGTTATACTAATACTTGTATTAGTGAATGCATTTGGAGGAAAAGAAGAAGATAATGAAAGTCTAATAGGTTACCAAAGACTTGTTAATGTATCAGAAGATGGAAAGTACACATACATAGATTTAAAAGGCAAAACTAAAAAATATAGTGGATATAAAACAATGTCAGATTTCTATTATGATGTAACTAATGTATCAAGAGAAAATCCAGATGATACTTCAAAAGTAGAATATGCTCTTATAGGTAAAAACAACTCTCAAGTTGTAAAATTTGGTACTTATGATAATATTATCCAAGTTATAGGTGGTAAATATTATAAAATTGTAAAAGACAATAAATTTGGAATAATGAGCTATGATGGTAAAGTGTTATTTGAACCAAAATATGATTACATTTCAGTAATAACTGTTCAAGATGGAAGTGAAATTATATTTGAATGTCAAGCAGGGGAAAATTACGAATTAATAAATGAAAGTGGTAAAGTATTTTTAACAACAGCATCTAAACATGATATTTCATATATTAATAGATTAAATGATAGCTATGATACTATAGTAAAGATTGGTGTTGATTCAGAGAATAGATATTATGATTTAAAAACAGGTGAAGAACTATTTGAAAATGAAAAGATTACTAGCTTTATATATAATATTGTAAAACAAGAAAATAAAATTACTATATTTGGTAATGACTATAAAAATAACGTTACTATTGATACTTCTGATGATTATTCGGCTGATGCTAAAACTTATTTCAATAAATATGTATTAGTTGACCAAAAGAACGGAGAAAGTGGAAGAAAATATACAGTTTATGATGAAAATCTAAAAGTTGTACTAGAAAGTGATAAAAAAGTAAATATTATAAAAGCTGCATCAGGAGAAATATATTTCTTAACTAATGAAGAAGAAGGCTTAAAAATAGTAAATGAAGAAAAGAAATCTAAAACTGTAAAAGGTTATGAATTTAATTCTAATAGCATTTCAGATTTACAAGCTATTGTCGTAAACCCAATAGGAGATACATCTAAGGTTTGCTTATGTAACTTTAAAGGAAAAATGTTAGAAGAAAATGTTAGTGAATATTTCTTCAAAGGTTCATCTTTAAAAGTTACTAAGAATGATGGAAGTAGTTTCTTACTATTTACAAATAAATCTAAGTACGACTTAATAGAAGAAGACAGTATTTCTTCTGTAAATGATTACTTATTAGTTGAAAACATGAAAAATGCAACAACTTCTATTATTTCAAATGATGGAAAAGTTGTACTAGATAGAGCTACTGGAACAAAGTTATTCTACAATGATGATTATATTGCATTACAATCAGATAAGACAGTTAATATTTATGATGTTACTACAGGAAAACAAACATTTTCATATAATGTAAATGATTATGTAGATAGATATGAAACAGCAAATTATGTAGAACTTACAACAGGATATTACTTATTTAGTGGAAAATTGATTTCTGAAAAAAATTAATAATAATAGGCAAGTGAATAAAATCACTTGCTTTTTATATTATTTGATTTACATAATTTGACATTTAAAAAACAAAATGGTATAATGATAATCGACGTAATTTTTTAACTTCATAGATTAATAAATATGGAGAAGGAGGGGGTTAGGTATGAGATTGCCACACATAATAGATTATGTATATTCAGATGATGATCTTTTACTTGACGCAAAAGTAAGATTAGCAGTTTTAGATGAGGTGCTATGTGATGATAGATTTGAAAAGAAGTTTAGAGTAAGATTTATCCATCATATAGGTTATAAACTGTTTTTAGGAGGACAGGTAGATGTCAAAGGGTATTTTTATGATAAACCAAATGGAGATAATGGAATACAAAGCATAATAACACCTAATATGCAAATATTAATTCCAAGAAAAAAAGAATGTGAAAACACTTCTAAAATTATTTTAACTAAGAAAAATGTATACCGTATTAAAAGTAAAGATAGCTTTAAGGAAGTAATACTAGATGAAAATAATAGACCTAAGACTATAAATTATATAATGGAAGCATATAAGAATTTTGATGATAGTGGAAAAGGTCAAAAAGGTCGTTTTTATATACCAGGAAAGGATTATGAATTAGTCGTTATGTAATAAATAAAAGTGGGATAAAATTTCCCACTTTATTTATATGCAAAATTTACTATTAATTGGACAGGTAAAATCATTTTGTAAGGTGATTGTGTTATCCTTTCTATTAATAGAAATTATTTTATCTTTGTTTACTATATATGACCTATAGCATCTAGAAAAATTATCTGGCAACATATCTATAATTTTATCTAATGTTTTAGATGATACGAAGTTCTCAGCTTTTGTATGTATAATAGTTTTATTTACACTTTTTTCCATATAAATAATATCATCAATTCGTACTTGTTGCCATTTATTAATTTGTATAAATCTACTATTTGTATTATCAAATTCTTCTTTTATCCTAGTTACAAGTTCTCGCACATTGTCAATATTTGTAGGTTTTACCAAATAATCAAAAATTTTAGTAACTAGTGATGGATAAAGAAATCTTTGGTAAGCAGATAGGAATACAAGATAAAATTCTTTATTGTATTTTCTCAGAATTTTAGCAAATTCTATTCCATTTAAAGTTGAATTTTCAAATTCAACATCTAAAATTAATATATCTATTGATTTACTTTTTATCAAATTAATAATTTCTTCTTGTTTATTTGTGGAAAGTATTATTTTTGCGTTAACATCTTGCCTTATTATCTCGTTCTCTAATATTTTTTGCATAGTGAGGGTAGTGTCTAAGTTATCATCACAGATTGCTATATTAATCATATAAAGTCTACCTCCAAAGCAACAGGAAATATATTACTACTATTTTTTCACTTTGTCAATAAGAATAAAAGTATATCTTAAAAATATACATTTATTGAGGGATTAATGTGAATAAGAACAAAAAGAAAGCAAAAATATTTAAGAAAATTAACTTTCAAAAAGGTTTTTCTAAGGCTAAAGAAGTATTTTTTGAAAAGATGAATTTGCCAGATGAAATAACTTATGATTTAACAAAAATTACTATGCTAGAAAATAAAGAAATATACATTGAGGGTAAAAATAAAATTGTAGATTATTATGATAACTATATAAAAATTCAAACTAGTGATTTATATATAATTGTAGTTGGAACATATTTAGAAATTTCAGATATATCAGATGTAGATGTTCTTATATCTGGAACTATAGTAAGTGTTGAGTATGTAAAGAGGTAATAATGGATATTGAAGAAGGAATTAAAAGAATTAATGGAGTTATTGAAGTTGAAATTCAAGGATTTTTTACTGAGCGTTTTATTAACTTATGCAAGATAAATAATATAAAAATTTGGGATATAAAAAACATTGTTAGTGGAATAGTAAGGTTTAATATAAGTATTAAAGATTTTAAAAAGCTTAAAAGTATTGCAAGAAAAACTAAATGTAGAGTTAAAATATTAAAGAAAAAAGGGCTATATTTTAATATGTTTAGATACAGAAAGAGAAAAATAGCATATCTTCTTATTCTTATGTTTATTTGTTTATGCATAGTGTCATCTACTTTTGTATGGAATGTTGAAATAAGTGGAAATGAAAGTATAGATACAATGTATATTTTAGCTCAGTTAAAAGATGCAGGACTTTATGTTGGAAAGAATAAAATAAATCTTAATACCAAAAATATTATAAATAGACTTAGAATAAATGTTTCAGATATTGCATGGGCAGGAATAGAAATTGACGGTACAAATGCGTATGTAAAAATAGTAGAGAAAACTAATTTAAAAGAAGATAATAGAGAAGATGGAACAATTGGAGACATAGTTTCTACTAAAAGTGGAATAATTGAAAAAGTAACAGCTGAAAATGGTACAGCAATATCTCAAGCAGGAGATTATATAGAAGAAGGTAGAATTGTTATTGAGGGAAAAATCTATAGTAAGGTATTAGAAACAAAAGATGTTAAGGCAAAAGGAAAAATAGTTTTAAGAACTAATTATAATTATTCAGATTTTTATTCATATAAAAAAGAAAATAAAATATATAATGAAAGAAAAAAATATAGTATAGGATTAACGATAAATGATAAAGAAAATTACATAAATTATTTGGATAAATCATTAAGTTATGATATAATTAAAAGTAGTCATGAGTTTAAATTGTTTGGCTTTTCTTTTTCACTAGATTTTTATACATTCAACTTTTATGATGTGGAATATGTGGATATAAGTGAAGAAGAAATAATACAACAAGCAAAACAAGATGCTCAAAACTATATTGATGAAGTTCTTCCTACTTTAAGAAATCCTCAGATACTTAACTGTGAAGTTAGTATTTTAGATAAGACAGAAGAAGGAATTAATGTAAATGTGTTATATACCTTAAACGAGGAAGATGGAGTATACAGAAAGAGGAATTAAAATGAATAAAATAAACATAGATTTAGATGATAAATTAGTTGAATTTATGAAAAAAGAATGCGAACGAGATATTACTGAGGATATTAGTACAATAGTTAAGACAGCTCTAAAGGAAAAAGAGATTGAAACAGAGGAAGTTTCAATTTCTATTAGTGCTGTGGATATTGATACAATTCATAAAATAAATAAAGAGTATAGAAATGTAGACAGACCAACAGATGTATTATCTTTTCCAATTTCTTCTAGAGAGGAAATAGATAATTTTCATAATTTAGATACAGACAAAAGAGTTAAGGAACTTGAACTTGGAGATATTATTATTTGTATAGATGTACTACAAGAACATGCAAAAGAATACAATACTGGAATACTTAGAGAAATGTTGTATATGATTACACATGGAGTTTGTCATTTGTTAGGTTATGACCACGAAATAGAAGATGAGAAAAAAGAAATGAGAGCTCTCGAAGAAAAGATATTAAATAAAATAGGAGTTGGAGAAGTTAATGAGTAAAGAAAAAGAAAAAACTCAAGAAAATGAAAAATTTATACCATCAAAAAACAAAAACTTTTTTAAAGCAATTGGTCATTCTATTGATGGAGTTATTCGTGCTTTTAAAACGGAAAGAAATTTAAAAATTGACTATTTAATAGCGCTCTGTGTTTTACTTGCAGGAATTGTTTTAGGATTTGATAAAACTGAATTTGTATGTTTATGCCTAACAATAGGTTTTGTAATTTTCTCAGAAATGATGAATTCAGTATCAGAATATATTGTTGATTTATTAACAGATAAGTATGATGATAGAGCAAAAGCAGCTAAAGATATTGCAGCAGGTGGTGTATTAATATCTTCTGCTATTTCTGTTGTTGTTGCGTATTTTCTATTTGCGGACAAGCTTAAGGATGCAACTACAGCACTTATATCTAGTATTTTTGCTTCAAATTCACATATATTATTTACAATTATTTTTGCCATTGTTGTATTAGTAATAATACTAAAGGGGATTTTTGGAAATAAAGAAGACTATTCTCATAGTGCACCAAGTCTTCATATTGCATTAGCATTTGCTTTAACTACTTATGCTTGTATTATTACAAAAAGCTTCTTAGTTGCTATAATTTGTGGTATACTAACTATGATGGTATTTAGTCTTAAGGTCTCTAATACAAAAGCAAGAGTAATTAATATGGTGTATAGTGCACTTATTGGAATTATACTTGTACTTGTAGTATATGAACTTGTATTGATAGGACCAAGTATATTGTCTAAATTTAGTTTTTAGGAGGTTTATTTATGACACAAGATGAATTAATTATTATAGCAAAAAATGCTGCTAAAAATGCGTTTGCTCCACAATCAAACTATCTTGTTGGTGCAGCTTTACTTGCAAAAAGTGGAACTGTGTATATAGGGGTAAATGTGGAAGATACAAAAATTCCTGCATTATCTGTTTGTGCAGAAAGAAATGCAATACAAACAGCTATTTCTCATGGTGATACAGAGTTTAGAGCAATAGCAGTTGTAGGAAGAAAAAAAGATAATGATTATTTTGATGAAACACTTACTCCTTGCGGTATGTGTCTACAATATATGATAGATATGTGCAAGGACATAGAAGTTATCTGTTATATTGATGGTAGACAAGTGTGTAAAAAGGTAAAAGAATTTTTAAATTCTCCATACGATTTTGATGAATTATAATAATTAAAAAGAATGAGCATATAATGTTTTAGGTGATAGAAATGAAGCATAAAATATTACTTGCTCTTTTTTTGTGTATTGTTATAGTATTTTCTGCAACTATAACTTCAATTAATTCGGATGAGGTAGTAGAGGTAAAAAAGGTTACATCTTCAATAGATAATTTTACGATTGGAAATATTAATGAAGATAAAGACAATGTTAAAATAGACATATACTACCCAATTACTAAATATGAAAATGTAAATGTAGAAATAATGAAGAAAATTCAAGAATATATTAGCAAGGTTAAAGAGTCAGAATATAAGTCTGATGAGAAGTTTTTGAAAATATCCTTTGAAGATTTTAAATCAAATGAAAATATTAGTTTTAAGTTTAATGTAGAGTATAATGAAGGACTATATCACAATACACAAGACTTATTTACTTTAGTATATAATGACTCTGGTGTAATAAATAAAGAGTACATTAAAGAGAAAATAACTGATGAAAAATTAGATAAAATTAAACAAGAATTAAATACTGAGAGTGTAGACTTAGATTTAATACTTAAAAATTTTATATTAAATGAAGATAAGTTTGTAATATATGTAAATCAAGCGGACATTTCAAGTGGCAAATATAAAATATTACCAATAGAAATAGAGTTATGATTATTGATAAAATTCATTGTTTGTGATATTGTATTAAACAAAGGAGGGAGATTTGTATATGACAACTTCAAGTTTATATGATTCTGCTTTTTCAGTATCTAAATCATTGGATGGATTATACATTCTAGGAATAATAGCTATTATAGTAGCAATATTTGGAACTATAACAATATTAGTTACCTTTTTAAAGAAGGAAAACGAAGGAAAGTTTACAGGCTTTTTAGGATTACTTTATGATACTTTAACATTTAAAAAATTATGGTTAAAACCAATACTTAAAGTTTCATATTTAATACTTGCAATTTATATGACTATATATTCTTTTGGATTTATTTCAATAAAAGAAGTTGGTTGGAAATTATGGCTTGGAATATTAATAATTGGAAATATTCTTTTAAGAGTTTGTTATGAAGCAATAATGATGTTCATTGGAATATATGAAAATAGTAAAGAAATGAACGAAAAAATGCCTAAAGCACCTAAACCACAAGTTCCACCTCAAGGTAGACCTGTAATGCAACAACCTGTACAAAGACCAATGCAACAACAACCTGTGCAAAGACCTATACAACCACAGCAAGTTCAACAACCAATGCAACAACCAGTACAACAACCACAACCACAGGCTCAACCTAGTCAAGAAAATGTTCAACCACAATAATACAAAATATTTGAATTTTAGAGGAGATATGTTAAATCATACCTCCTTATTTTTTTACAAATAAAATTACAGTTAAAGTAATAAAATGTATAGAGGTGATTTTTTTGAAGAAAATAATTATATCTATACTTTTAATTATTGTTTTAAACGTAAATTATGTTTTTAGCGTATCGTACTTATATGATACTAAAGATAAATTTGAAAGTAGTATTAGTTCTGTTGAAACAGTAGCTTCACCAGAATTTAACTTTGAGTCGGAGGCACAGCTTTTAATGGAGCCAATTACTGGAGAGATAATATATGCAAATAATGAAGAAGAAGAATTATTACCTGCTTCAGTAACAAAAATTATGACATTGTTACTAATAATGGAGCAAATTGATAGTGGTGTTTTAACATATTCAGATACAGTAACTTGCAGTAAAAATGCTTCTGAAATGGGTGGTTCACAAATATGGTTTAAAGAAGGAGAAGTGCTTACAATAGATGAGGCTTTAAAAGCAATTTGTGTAGTAAGTGCAAATGATGTTACAGTTGCAATGGCAGAGTTAATAGGTGGTAGCGAAGACAATTTTGTTAATATGATGAATGCCAAAGCAAAAGAGCTAGGACTTACTCATACACATTATGCAAATTGTCATGGAATAGATGAAGATGGACATTACACTTGTGCAAAGGATATTGCAATTATAGCAAGAGAGCTAATAAATAAACATCCAAACATTTTAAAGTATACATCAATTTGGATGGATAGTTTACGAGGAGGCGAGTTTGGACTAAACAGTACAAATAAATTAATTAGGTTCTATGATGGAGCAACAGGACTTAAAACAGGATATACTTCAAATGCTAAATATAATTTAGTAGGAACAGCTACAAGAGGAGAAAATACCTTTATCTCCGTTATATTAAAAGCTCCTTCTTCAGATATTAGACTATCTGAAACAAAACAATTATTAGATTATGCGTTTTTAAATTATGATGTAAAAAAGATATGCTCTTCTGAAACAATTTTAGATGAATTTAGTGTAAATAAAAACATAAACGAAAAGCTAAAGGTAAAAATAGCAGATGCAGTATATAAATTAGTACAAAAGGGAGAAAATATAGAAAGTGAAGAAGTTATCTCGTATGAAGAATTAAAAGCTCCTATTGAGATAGGTCAGGTAGTTGGTAAAATAGGATATATAAATAAAGAAACAAATGAAAAAATAGGTGAAAGTAATTTAGTAGCAATAAATAAAATTGAGAAATCTAAAATAATGGATTATATAATGTATGTGTTTAGAAAAGTCTTCCAAATATAACTGGAGGACTTTTTAATATAAAATTTTCTTTTTAGACAAAATACCACTACATAAAAGTTACATACAAATTATTTTTTTGTTACAATGAATTTTGCGACCTTTGTTTTGTTTTCTCGCGGTTGATTTTTTATTTTTTTAGAGATACAATACTAACAGGAATTTAACTGAAAATTAAAGTTTTCACGATTATGGAGGTTGATTACAAATGATAGGAATGAGTCAAATTAAGAAAAGAACTATACAGGCAGCTTCAATAGGAGCAAGTGTCGGCCTAGCTATTGCTATAGGTGTTGGAGTATGGTCTTTCTTTACTATAAGGTCATATCAGAACGGAACAAATAAAAATTACCTAAAGAACTATACTACACAAGTACAAGTATTAAAAAGAGATGTAGTACAAGGTGAGATAATTACTGATGGTATGGTTGAAACTATAAACGTAAATAATAGTACAGTACCAACAGGTGTCGTATCTGGAAGCGTAGTAGGTTTGACTGCTAAATATAATATTGCGGCTAAAGTACCATTGACAACAGATATGGTTAGTGATGAGGTAGTTTCAGCAGATGTTAGAAATGTTGAAATAAATACTGTATTAATGCCAAGTGATTTAACAGAGGGAGATACTGTAGATATAAGAATAATGTATCCTAACGGAACAGATTATATAGTGCTTTCACAAAAAAATATTGACTCAATTTATGATACTACTTTTTGGTGCAAACTATCTGAGGATGAAATAGAGTTATTAAATAGTGCTATTGTAGACTCTTTCTTAAATAGCGGTTCTAAGTTATATGCTTTAAAATATGCAGATAGTGATGCACAAGTAAAATCTTCAGAAGATTTGAAGAGTGAAACTGAGGGATATATTGCAACTAAAATAGAAGATGAATGGGAAAGTATAGCTAAGATGGATGTTGAAGAAGCATCAAAAGAAATATTAGATTTAGTATATGAATATAAAAACTTTGCTAATGCAGCAACTGTAAATTCTAGAAATTATCAACCAAATGCGTATGTCATGAGTGCTATGAAAGCTAATTCATACTTAATTGAAAATGCTTCTCAAGAATTAAAAAGACTTAATGCAGAAGCAAGAACTACAATTGAAAATGGAATTAAGAACTACAAATCTCAAAATTCATCAGATTATGAAAATGTAGTTACTGGTGCTCAACAATCAATTATTACACAACAGACAGAGAGAGAAAATTTATTAAGTGGTAAATAATAGTTTGGAGGTAATTAAATGCGTGCAATAGGAATGTATGGATATGTAGATAAGTATGATTTCATTATGGCTGTAGCTAAGACTATAACAATTATGGGTAGATCTGTACTTGTTGTTGATGCAACTATGGATGATAAATACAAATACATGATTCCAAATATATCAAATGAGGATAAATATGTTACTCAATATGGTGAGGTAGATTTTGCTGTTGGATTTAATTCATTTGAGCAATTACAACAATATATGGGAGAACACAATATAGATATTGAAAAATATAGTTTTGTACTTTTAGATGTTGAAAGTGTAGATAAATATAATTCATTTTCATCAGTATCAGTGGATAAATCATATCTATTTATAGCTAGTAATTTAGTTTCAATTAATAAAAACGAAGAACTAGTGAGAGCTATGAGAGAGAAAAATCAAGAGGCAGAACTTGTATTTACAAAAGTATTTTATAGGTCATATACAACTAGAGCAGCTACTAATTATATGGAAGAGAAAGTTGCAAATTATGCAGTAAAATGGTCAGATGAAGTATATGATGTTTCAGTAGATGAACAAGATATAATGGTAAATGTTGATTCTCAATATAGTGGACTAATAGACTTAAGAAAACATACTAAACAATATATATTATATTTGTGTGAATTTGTTTCAAAGCTATTAGGGGATGAAGATGAAAAGAATATATTAAAAGAGATAAAAAGGAGGAAGAACTAATGGCAAAAATTGTTTTTTGGAGTCCAGAAAAGGGTGCAAGTGGATGTACTCATACTGCAATAGCTGTTACTTCACTTTTAGGAATAACTCATAATGTCTCTTCATTACTTATAGATGCAAATTCTAATGCTAAAAAAATTGCATCATCATTTACATATTATGATGATTTAATTAATACTAATGGTTTTAATGATACAAATCTTGGAATGAATGCAATTATGAGATTAATAAAATCAAATAAGCTTTCGCCAGATATAATTCAAAATTATTCAAAACCTGTATTAAAAGGAAGATTAGATATATTATATAGTGCTATAGCAAATACAGCTGTTGAAGAAAGAGAAAATGTTTTAAGTATGTCCTTAATAGCTAAAAATGCAGATACATTATATGATTTAGTATTTATAGATTTACCTAAAGACCCATCAGATGAAGGGGTTATGAAGGTACTAGCTAGTGCAGATATTATAGTGTGTGTATTCCAACAAGAAATAGAGAAACTTAACAATGTTTTAAAGAAAATAAATTCATTAGATGAGCTTAAAGATAAACAAAAAATATATGTAATTGGCGATTATGAAGCAAGTTCAAAGTACAATATATTTAATATAAAAATGAAATATAAAATTCCTGAACCAACTTATGTAGTACCTCATAATTATTTATTTGCTGACGCTTGTAATGATGGAGATGTTGCAAACTTTATGTTTAAAAATCTTAACGCAACAGATAAAGATTATAATGGTGAGTTTATTATTAAAACAACACAAATTGTTGAGGAGATTATTAAAGAACTAAAAATTAAAGAGTAGGAGGTGTTATGATGTCAGTAGCTTTTGTTTTCAATATCATATTAATACTAGTGCTTATAGCATTTATAGCAGCTTTCTTCTATTATAAAGTAAAGAAATCGGGTGCAGATCAAATTGTAGAAGACAGTCTAACAAGAGAAAAGACAACATATAGTCTTACTACAATGCAGGAATATGTTAAGAAACAATTCGATGAAATAACAAGAATGAATTTGTATGATTTAGCATTATCTGAGGAAGAATTTGAAAGAAGAAAAAATGTAAAATATGAATTAAAGAGAGCTTTAAAAGGTGCAGGTTATGCAGATGTAAATGATAAAAAGTATGTAAAATCTTTAATGTTTGACTTACTTAAAAATGAGTATAAAGTAAACAATTATAATATAAATTATGCAATACCTTTTAATAACTTTAATGAGTTAACACCACAAGATAAATTTGAAATATTACTTCATATATATAAAAAGACATATAAGGCTGAGGCACTTACTAAAATAATTACAAAATATGCTTTAGACTATCCAAAATATGAGTTTGATGCAACAGTTCCATCTTATGTTATAACAGCACAAGAGATTAATGATATATTTACAAATGAAGTTTCAACAGAAACATTATCTTTTGAGGATAAACTTGAAATTGTTGTTCAAAGAATATATCAAG
The DNA here is from genome assembly GCA_947631415.1 of uncultured Clostridia bacterium. Taxonomy (GTDB): domain Bacteria; phylum Bacillota; class Clostridia; order TANB77; family CAG-465; genus CAG-465. The sequence continues at coordinate 19,386 of CANRLG010000001.1, forward strand.
AATATAAGGGATTTAGTGTAGTAGATGAAATAAGAGATATGAACATTGATGGTGTATCTGGTGGTGTATCTGGTATTCCACCTTCATTCTTAGACCAGCTTACAGATATGGATGACTATTTAACACAAATGAATGAATCAAAGATACCAATGTCTTATGACTCTGTATGGATATTCTATAAAGGTAAAGCTACTTACTTATCTTTCCTATCTTTTGGTAGTGAAGCTGAGTTAAAGAGAGTTTGTCAAAATATATATAAATATAATAATCCAGGTCAGTTATCTGAATCTGTTGGTTATAAAATTAACGAAATGAAAGATGGTTCCAGAGTTGTTGTTTTAAGACCTAACTTCTCTGAGTCATGGGCATTCTTCGTAAGAAAATTTGCTCCACCAACTCTTATTTCGCCAGAACAATTATTAATACATGAAAATAAAGAGAATGTAATTGAACTTTTAAAATACTTAATTAGAGGTGCAAGAGTAACTGCAATTACTGGTGAGCAAGGTTGTGGTAAAACTACACTTTTAATGGCAATAATGAAGTTCTTGTATCCTACAATTACTATTCGTGTACAGGAAACTGCATTCGAATTACACTTAAGAAAAATTTATCCACATCATAACATTCTTTCTTTAAGAGAAACAGATACAATAACTGGACAAGAAGGTCTAGATGTTCAAAAGAAAACTGATGGTGGAGTTAATATCTTAGGTGAGGTTGCAACAGACCCAGTTGCTGCATGGATGATACAGATGGCACAGGTTGCATCTAAATTTACATTGTTTACACACCATGCTAAGACATTCCCTAACTTAATAACATCACTTAGAAACTCATTACTAAAGATAGGTATGTTTAATAATGAGAATGTTGCAGAAGTTCAAGTAATTCAAGTTATAAATTTTGATATTCACCTAAAAAGAGGTGTAGATGGTACAAGATACATAGAGAGAATAACTGAATGTATACCACTTGAACAAACATATTCATACAATAATGATTATAGAAAAGTAAAAGATATCAATCAAAAATTAGACAAGTTCATGGATAATGCCGTAGAGTATTTCCAACACATGACACAAGCTCAAAATTACACATATAGAAATATAGTAGAATTTCATGATGGCACTTATGTATTCACTAATCCAATTAGTGAAGATAACATTAGAGCAATGAGAGAAAATATGTCTCAAGAAGATGTCAAAGCATTTGATGAATTCTTAGACTTGGCTTGGAGGTGATATAGTGACAGCAACTAACATAGCAATTGGCCTAATTGTTGTTTCTGTACTTGGTCTGTTTGGATTGTTAATATATTATTCTCTATTAAAAAGAAAATATGCTAATAATTCGATACTTGCCTCTAAAGACACGTTGCTTGTTAAAAATAAAGTAAATTTTAAAGAAACTTTTGATAAAATATATCAGGTATTGTACTTAACTTATGTTAAGATGCCTATTATCAAATATTATGCTAAGAAGATAAGACTTAAATATGAAATGTCAAATGACTATACAGAGTATGAATTAAGAAGAAATACAGGAAGATTATTAACATTAACATTTTTGGTATTATTTATATCACTTGCAGTATTTGTTAATGTTGTAAACGACCTATATATGACTCTTATAGTTTTAGTTGGTTTAATAATAGTTGTAGAAAAAGTAATAGATATAACTATTACATCTGTATCAAATAAAATTTTAAGACAGATGCCAGAGGCCTTTACTGCATTAAGACACGCTTTTCATGAACATGGAATGGTTGAGGAAGCTTTATCTGATGCAATAGATGAGATGAGTGAAAAAGAAATAGCACCTCAATTAAAAAGAATTAGAGAAGCTATTATATCTGATTCACCTGAAGTAGAACTTGAAAGATATTATGATACTGCACCAAATAGATTTTTAAAATTATTTGCGGGTATTTCATATTTAACTTATGAACTTGGTGATAGAAAAATTGAAGATACCTCAGTATATTTAAAGAACTTAAATAATATATTAAATGAAATATATCTAGAAATACTAAAACAAGATAAATTAAAGAGAACATTTAGAAGCTTAACTGTAATTGTAGTAGTTCCTTTATTATTTATTAAACCACTTGAATCGTGGGCAAAAGGAAGTTTCGCAGCACTTTCTAACTTCTATGATAGTAGTGTAGGATTTGTTATGCAATCTTTAATTATAGTGTCAATATTTATGTCTTATCTACTTCTTAGAGTTTTAAGAGAAGATGGAGAAGAAATAAAATTTGATAGAGTTTCTAAAGTTAAATGGCAAGAAAAAGTATATAAAGTTCCAATTTTTAGAGTTATAATTGATGCTTTTAAATCTAAGCATCATACAACAAGATATAAAAAGGAAGTTAGCTTAATAAAAGATACAAACTCTTATCTAACTATTGAATGGCTATATGTAAACAAATTTGCTTATGCATTAGGTGGATTTGTATTGACAATATTATTAATTCTTAATATGAATATAATTACTAAAAATTCTGCATATTCAAGACTTAGTAATGAGTTCTTATCTTTAGGTAAATTAAGTGAAGATGACCAACAAGCAGCACAAGAACTTGCTGAATTTGATAAAGGTTATATAGATAAGTACAAAAATAAAACAGTTACAAAGGCTGAACTTGCTGAAAGTTTAACAGATAAATCTACTGGAACAGTAGATACTGATGCAGTAGATAGAATTTATGATAAAATAGTAACTATAAATGACTCATATTTAAAATTCTGGCATGTTTTAATAGCACTATTAATAGCTGTTATAGCGTATAATATTCCAAATGTTATACTATATGTCAGAAATAGTGTAAGAAAGATGGACAAAGATAATGAAATTATGCAATTCCAGTCTATAATTCTTATGCTTATGTACATTGATAGAGTAGATGTACAAACAATATTAGAATGGCTATGTAGATTTTCGTATGCTTTCAGAGAACCTATTGCTACGTGTTTAAATAACTATGAAGCAGGAGCTGAAAAAGCACTTGAAGAATTAAAAGATTCTGTTCCAAACAAGGATTTCCAAAGAATAGTAGACCAATTACAATCTGCTGTTACAAGAATTCCTGTTAAAGAAGCTTTTGATGAGCTAGAAACAGAAAGGTCATTCTTCTATGAAAAACGTAAAGATGCAAATGAAGAATTAGTAAAGAAGAAAGCATCAATAGGTCAAGTACTTGGGTTTACCCCAGCAGTATTATTAATTGGTGGATATTTAGTTGCACCATTATTAATAGTTAGTATATTGCAGATGCTTAACTACTTTAGCCAAATGGCATTTTAAAAAGGTAAAAACATCAGGACTTGCAGTCTAGATGATTTTATATTATGATTGTGTAAAGGAGGAAATATAATGGATAACGCACAAAAAGCAATTATGATTGGTGTTGGTTTATTTATTACTATCTTAATAATTGCAGCTGTAATGTTAATAGTAACTCCTGCCATTAATCTTATAAATGGTGGAGCAGCTAAACTTAACAATCTAGAATCATCACTAGTAAGCGCACTAACAGCACAATTCGATGAACAGACAGTTAATGGAAATCAAGTTATCGCTGCAATAAATCAATACTACTATGACCAAGATATGATTCTTGAGGTTCAAGCTGTTAAAAGTGGAACTATTAAAGATTATGGTGTAATTAAGGGAAATGGAACTGTTTCAGTAAATAAAGGACTATCTTATGATGATGAGGCAGAAAGAGGAAAACTTAGTGATTTAACTAATAGTTCACAATCTGAAACTTATGTACCAATAAACGCAAGATTTGATGCACATTTAATTAAAAACGGTGATGCTGTTGTTGGTATATTATTCCAAAGAAAATAGTAATTTAGATATAAATGTTATCAAGGTATATAATGATATGTTATATACCTTGATAGCTATATAGGAAAAGTAGGTATATTTTAAAGAGTAAAAATAAAGAAATTACTTTTTAAAATGTAGCTAAGAAGGGAGGAGTAGAAAATGGACGAAGAAAATATATCACAAGCACTAATGATAGGTGTTAGCACATTTATTAGTGTTATGGTTGTATCTGCAGTTATAATGTTCTACAACTCTGGAGTAAGTGTAGTAAAAAAAGTAGGAGCTGGAAGTAATAGTTATTCAGAAATAAATAGAAATGATGTCGAAGCAACACTTCTTATGAGCGGCACAGGTAATTATATAAAAGGAACAAATGTTATTAATTTACTAAACCAATACTTAAATGATACGAAAATATTAATAACTATTCATAATATAAAATATATAGATAATAACGGAAATGTACAAGCATTAGATGTACTTTCAATGGATTCAAATGACTTAACAGTTAGAGAAGCATCATATAATCAGATAATGAGATACATAATGGATAATCAAGATTTTACTATTAATGTACAAGATGCAAATGATAGTGTTGGAAGTACGATAATAACTATAGAAGGAGTATGATATGGAAGGAATATTACAAAAGGTTGTTTCTATAATAGTCGCTGTTGTGATATTTTTTATACTTCCAATATATGTTGCCTATGAAAAAAGAGATGACATATCTTATGCATTGGCATTAAAAATGACAACAGACTTTGTAGAAAATGTGAAGTCAAAAGGATATATTAGTTCAGACATGTATGCAGATTATATACAAAAATTAGCGGTAACAGATAATAGTTATGATATATATTTAGAACATACTGCTAAAAAATATAATCCTGTAATTTACTCATATACAGATGATTTAAAAACAATAAGGGGTAAATTTGATTATAATTTGTATAAAAACCAATATAAAAATGGTCAAATTACTATTGATTCTGGAAGCAATGCTGGAACATATAATAATCTAATACTAGCATACGATTTATCTGAAAAAGTGTATACACAAGACCAAATTCTTGCCACAATTGGTACAAATCAAAATGCACTTGCAGACGTTAATAATCTTGAATATTACAGAAGTTTAGATTATAGGTCACTTCCTTCAACTTCAAATTTATATAAGTTAGATTCACAGTCAAATAACATATATACAATGAACCAAGGAGATGAATTTAACGTTATAATTAAGAATAAAAATGTAACTATGGCAAGTGTTATATTTAATTTAGTTACATTTGGAGCAGGAAGTCAAAATACAACTAAAGTATATGTAAATTATGGTGGAACAATAAAAGCAGAAACATATAGAAATAGAAATGTAAATGATGATACTGCTAATAATAATGAAAAAACAACAGCAAATACATCAGAACTTGTTAATTCATATATAACAGATGGTCTTGTAGCTTTACTAGACGGTGAATATAACTCAGGAACAATACATTCAAATAATACTGAGGTATGGCAAGATTTAAGTGGTGCAGGAAATAATGCAGTACTTGATGGCTTTGACTTTAATGATGAATCAGGTTGGATATTTAATGGATTACAATTTACTGGAAAAGAGAGCATATCTATACCAAATATAGATAGTGAAGAATATACAATAGAAATTGTTGCAAAAATAGATGATACAAAAGATAGTAATGTTGTACCATTACTTTCAAATATAAATTCTGGTGGTCTTGGTTTAGAATATGTACCATTGAATAGTATTAGTGAAAGTAGTGAAGAAAAAGGTAAAGTGAGATTTAGAGTTTCGTATCTAACAGATACAGGACTTTCTGATACTCAAAAAGTAGTTAATAATAATGTAATTTCATACAATAAAATTACATCCATTTCTGGCTCATTTGGTAAAATAGCTATAGGAGATATGGGAGAAGATGATGCTGCAACTATGTTTACTACAGCTATGCTTTTAGGTGTAAATGGTAGCGTTAACGGAATAGATTTCTTAGAACAATATGTAAAACCTGCAACAGGTACATCATTTGTATCTGGTGGAACAGCAATTGTTGGAGCTAGTCCAGTAACTAACTTTGTTGGAACTATTTATTCAATAAGAATATACAATAGGGCTTTAACAGAAGAAGAAATAAACGAAAATTATAAAATTGACCAAAAGAAATATGGAATAAAATAGGAGGGATAATATGGGAGAGTCTGCAAACAGAGCAATCATGCTCGGTGTTGGAATATTAATTACAGTTATAATTGCATCAAGTATATTCTCCCTATTTTCTCAAGCTAAAAACGTTTTTAGTGAAGTTGGAAAAACTAATACAGATATTATGAAAGGCTTTGGAGAATATCCAATGTATAACAATACACAACTGACAGGGCTAGATTTAATTAATTGTGCAAATAAATATTATGAAGATAATTTAGTGTTAGTAGTATTTGATGGTACACAATTAAACACAGCAACCGGTGTGGAATATGTGGATAACTTATACGAAAATGGAAATATAAAATATGAAGATAAGTTTTTTTCAACTGTTGAAGATATAGAAGTTGATGGTGTTGAAAAGAAACAAATAACTTTTACAAAAATGTAAATAACAAGGAGGTGGAAATATGGAAAATGTAAATGAAGCAATATATTTAGGCGTATATACTATGATATTTGTAATTGCTTTATCATTGACTATTTTTCTATTTTCATCTTTGATGAGTTATTCAGATGAAGCATACGATTATATGCATCAAATGAATAATGATGGTGTTTTAGTAAATGCACCTGCAAATAGATATTTGCTAATAAATGGATATGAAGTAATATCATATTATTTTAACTATATACAAAAAGATAAATACTTAAATAAAGATTATGATGATAAAACAGTTGTAACTATTAATTTGAATACTCAATCAGAGTCACCTATGTATTTAACTCAAGATGATTTGACATATAAAGAGGCAGTAGAAAAAATTGGAGTTTCAAATCAATATGTTTTATCTGTAGACCAAAGAACAGATTCTGAATATACATATATAAATATTACTAAAGCAACGGAGGAACAAAAATCTGAAGAATGGTAGTTAGTAGAGAGGGAGGTAAATAATGAAAGACTCATTTAGTTTAATTTTAGCAGTTATATTTTTAGTCATATTAATTATAATACTTCCTTTGTATAATTTTTTTGAACGACAGGATGATATGTCATACAATATTGTACTTAAAAGTGCAACAATGTTTGTAGATGAAGTGGCTGAAAATGGTTACTTAAATCAAGAAATGTATGATAGATTAATTCAAAGACTTGCTTCAACTGGAAATACTTATGATATTGAACTTGAAGCACAAAAAAAGGTAATAACTAAAAATCCAGATAATCCAGAAGAATCATATATAGAACAATATAAATCATATTATAATAAAGATATTTTTACAGATGGGACAACTCAAACAAGCAATATTGTTCAAAGAGATAACTCACTTGTAAATGGTGTATTCTTCTTTAATGTAGGAGATAGAATATCTGTTAGGATAAAAAATACAAACATAACTATGTCTTCTGCTTTACTTGGAATAATTGCACAAAATTTAGATAGAGAAAAAATTAATATATTATATGGTTCTACTATAAAGAATAATAATTGGGAAAAGGCAACTATTAGTCAACTTTTCCAAAGCGATATTTTAATTAGTTTAGATTTACAAAATCCAAACGAACCAGAAGAAAAGAATGGATATCCATTATATAACTTTGAATCTACTCTTGATAGAGTAATTAAGTATAAAGTTAAAGTTTTAAATGAAGATGATACAGATATAGCAAGTAAGATAACAGAGAATATTAGATTAGTAGGAACAAATCCAAGTTGTTATATTTCTCCTACTTCTATTACATCAGGAACAGATGAGGGAGAGTATATTGTAGAGTTTTCTCTAAGTACAGATAAAGAGGCAAATTACTTTAGAGATAATGAATATAATGTTTTCTATTGTATGATGCCAGCAAATGTAATACAAGGTAATTTCTCAAAAAATATGAGTGTATCATCAGATAATATTGTAATAATTAGACATGCAGGAGTTGAAGTACCTGAATTGTAAAAGGAGGTGAAAAGGTGAAAATAACAGATTTTTCATTAATATTTATAGCAATAATAATACCGTATATGTTAGTGTTATATATTAATATTACCTTTACAATTAAGGCAGAAGAACAAGAGATGTATTACCAGAATATGATAGATGCGGCAGTAGATGATGCATCTTATGAGATGAAACAAGTCGAAAGTGAAGATAAACAAATAGATTATGGTTATTCTGGAACTGAAAATAAGAAAATAAATGTTAATGCAAAAGTTGGTGTTGATTCTTTCTTCAATTCAATGTATACCACATTAGGAATAAAAGGAAATAAATCAGCAGAAAGTTATTTTAACCTTTTTGTACCAGCTGTTGCAGTTGTAGAATATGATGGTGTTAGAGTTTCTCAAAATGAAACGGTTAATTCTACAGATGGTGGTACACAAGTACAAAGAGTACTTAGACCAAAAAGATATTTTTCATATACTTACACTATTGCAAGAATTGGTGGAGAATATGTAATAGCAGATGCTACACAAGAAACAAATGTTGTATCTAAGCATACAATAGATTTTACAATGGATGAAAGAGTAACACATAGGGGTTATGATTATATATATAACGAAGAAATACCAACAGAAACCTTTTATTTAACTGATGCTAAAAATAACGATAGTCTAATTTCAGGTGTGGCAGACTCACAAATAAAAGACGAATTGAAATCTAGACTTGTAAGTAATTTACTAGATATGAGAAAAACAGTAATTGCAAATGTTATTTCAAGCGAATTATCATATAGTACAAATGCAAATAATTTATATGCAAGACAAGCTAGTATTTCATATACATTTACATTTCCAGCAACTACAGAAGATGAAATGTATAATATGGTTGACGGTGTTGGAATTATAGCTTTTGTACAAGGTATATCTCTTGGAAATAGATACTTAAATACTAAAGCTCTAGGAGTTTCAACATTAGATAGTGCTACAAGATATTATTTTACAGCTGGAAATTCAGAATCAAAAATACATACAAATTTATATCATAAAGATATAAATTGTCCAGAATATAGAATTGGTATTTCTAAAGTAAACAATATGTCACCAAGATATGTAACATCAAGACAAGAAGCGGCTACTTCTGTTACAACAGGAACTCTTGATGGAGTTAGACAAACTTTTGAAGGTTTTTATCCTTGTCCAATTTGTAATCCATAAAAAAGGAGGTGTAATTAATGGATGAATTTGTTCCATCTTATCAAAATGAAGAAGAACGTATACAGATAAGAAAAGAAAAAGATAGAAAAGATAGAATAAGAACAATAGTAATTACAGTTATTGTCGTAATTGTATTGGCTGTTGTCATATCTATTAGTTACACATTAATTAATAAAAAGTATAGTACATATTATAAATATCAAACAAAAATGGATATATATGGCTTTTCACAATTATATGATGATGGAGATAGTGATACAAAAGATAAAGTTACAAAGTCTGAAGCAATAAAAATGATACTTTCTTGCGTATATAATACTCCAGATATAAGTGGAATTGCAATGCCAACGGAGAGTACATATTCAAATGCTATTTGGGTAGAATATGCAATTAAGCAAGGTATAGTGTCAAGTGAAGAAATAAATGAAAAGACCGCAGATGATAAAGTAAAATATAAAGAAGTTCTTGTGTGGTTATATAATGTAAAAGCAAAAATATTAGACCAAGAACCAAATACAGAAGAAACAACTAAAGTAAAAGATATAAATGCATACAATTCTGACCAAAAACTTGCAATATATGATTTAATAAATTCTCAAGTGATGAAAGAAAATACAAAAAGAATAAATGGAAATAGTAAATTATATAAAGGAAAATTAAATGAACTTATAATTAATTTTTGTGAAGTATATAATACTATAACTGTTGCAAATACTAGATTAAACATTAATCCAGAAAAAATACCTGCAAATTCAGATAAATATCCTTATACACTTGCTAGTGTTCAAAAGGACACTTATGAAATTCCATTCATAAATGAGGGAAAAGAAGGCTTTATTTATCCAGTAGAGTATTTTCCAAATAATAAACAATATTATAATCAAATAAAGGATTATGTAGAGAATTACTATTTAGTAATAACAAATATAGATTATGAAAATATAGATGCTAATCAAATAATTAGAAAAATTAAAAAATATGCTTTAAATGATATAGATAAAGAAAACCTAAACAAGTATGTTCAATATGTAAAAGATAATCATATAAAAATTACTAGTGAGGTTTCAGGACAATTCCCTTGTGTATATTTTGATGGAACAGATTATAGAGTAAGGGTAAAATTAGATATTAATATTGAAAATTCAGATACTCAAAAGAACTTATTTTTATATGATGAAAATGTTGAATATTCACAGGATAAATATACATTATATTTAGATGTTAAAATGGAGAAAAATGGTATTTCTAATACATTATTTATAGAGGAAGGGGCTATATCTTCAATGCTTGCTAAAAAAAGCAATGGTATAGTTAGTGGTGATTAATATGAAAAAGATTAAAATATTAATAGCACTAATTGTATTAAGTTTATTGTATATACCAAATATTAATGCTTACGAAATTGGAAGAGAAGTATATGTAAGGCATATAGATAAAGATGGTGGAGCAATAATTTCAGGTATGGAGAATTCAGAACAAGTATTAAAAGATGCAAGTAACAATCTTAGTCTTGTTTCAAATTCTAGTTCAATTGATGTTCCAGCAAATCAGTATAGTGAGTATTATTCTTTTGACTTAGATAAAGCTATGACAATATCTAAATCTATGGTTATATTAAAAGGTGGATATAATTACACATATCTAGGATATGTAAAAAGAACAGATGTAAGTTATGATGTTGCAATGAACTATGCAGAAAATGCTAGAAAGCAAATAATATCTGGTAATGAAGTGTATGATGTAAAATATAGTTCAACAGATAATAGCACAACAGTTTATGATTTTGCTCAAAAGAATGAGAATGATGTAACAATAATAGATTTCTATTATTCAAAAACTCCAACAGAAGATATTTCTGTAAAATTATTTACTAGGTCTTCTGCTACACCATCAGATACAAGATTAAATACTACAGATGTTACTTATGTACCAGCTTCTGCATTTTTACATCCATATTATGAAGCACCAAGTTACTATGCAACAGAATTAACATATAAAAAAATAATTGAAGATAATAAAATCAAATATGGTATAGATAGATATATAATTAACGTTGCAAGTAACGGTAATCTTCACAATTCTGGTTCTGTATATAAAGATGGAAAAGAGATAAAAGGTGAAGTTATAGGTAATGGGCGAGAAAATGTTATAGGTGGCGTTGGTAGTGAAATTAATACAAGTGTTGTAAAAAATATTTTAGGAGATGTTTCAAATTTAGATTTATCTCCATCTAATCAAGTAGAAAATTATAACACTAAAAAGAATCAAGAATTAATTACAGGAAATAATCTTGTTGCAAGTGATTTTACAGAATCTACTTATGCAGTTACGTTTACAGGATATAACGGTTTAAGAAGTGCAAAAGGAGCTTTGACATATAAAACTTATGATGTCATGTCAGGTTCATATACAGGAGATGAAATAAATAAAGAATCAACTAATGAACATTTTATAAATTTATATACACCAATAAAATTAGAAACTCCAGAAGTTGTAATAACAAGTGAACAAGAAATAAATCATTCAAATACTTCTTCATCTACTGTAATAATGGGAGATGATGCAACTTTTGAGATTAGAATTAGATGTGCTGATTCCAACTTCTTTGAAGGTGTTGATGATCGTAGTAAAGCAAGATTTGTAGATAAATATTATCTTATTTTTGATTTCGATATTATACATAATGGTACGATATATAAAAAAGGTGATGCAATTAGGATGTCAAATACTTCCGAATTATTAGGAGGAGTTACATATTTTCACGGTCAAGTAGCTCCAGGAGAGAGTATTTCTAGAGATGCATCTACACATAAAATAATTGTAATTGCTGCTGCTTCAAATGCTCCAGATGAACCTAAAGCAGAAGGAAGTACAACAATTCCAAAAATGCTTCAAGAAATAGCTGACCAAGAAGCACAAATACAAGTAACTCATGAAAAAACTTCTGCAGAGAGAAAATATTTAAATGATTCTGGAGATAATGAAGTAAACTTTAGTAGCGATTTGGAACATGCAGAAAATCATACACCTTCTGAGTATACAGGTGGAATTACTATGTATTCAGATGGTTATTACTATGCAATGAAAACCGTTGAAGTAAGAAGTGTTTCAAGAATATATGACTTTAGAATAACAGATTGTTCTGACCTTGCATATAAGAGTGTATTTAGAAATTCAAATAATGAGCTTATAGGAAATAACTATTTTTCAGGTACAAGAAGATTATTTGTATATGCAAATGGAAATAAGGAATATACTTCAATACTTACAAGAGATAAAGATGATTTATATATTTATGGAACATCATCAACTAAGACATTACCTCTTGGACCATATAAACATAGTACAGCAACGTATACTAAGGCACCAAAACTTGGATATAGAATATCTTACGATTTGAAAACATCAGGATATTATTTAGCAGATGGAAATGATGTAACGGCAAGAAAGATTGCAATTAAACCATCATACTATTACATATCTAAAGATGGTACAACCTTAATTAAGGATATAGATTTATACTATAAAGACCAAAATGAAAAATATAAAAATTTTGAAGGAAGTAATTATACTATTTACTTTACTCCAAATGATGGATATAGACTAAAGAGCAATAGTACAACCTCAGATACAAGTATGATGTCTAAACAGTCAGTTGCACTTAATATAGCAAGTTCATCAGGAGAGTTTTATCTAAACGATAGTATGATGAGTTCAGATGATTCAAACTATATTCAGTCATGGTATGGAGAATTTAAACTTCCTAATACTACAATAGCAGTAAGAAAAGGTGATAATGTAAATAACGCACTTACAGATGGATATATTGGAGTTAAATTCGATATTACTTGTGCGGATTCAGTTTTAGATGAAACTATTTCATATAGTAGCGCAAATAAAAGCAATGGTTCTCAAATAAATTCAACTCAATGGGATTATGAGGGATATTTAGGATTTTCAAATCCAGGTCAACCTATAAATGAAAATACAAGCTTAAGATTACAACTTGAAAAAGGAATTTGGGTTATAGGTAATCAAGAAACTTATGATTTTGTAAAAGGAACTGTTGTATTATTTGATACAGATGAAAGAGCATCAAATGACATTCAATAGTAGTAAAAAAGGTGTACATGATAAATGTACATCTTTTGTTCAATAATATTAAATAATATAACATTTTAACTACTTTTGTTGAAAAATTTTTTAGTTATTCTATATAATTATTATGTATGCAGAGTGAGGTAAATGTATGAAAGATATTGAAGAGATAAAAAAAATTAGAGACCTATTTGAAAGAGGAGCTATAAAGCAAGAGGAATTAGATTTAGATGTTCAATTTGCAATAGCTGATTTATATAAATCAGAAATAGAAGCTATAAGAGATGATATATATAATACAAAAAAGGATATAGCTTTATATAATAAAATGATAAATAATGTAGATGAAATGCAAAAACTATTAGAAGGAATAAATAATCAGGAGTAATTGTATGGAAGATGTAATTGAAGAAGTACCAGATTTGAGTGCAATGCAAAGGCTTAAGCAATCTTATATAGATTTACAAAAAAGTGTAAAGCATACATTGTCTTGTGCAAAATTGTTGTTAAAAGAAGGTGCTGAAAAATTAAAAACTACACGAGATAAAGTATTAGAAAAATTATCTTCAACGAAAACAAAATTTTTGACTGAAAAAACAAAAAAAATTTTACAAGTTTCGGTATTGTCTATAGTTGGAATAGGTATGCTATTTAATCCTAAAGATGATACTCAAATTCAACCATATAATTTAGATCCACAATATAATGTTTCACAGGTGCAAACTATGGATGAAAGTGTACTACAAAAAATGATGTATACCGCTATGGATAATTTTCAAGATTTAGAAGATGTTGTAAAAGCAATCGGTATGGCAACTGGAAGTTTAAAATCAGAGGAAGAAGAAGAAATTGAAAAGAATAAGGATGTTCCATCTATATATGGAGAACATGGTGAGCCTCCAAAACAGGAGGATATTGTTGTAATTGATGGTAGGGAATATTATGTTTTACATGGTGATAATAAAGAATATATGCTAGATAAAACACAAATGGATGAAGAATTAGAAAGAGAATTAAATGAAAAGAATAAAGAAGAAAATGTATCACAAAAAATAAAGTAATAGGTGAGAAAATATGAATGTACAAAGTATACCAAATTTGGTAGGTATGAAAGAATTATTAGATTCATTTAATGAATTATTAAATAGAATTAAAGAAACAGCATTTAAAAAAGTCAATGTTTTAGATAATAAAAATAAAGGATTAAAGAAAGAGTATGATAAGTTTGAGGCTAACTTTACACAAGAAGAAATAGAGTTTAATAAAGAGGCAAATAAAAACTACATTAAAATGGGTGCAAAAAATATATTAAAATCTACTGCAAAAGTAATAGGAATAACTACCCTTTTTCTATTGTTACTTACTAGTTCAGAAAGAGCTAAATATGAAGAAGCAAATTCAGTAACATTAAATGGTATTAGCATTGTGGAAAATTATGAACAAGAGGATAAACAATATGATAATTTAGAAGATAAAATTATAGAGTACCTTGATCAGAATGGTGTGGGAGTTAATCCTGAAGAAAGAAAATTAGTTGATAGCAAAAATATTCAAGTTAATTATACTGAAACAACAAGTAGTTTTGAAAGTCTCAGAGAGGGAGTAGATTTTGAGGGGAGTATGAATGATACATTGGAGTCTTTAGGTGCAGTTAATCAGATTATAAAATGCTATTCACATAATAATGTAATTTATGAAAATAATGCAGAGATTGCAAGATGGTTAAAAAAGATGATGAAATGCATAGAGGTTAGAAAAAATTATAAAAAAGATATAATGTCTAGTGAAGAAAAGAAATTTTCAAGTAATGGAGAAGTTGACGATTTGGAAGATATGAAGGACTTAGATTTAAAAAGTAAATATGGAGAATATTATAAAATTCCAAATAAACTAGGTAGACCAAGTAAAAAAGATTTATTTTTAAAAATGGTAGATGAAATGGTAAAAGGAAATGAAAATAAAAGAGAGATTTCTGAAAATACAAATTTTGAAAGATAACCTAAGATGAATTTCATTTTAGGTTCTTTTTTTGTCTAAAAAATAGAAATATATAATAATATTATTAGTCTGGAATAAATACATATTGGAGGGATATGTATTGAAATCTAGACTATTTTTTTTGTACATAATTTCAGCTATTTTAGGAATTATAGTTGTTTGTTTAATCATATTTGGTAGAGAAGAAAAATTTGAAGAAATACAGCACGTAGAAAAAGTTAGTATAGAAGAACTTGCATCAAAAGATAAAATAGCACTCTATGACGTTCAAAATGGCAAAATAAGAGATGTTGACCTTAAATACTACTTGTATTGCGTTACTGCATCAGAAATTCCTTTTAAGTACGAAATTGAAGCAATAAAGGCACAAGTAATCGTAGCAAGGACATACTTATACAACAAAATAATAAATGATGGAGAAGAAAATGCAGATGTGTGTACAGATTATAAACATTGTCAAGCTTTTAATGAGCTAGATAAACTAGAACAGATATGGAAAGATAAAGGTTTTACAGATGAGGAAATTGCAATAGGTGAAAGAAAGATTAAAGAGGCAGTTGAAGATACAGATGGAATTATTATTACATATCAAGGAAAAGTAATTAATGCATTGTTTCATGCAAGTAGTCCAATTCGCACAGAAGATGCAAAGGCAATTTGGTCGAATGAAGATATTCCATATTTAAAGTCTGTAGAAAATGAAGAAGATTTAGATTATGAAAGAAGAAATAGTAAAGTTAGCATAAGTTTTGAAGATTTTAAAAATGTATTAGTAAGTAATTCATATATAGAGTCTTTATCTAAAGAGGAATTTTCAAATATTCATATTAGTGAGTATACACAAAGTGAAAGAGTGAAAAGTATTGAAGTTGGAAATACTAAAATAAAGGCAGAAGATTTAAGGCAATTATTTGGATTAAATTCTACATTATTTACTATGGAAATCTCAGATGACAGTATTGAATTTAATGTTTTAGGTTTTGGACATGGAGTTGGAATGAGTCAAGTGGGTGCAAATCATTATGCAAAAGAAGGATATACATACGAACAAATAATACATCATTATTATACAGATGTAGATATTGAAAATGTGAAAAGAGGGGAAATATGAAAATAAAGGTTAATGAGAAAATTAAAAATATTATAAACATACTTAGAGGAAAAGAAGAAAAGGAAACAGAGGTTATTAATTTTGAAAATAGGACAAGAAAAGGAGCTCAGGAGTGTGTATTAGAAGATGAGGAGGATAAAAAGGAGTATGAAAACAATAAAAATAAAATGAAAAAAATTTTTATTGGTATGAGTATGCTACTTGTATTAACCATAATGGTAAATTTTAGGATAAAAGATTATATAAAAATAGCACAAATAATTCCTCCTGAAGAAGAAACTATAACTGTTTCTAGCTCTATAGATAATCAAGAGGCACATATTCTAAAAGCAAAAGAAGAATTAATTTTTATTCCTGCTTTAGAGGGTGAAGTGCAGAAAATTTATTCTCAAGATAAAGTTATTTATTCAAAGACTTTAAATCAATGGAAAACGCATGAGGGAATAGATATAGCACCAACAAAAAATAGTAATGTAATGGCTATTGAAAAAGGTGTTGTAGATAGTATATATATGGATGATTTTTATGGAATGACTGTAAAAATTGAGCATATTGATGGATATATGAGTTCGTATTCAAATTTGGATGAAAATGTATGTGTTAATGTTGGTGAAAGTGTAATTAAAGGTCAAAAAATAGGTAAAGTTGGAAATACAGCTGTTGGAGAGGCTTTAGATAATCCTCATTTACATTTTGTATTGTATTTGAATAATAAAATTGTAAATCCTACATATATATTTAAATAGGAGGTTGTTATGGAAGATATAGAAAATAGGGCAAAATTATTTGCAAATTATATAATAGAAAATGGAGCAACAGTCAGAGCTACTGCAAAGCAATTTCAAATAAGTAAGTCCACAGTTCACAAAGATGTAGCCGAAAGACTTGCTAAATTTAATCCTTCTCTTGCAGATGAAGTGAAAAAGGTTTTAGAATTAAATAAATCAGAAAGACATATTAGAGGAGGAATGGCAACGAAATTAAAGTACAGTCACACTAGTTTGTAATTAGGTGTTGCAAAACCACCTTAAATGTAATATAATTGTAACAGAAAGAGGGGGTATATAGTGATTTTTGGTGGACAAGATATAGGAATAGATTTAGGTACAGCAACTATCCTTGTATATGTAAAAGGTAAGGGCATAGTTCTAAGAGAGCCATCCGTAGTTGCAATAGATAAAAATACAAACCAAGTACTTGCTGTTGGACAAGAAGCAAGAAAAATGCTAGGAAGAACTCCTGGTAATATTGTTGCGCTTAGACCACTAAAAGATGGTGTAATTTCAGACTACACTATTACTGAAAAAATGCTTAAGTATTTTATCACTAAAGTATGTGGTAAATTTGTATTTTCACCAAAAATTATGATTTGTGTTCCTTCAAGAGTTACAGAAGTTGAAAGAAAAGCAGTTATTGATGCTGCAACTCATGCAGGAGCTCGTAAAGTATACCTAATAGAAGAACCAATAGCAGCTGCAATAGGAGCAGGAATAGATATATCTAAACCTTATGGCAGTATGATAGTAGATATAGGTGGTGGAACATCAGATATAGCTGTTATATCTCTTGGAGGAGCAGTAAGAAGTACTTCTATAAAAATGGCAGGAGATAAATTCGATGAAGCTATCATTAAGTACGTTAAAAGAAATAGGAATGTTATCATAGGAGAGAGAACAGCCGAAGATATAAAGATTAATATTGGATGTATGTATCCAAAATCTGTTAGTGAAAGAATGATGGTAAAAGGCAGGGACATAACTTCTGGTCTTCCAGTTGAAATAGAAATTAGTTCAGATGAAGTATTTTATGCATTACAAGAATGTGCAGAAAAAATACTTGAAGGAGTACATTCTGTTCTTGAAGAAACTCCACCAGAACTTGTTGCAGATATTTCTGAAAGAGGAATATACATTACTGGTGGTGGAGGTCTTGTTTGGGGATTAGATAAATTAATTTCAGAAAAAACAGGTATCCCAGTTATGATTGCAGAAGATGCACAATCTTGTGTTGCGATAGGAACAGGAAAAGCTTTAAACCATGTAGAATTATTTGAATCAGGAAATGCGATAAAGATAAAGAAATATTAAGAGTCTATTATTTAGGCTCTTTTTTGTTGTAAAAGAAAAGCCCCCTTAAGTAGGGGACTTATCACTAAAAAAGCTCAGGAAATGCGTTTCGAACTGCTTTAGATGCATTGTTATTAAAAAGAATATGCATCATAGCATCCAATCCATTATCTACAAAGATTTTCCTAGTCATGTTTTGAAGTATCATCTCATCAGTGTAATTCAGTTTTTCTCTAAAAAGCCATGCTGTTGCTTGTCTTGCTGTTTCCATTGTCCAGAAATTTCTAGGAGTACATGCTAACTCCCACTCTTTGAATTTTCCAGGATAGGCATTGTCTAATGCAGCAAATACACTCTCGTTAAACAAGGTCCAAAGCATACCTTTCAGTTTATACTTAAAAAACAGTTTACAGCTAAGGTCTTTCTTTACTTGTTCATCATTCCACTTCAAAATGTGCTCGATTAGATATCGAGTAATAGCAGCTGAAGCCATTAAGTTGTTTTCTTCATCATGCTTCCAAAAGTCACGCGGAAAGCGCTTTAAGCTTCCACTTAGCACATCGCAG
Organism: uncultured Clostridia bacterium; assembly: GCA_947631415.1. Taxonomy (GTDB): domain Bacteria; phylum Bacillota; class Clostridia; order TANB77; family CAG-465; genus CAG-465. The sequence continues at coordinate 38,384 of CANRLG010000001.1, forward strand.
TATATTTGAACTGCATATTCGTCAATGTTCATAGTTATTTCCCTCCATTAACATTAAATATAGTTATATTTAATACGCCATGTTGTTTGTTTTTCGACATAATTATAACATAAGGTTTGAATATAATCAATTAAAACTGTAGAATTTGACATAATAAAAATATTGTAGTATAATGACCAGACAAAATGAATTATTATCAACTAAGTTAAAAATATAATTTAGGAGGTATAAAGTATGAGTGAGTTAAAGAAAAAAGATTTGAAGAAAGACATTTACACAGGTGAACTTATACGTATTAATTATAGTAGCTATGGTAATCTTTCTAAGAGTATACAAGATACTCAAAAATTATTGACTCAGATACGGTTATACAAAAAGAACAGATAAAAGATATACAGTTAAACCATCATTTTTTGAAACATTAAAATTTGATGAAGAATTTACTAATCGAAAAAATGCTAATGAAAAAATAAACTTGTTTAGTAATGAAAATCATACTGTTGTAGTAAGTAATGATGGTGCATTTATTTATACTAATGAAGAAAGTAAACACTTAAAACAGGTTAAACCTGCATTGAAATTTATTAATAATCATATACTAAATGAAACCAATGTAAAATTTTATGGTGTATCTTATGAAACAACTACTATGGATTACATTAAAAAAATAGAAAATGTTGAAAGATACGCAAAAGATTTGAGAATTGATAGGAAAATTGTTCAAAAGTATAATAGGGAAAGAACAAAATATGACTATAATAAAAAATATAGTGAATTTGAACATTATTCATCTGAATTTCAATCAAATTATTATACAGAAGAAGGTTATTGTTCACGTAAGAGTGTACAATTTACAAACTCTGAATATTATGATGACACAATAGGTACTCTTTCTACAATAATTCAAGTTCAAATGCTATATGGTGATTTGAATGGATTGTCTATACTAGATATTTATCCTACAATAGAAAAATTGGAAGAAAAATCATTTAATATATTTAAAGACTGTTTTACAGAGGAATATTTAGAAACATTAATGTAAAAAGTATAAGGGATATGAGATTATCATATCTCTTTTTTTAACGCTCATTTTCATTTACAAAATACAAAAATAATAGTATAATCTATAAAGAAAAACGAGGTGAAGAAATTGTGAATAAAGAAGTAAAAGAAGTATTTAAAAATTGTGTTAGTGATAGAAATTTATTTAATCAAGCTACAGTAGATGAAGTAAAATTTTCTAAAAAATTAAATGCTGCTATTCTAATTTCTTCAAGCGAATTAAACATACCTATGGCAGATATTGAGGAATTTGAAAGATGTGCCAAAAGACAGTATGAACTAGATAGTTTTAAAATTAATTATACATATAAGGGAAAGAATACAGATATGCAAATTGAGAATGTATATGATATTCTTTCAAATATAAATAAAAAATATGATTATACGCAAGACATTTTTGAAAATTGTAAAATAGATATAAATAACGATACTCAAAGTTTAAATATTGAACTAGAGAAACCATATTCTAACTTTTTATACATAAAAAGAATGGATGACTACATTAGAAATAGTTTAGATACACAATTTGGAGAGGGACATAAAGTTGTATTTAAAGATATGCCTGGTGCAAAAAGCATGGAATATTCTGGTCCAAAATATGTTACTATTGAAAGTTTAATGCAAAGCTCAAATATACCAGATGAGCCAGTTCCAACACAACCAGTAAATAATGTAGCGTCACAAAAGAATAAATTTACACCACGAGCACCTCTTACAGATGAAGAAAAATTAGAAAGAGAATTAGCTAAAGAACCACAACCTGAAAATGTAATATATGGAATTAATATTCAAAATCCAGAAATAGTAAAAATAGAGAATATAGTTCCAAATGGAGAAAGAGTTTGTATTAATGGAAAAATAATACAAAAAGAAGAACGTGAATTAAAAAGTGGTAAAATGCTACTTACTATTGCTGTAACAGATAAGACAAGTACCGTATCATGTAAAATGTTTTTAGATAAACAGAAATATGAAGAAGTAAATGGTAAATTAAAAGAGGGAAGTTATGTATTACTTCAAGGAAAGCCACAGATGGATGCTTACTCAAATGAACTTACAATAATGGCACAAAATATTTGTAAAGGAGAAAAACCACCTGAAAGAAAAGATGAAGCGGAAGAAAAAAGATGTGAACTTCATCTACATACACAAATGTCTCAAATGGATGCAATAACATCAGCAACAGACCTTGTAAAACAAGCAATAAAATGGGGACATCCTGCAATCGCTATTACAGACCATGGAGTATGTCAATCATTTCCAGAAGCTAATCATGTAATTGTAGATAATTATGCAAATTTAGTTCAAAAAGAGGGTAAAATAACTACACAAGATATTCTTGATGCTGCACCTATTAAAGTAATATATGGTACAGAGGGGTATTTAGCAGTAGATGTTGAACCTAATATTCCAGAATTTGATACATACTGTGTTTTTGATATTGAAACAACAGGATTTGACCCAGACCTTGATGGCATAACAGAAATAGCTGTATGTAAAGTAAAAAATGGAGAAATAATAGATGAGTATACAACATTTGTAAATCCAGAAAAGCCAATACCATTTGAAGTACAAAATTTAACTCATATAACAGATGAAATGGTAGAAAATGCACCAAAAATAGATAAAATGATACCAGAATTTTTAGAGTTTTGTAAAGGTTGTGTACTTGTTGCTCATAATGCACATTTTGATACTAGGTTTATAGCAGATAAGTCTAAAAAGCTTGGTATAGAATTTAAACCATACGTAATAGATACTCTTGAAATGGCAAGAGAGTTATATAATGATGTAGAAAATTATAAATTAGGTACATTAGTAGAACATTTGGGAATACAGCTCGAAGGAGCTCATAGAGCTATAAATGATACAAGAGCTACTGCTAAAATGTTTATTAAAATGAAAGAAGCCTGTGATAAAGAAAGAATAAAAATAAATGATTACATCTTTACTAAATATGATGAGGAATCAAAAAAGATTTCACCAAATCACATAATAATACTTGCAAAAAATTATATTGGTTTAAAAAATTTATATAAATTAGTTTCTTTCTCTCATGTTTGGAATTTTTATAGAAAGCCAAAAATCTCTAGGTCAATGTTAAATAGATATAGAGAGGGCTTAATCGTAGGTTCAGCCTGTGAACAAGGTGAATTATATCAAGAAATATTAGACCATATTGTTGGAAGAAATGATGGTAGTAATATAGAAAGTATAGCAAACTATTATGACTATCTTGAAGTTCAACCACTTGGAAATAATGCTTTTTATGAAAGAATTGGTAAAAAAATTAAGAAAGATGGAAAGAAAGCAAAAGATGAAGAAGCAGAATATATAAAACTTACTCATGAACAAGTTATCCAAATAAATAAAGAGATAATTGATTTGGGAGATAAACTTGGAAAACCAGTTGTTGCTACTTGTGATGTTCATTTTATGAATCCAGAAGATGAAATTTATAGAAGAATAATTCAAGCAGGTCAAGGCTATGATGATGCGGATATTCAAGCTCCATTATATTTTAGAACTACTGAGGAAATGTTAAAGGAATTTGATTATCTACCAGAAGAAAAAGCAAAAGAAATAGTTATAACAAATACTAACTTAGTTGCAAGTTGGTGTGATAGAATTAGTCCTATTTCTGATGAGAAATGTCCACCACATATTGATGGATGTGAACAAGAAATTAGAGATATAGCTATGACAAAGGCACATAAGTTATATGGTGAAAATTTACCAGCTATTGTTGAAGAAAGACTAGATAAGGAGTTAAATTCAATTATCTCTAACGGATATTCTGTTATGTACATTATTGCACAAAGACTTGTATGGGATTCAAATGACCATGGATATATAGTAGGCTCTAGAGGCTCAGTTGGTTCTTCACTTGCGGCATATATGACTGGTATAACTGAGGTTAATTCGTTAAGAGCGCATTATAGATGTCCTAACTGTAAGTATTCGGATTTTACAGATTATGGTTATGCCAATGGTTTTGACCTTCCAGATAAAAAATGTCCACAATGTGGAGAAGATATGGATAAAGATGGAATGGATATACCATTTGAAACTTTCTTAGGCTTTAAAGGAGATAAAGAGCCAGATATAGATTTAAACTTTTCTGGTGAATACCAAGCAAAAGCACATAAATATACAGAAGTTATATTTGGAACTGGTACTACATATAAAGCGGGAACAATAGGTACAGTTGCAGAAAAAACAGCTTATGGATTTGTAAAAAATTATTATGAAGAAAGAGGTATAACAAATGTACCTCAAGCTGAAATGACAAGACTTTCTCTTGGATGTACAGGAATAAAACGTACAACAGGACAGCATCCTGGTGGTATTATAGTTGTACCAAAAGGAAGACAAATATATGAATTTTGTCCAGTACAACATCCAGCAGATGACCCATATTCAGATATTGTAACTACTCATTTTGATTATCACTCAATAGATAGAAACTTACTTAAGCTAGACATACTAGGTCATGATGACCCTACTGTAATTCGTATGTTACAAGATATTACGGGACTTGACCCAACAAAAGTTCCACTAGATGATAAAGATACAATGTCTATATTTGGTTCAACAGAAGCACTTGGAGTTACACCTGAACAAATACATTCAGAAGTTGGAACTTACGGTGTACCAGAGTTTGGAACAAAATTTGTAAGAGGAATGTTAGTAGATACAAAGCCTACTACATTTGACGAACTTATTCGTATATCTGGACTTTCACATGGTACAGATGTATGGTTAAATAACGCACAAGAAATTATTGAAAAAGGAATAGTTACCTTAAAAGAGGCAATATGTTGTCGTGATGATATAATGATTTACCTAATTAATAAAGGAATAGAATCTGGAATGTCATTTAAAATAATGGAGTCTGTGCGTAAAGGAAAAGTAGCTAAAGGAAAAGAACCAAAATGGGAAGATTATAAAACAGAAATGAGAGCTCATAATGTACCAGAATGGTATATTGAATCTTGTGAAAAAATAAAGTATATGTTCCCTAAGGCACATGCTGCTGCATACGTAACAAACGCATTTAGAATTGCATGGTTTAAAGTACATATTCCTAAAGCATATTATTGTGCATATATGTCAATTAGAGCTGATGAGTTTGATAGTGATTCCATGTTATATGGTAAAGAACGAGTTATTGCCAAAATGAAAGAAATTGATACTTTAGGAAATGCAGCTGCACCAAAAGATAAAAATATGTATCCAATACTTGAATTAGTATTAGAGATGAATGAAAGAGGAATTAATTTCTTGCCAATAGATTTATATAAATCTACAGTAAAAACATTTGTAATGGAAAAAGATGGAATTAGACCACCGTTTTCATCACTTTCAGGTTTTGGAGAAGTAGATGCTCAAAAGTTAGTTGATGCAAGAGAAAAATATCAAAAGTTTAGCTCAATAGAAGATATGACAATTAAGTCTAAAATAGGAAAGACTGCACTTGAAACTTTAAGGCTATCAGGTTGTTTGGATGGTATGCCAAGGTCAGAACAAATGGATATGTTTGATTTGTTATAATATATATAATCTTGTAAATAACTTGAATTATTTATTTTAGTACTGTATAATATAGCTATGAAGGGGTGAGTGCTTATGAAATTAGATTTAACTGGCTTAAGAATTGAGGTAACCGATGCTATAAGAAGTTTTACTGAAAAGAAAATTAAGAAATTAGACAAGTTTTTTGATGAAAGTACAATTTGTCATGTAACTTTTACAGACAAAAGTAAAGGTAAACAACGTGTTGATATGAGAATTGAATATAAATCACGTACTTATTTAGCAGAAGAAAATACTGATGACCTTTACACAGGAATTGAGGCTTTAGTAACAAAAATTGAAGGACAACTTAGAAAAGATAAAGCTATGAATGTAAAGAAAAGAAGAACTGGAATTCCAGAAACAGAAACTGCTGAACAAGTAGAAGATGAAGAAGACTAAAATATAGTAAGAAGCTAGAAATAGCTTCTTATTTTTACATAAAACGGTTGACATAATATAAAAATAATGGTATAATAAAAACGAGTGATTTTTTTAAAACTTGATGATTAATATCATTCAAATAAAGTGGGGCAGCTCACAAAATTTAGGAGGAAAATATGAAAGCTTTGATGAAGAAAATCAAAGTGTTTCTTGTGATATTATTAGCAATTTACTTGTTTGTAATGTACGGTAATAATTCGCATTACCAACAAACAGACATAAAAATTGCATACTCAAAAGAAACTAAATCAGAGCTTTCTTCAGATATAAATAGTACAAATGAAGAAGGACAAGATATAAATAATATATCTGAAGAAGGGTCGGAACCAGAAGCTGATGTACAACCTAAAAGTTATGATTTAAGTACAACTTTAGGTAGAGAGGAATATATATGGGATTTTTTAATCCGTTGTAAATTCTCTAAAGTACAGGCTGCTGGTATCATAGGTAATATGAGAGGAGAAAATTCAGGACTTGTATTATCTAAAGAAGAATTAGGAAATAACATTGGGTATGGATTAATTCAATGGTCTTACGGAAGAAGAGATAATCTTTTCGCTTTTGCAAAAGAAAAGGGAATGTCTCCAAGTAGTATAGACCTACAACTTATGTTTTTCCTAAAAGAATATAATACAAATGGTTGGGCAGGACATAAAAGTGAAAGATTAACTTTCAAGAATACTGAAAGTGTATCAGAAGCAACAAAAGCCTTTTGTGATGGTTTTGAAAGACCTGGTGTTCCAAGATTGGAGGTAAGACAAAAATATGCCTCAGAAGCATACGAAAAATACTCTAAATAAACATATCAAGCACGAATTTATTCGTGCTACTTTTTTTGGCTATCTGTATTTTTTACTTTATGTAAAAGTTTACATAAAACCTTAAAAGTGGTATAATTATAATAGGATAAAATTTTTAAAATATCCTTTAACTAGAGGATATTATTAGGTGTCCTCTAAAATTTCCATATAAAAAAGGAGGAGAGAAATATGGAAAAATACAGAAGAGGGCACCAAAAGAAAAGTGTCCTAAAAAAACTGAAGAAGAGGATGAAGATTGCTTTAGTACTTTTGTTTATTGCGTATTCATTTGTTATGAATACTTCTAATATAAATGGAAGTATGAAAACAACTTTATCCCAAAAGAACGAAGGAGTTCAAGAAAAAGTTGAAACTGTTGCTGTTAAAAATTTTGAATTAACAGTAAATACAGACTTAACTGTTCCTTCTAATGTTGAAGCTGAAGACATAGACAAAATGTTGTCAGATACAGCGTTAGAAGGATTAGGAGCTTCTTTTGTTCAAGCAGAAAAGGATTGGAATGTTAATGCTCTTTACATGATGGGGTTAGCCTGTCTAGAGAGTGGTTACGGTGAAAGTAATTTCGCCAAAGAGCGTAATAACCTATATGGTTGGAACGCTGTTGACTCCAATCCTGAAAAGGCAAGTAGTTTTTCAAGTAAGGAAGAAGCGACTTTATTTGTTGCAGAAAAACTTGCTAAAAATTACTTGTCAGAAGAAGGGGCTTACTACGAAGGAAAGACTGCAAGGAATATTGATGTGCATTATTGCACAGACAAGAAACATGCAGACAAAATCTGTAGTATAGTATCTTCATTAAGGGAAAAGTTAGATTAGCTTCTACTTTTCTCTTTTTTTGATATTAATGAAATTTTAATTTATATAAATCTTTTTTGAAAATAATGTTGACATAATTTTAAAAATGTGTTAGAATAAAACCATAACGAATGAGAGTGTGTATAAGTTTAACGAGCTACACAACCTTATATATAAGGTACACTTAAGATATTTTCGCAAAAGGAGTCTCATATCAAAAGACTTTTTTTGCGAGGATATCTTTTTTTTATACCCAAATTAATATTAGGTAGATGTTCTCTAAAATAATTTTAGGAGGTGTTTTTATGCAAATAATTGTTGAAAATTTAGAAAAGAATTTTATTATTAAACAAAAGAAAGAAAAGCAAATTGTTAGAGCTGTTTCAGATGTATCATTTAACATAGATAAAGGTGAAATAGTAGCTTTTATTGGACCAAATGGTGCAGGAAAGAGTACAACAATTAAAATGCTTACGGGTATAATTGAACCAAGTGGAGGAAAGGTTAAAGTTGATGGCTTTAATCCAAGTACTCAAAGAAAACAACTTGCATACCATATAGGATGTATGTTTGGACAGAAGTCTCAATTATATATGCATTTAACAGTTAGGGATAGTTATAAATTGCTATGTAGTATATATGATATTAATCATAAAGAGGCATTAAAACGTATAGATGAGATAGCAGATATGTTTAAAATTCAAGATTTACTTGACAGAGTAGTTAGAAAATTATCTTTAGGTCAAAGAATGATTTGTGAAATAGCAGGTAGTATACTTCATGACCCAGATATAATATTTTTAGATGAGCCAACTATTGGTTTAGATATTTTTGCAAAAACAAGAATAAGAAGTATTATTAAGAAATTGAACGAAGAAAAAGGAACTACTATATTTTTAACAAGTCATGACATTGGAGATGTAGAAGCATTATGCAATAGAATAATCATTATAAATAATGGTACTTTAGTTACAGATTCAAGTATTAATGAACTTAAAGAAAATTATTTAACTAAGAAAAAAGTAAAAATATCTTATGATAATATTATTACTCAAAACAAATTTAACTATGAGGTTAAAACAGTAGTAGATAATAAAATTGAATTGCTATTAGATAAAAATAAAGACAGTATAGGTGATGTACTACAATATTTTACTTCTATTGGTAATATCACAGATATTCAAATTGAATCTACTCCATTAGAGGATGTGATTAAAAAAATATATAGTGAAAGGAGTTAAGCCTATGAGAAAATATTTAGATATTTTTAAGTTTAACTTAAAAACAGAACTTAATTTCAAGGTAGATTATTTCTTTACACTATTTGCATACTTAGTTCACGTATTTATATTAAGTGAATTATGGGATTACATCTTAAAGGGAAAGGAAATAAATGGCTTTGGAAAAGAGCAATTAGTTTGGTATATTACTTTAGGCGAATTTATAATGTATTCGGTAAGTAAAAAGAACTTTAGAAAAATCTCAGATTTAATTAAAAGTGGCAACATTGCTAATTTACTTTGCAAACCTGTGAGTATTATTAAATACTTTTTTGCAGAAGAATGTACTGTTATAGTTTCAGTAGTAATAAATTTTATATTTGCTATAATCTTAGGAATACTTATGGCAGGAACACTTGAAGTAACTTTTGTACAAGTAATGCTATTTCTAGTAGCTACAGTTTTAGCTTTATTAATTTCATTACTAATTCAGTTATTTATTGGTTTACTTGCATTTATAACTGAGGAGAATGAGTCTTTCTATTTGCTTATACAAAAATCTATGCTTATTGTAGTTTTTACACCTATTGAATTTTTTCCAGGAATTGTACAGTGGATTTTAAGATTTTTACCAACGAGTTATGCAGTATATCCACTAGGAAAAATACTAACCAATTATGATTTTAGCAATGCCATATTTTTAATTTTTTGCCAAGTAATATCTATTATAGTTATGTTTATATTAGTAAATATATTAAATAGAAAAGGGGTGAAGAAAGTCAATGTTAATGGAGGTTAAAAATAATTTATTGTATTTTTTTAATGCACTTAAAGTAAGTATAAAATCTGCGATGGCATATAAAGTTAGTTTCTTTATACAAGCTTTGTTTATGTGTTTTAATAATTTATTCTTTTTAATAGTATGGAAAGTTATATTAGGGAATATACCAACACAGACAGATATTTCATTTGATGGAATATTATATTTATGGTCTATATCTACTATGGCTTTTGGAATTGCATATTTCTTTTTTGGAGGAATAAATAAAATAAACGAATATATATTGAATGGAACAATGGATAGCTTTATACTACAGCCTAAAAATTTATATCTAAATGTCATATCATCTAAATGTAAATTTTCTGCTTGTGGAGACTTTGTATATGGTTTAGTTATAGCATTTATAGTAACAGGTTGTGATATTCCAAAAGTATTGTTAATGCTATTATTCTCCGTAATTGGTAGTACTTTCTTTATTTCTTCAGAAGTTATATTAAGGTCAATTACAGTATGGCTTGGAGATACAAACTCATTAGCTTCAAGATATACAGAAACACTACTAATTACATTTTCAACATATCCTGAAAATATATTTAGCACAGGAATAAAAGTATTACTATATACTATAGTACCTGTTGCATATATAGATTATCTTCCTATTAGGCTTTTAACTACACATTTTAGTTTACCTATATTTATAGGAATAATAATAGTAAGTACATTATATATGTTACTATCTATATATGTATTTAATAAGGCAATGAAAAATTATGAATCAGGAAATAATATGTCAATGAAAGATTAATTTTTATGTAAAGGAAGATGCTGATTTTTGCATCTTCTTTTATTTTGTAACGAAAAAATAATTAATTCTTGTAGAGTTGGATAAAATAAAAAGAAAAAGAAATTATTTCAAAAATATTGCAAAATAAATAAAAAAATGTTAAAAAGTATAAATCGAATAAAAAACATAATTATTTAATAAAAATGGTTTGTTAGATGAAAGTGAAAATATGTCGAATTATGTAAATTAAAAAGCATAAAATTCTTTTATAAACGTTGACTTCATTAAAAATCTATGTTATAATAATTATGTATACTAGAACATAAAAGTTATATGGCATAAATCAAGGAGGGATGTAAATATGGTTAAATTTTTTAAAAATGTTAAACGTCTAAAATTAAAAATCGCTAGCATATTTATGTTAGTGCTACTTTTAAGTTTAGAGTTTAGCCCATTCGCAGTAAAAGCTGCTGCTGAGAAATTACAATTCTATTCAGCAGGTTCAGTTCCTGTAGGTTGGGATTCATATAACAATAAAAATGTATTCTATGGATATTCTACATTAGGTGGAAATATCGCATATTGTATGGACTATACTTGTGCATTGCCTAGTGGAACAATGACATTTGATAGATATCTATCAGATCAAGCTATGGCAATATTAATAAATGGTTATCCATACAGAAGTGCTGCAGATATGGGATTACAAGATAATGAAGAAGCTTACTTTGCAACACAAATGGCTTTATGGGAAGTTTTAAACAGAACAGGTGAATCACATAAAGCAGGAAAAGTATTTAGAGTATCAAATGTTACTCCTAAAGCAGGTATGGAAGGTTTCTATCAAAGAACAACAGCAGCTGCTGCAAGACTTGTATCACTTGCTGAAACTTCTCCATTCTCAGAAGTTCCTACATTAGTAGTTAATACAGAAAGTGTTAAATTATCTAATATAGGTACAGATGCTTTAGTTGGACCATACTATGTAAGAGTAGATGGAATTAAAACATCTACAATTGAATCAATAACAGCATCACTAGAAGGTGCACCTGCAAGTGCAAAAATTACTGATGCAAATGGTAATGATAAAGGTACAATAAATAATGGTGATGCAGTTTACGTTAGATTTAGTGGAAAAGAAAGTTCTACTACATTTAAAGTAAATTTCCATTCAGATGTTAACAAAGTATGTGGTCGTATATACGTAAGAAATGGTGAAGTACAAGATTACTGTATCGTTGATAGAGTTCCAGTTGAAATGAATCAACCCGTTTCAATTACTTGGACTGAATTAGATACTTACGGACAAATCAGATTAACTAAAGTTGACCAAGATGACCAACCAGTTGCTGGTGCAAAATTTAGATTAACTAATGCAGATACTGGTGAAGTAATGGTTAATGAAGTTGAAACTGGTGATAGTGGTGTCTTAACATTCTATAAATTACCACAAGGTAACTATACATTAACAGAAATTGAAGCTCCTTATGGTTATGAAGTTGTTGAAGCTACTAAAAATGTACATGTTGAATCTGGTAAAATGACAGATGTAAAAATGACTAATAACAGAATAACAGGTAGAATAGTAGTAACTAAAGTTGACGATTCAAGCAAACCTTTAGCCAATGTAACTTTTGAAATATATGATTATCAAGGAACACCAATCCAACAAATAGTAACAAATGAAGAAGGTAAAGCTTCTGCAAATGTTGGATATGGTACTTACTACTTTAAAGAAATAAAATGTCCAGAAGGATATATTATGGATGATACAGTTTATAGATTTAAAGTAGATCAAGAAAATAGAACATTCTATCAAACAGTAACTAATGAAAGTTACAAAGGTTCAATTATAATAACTAAAAAAGATAACAAAGACCAACCAATAAAAGGTGTTAAATTTGATATTTTAGATGAAGAAGGAAATGTTGTTATATCTTTAACAACAAATAAAGATGGTAAATGTGGTGCTGGCGGATTAAAGATGGGAACTTATTACTATCAAGAAACTTATGCTCCAGCTGAATATAAAATGGATACAACTAAACATGAATTCAAATTAAGTCAAAATGAAGAAGTAATTGAAAAGACAGTTGTAAACGATTTATTACCATTATCTTTAAAAATTCAAAAAGTTGATGACAACAACAAAGCTGTTAAAGGTGCTAAATTTAATATACTAGATGAAAACAAGAGCGTTGTTGACACAATAGTAACAAATGAAAATGGTGAAGCAACTTCTAAAGAGTTAGCACCAGGAAAATACTACTATAAAGAAGTAGAAGTTCCAAGTCCATATATCTTAGATAGTGGAGAATATGAATTTACACTTGAAGCTGGTGGTAACGTTGTTACTAAAACAGTTGTAAACCATGTTGCAAATGGTAAATTAAAAATAAATAAATATGATAAAAATCAAAATAGTCTTGCAAACGTTAAGTTCAATATCTTAGATGAAGAAGGAAATGTTGTAGATACAATCATCACAAATGAAAGTGGTGTTGCTACTTCTAAAGATTTACCAATAGGTAAATACTATTATCAAGAAATAGAAGCTCCAAGCAATGTAGTAATGGATCAAAATAAATATGAGTTTGTATTATCAGATAATGGTCAAGTTGTTGAAAAGAATGTTATTAATGATGTTCTTGAATATGGTTCATTAAAAATCGTTAAATATGACTCAAATGGAAATAAACTTGCTGGTGTTAAATTTAATGTATTAAATGAAAATAATGAAGTAGTTGATACTTTAACAACTGATGAAAATGGTGAAGCAACATCTAAACAATTACCTCTTGGAACATATTACTACCAAGAAACTCAAGCTCCAGATAGTGTTGTTATGGATACAGAAATACATGAATTCAAATTAACACAAAATGGACAAATAGTTACTAAAACAGTAGTTAATAAAGTTAGAGAAGGTAAACTTCATATAATCAAAAAAGATGAAAGTGATAACCCTGTACCAGGTGTTAAATTTGAAATCCTAGATGAAGATATGAATGTTGTTACTACAATAGTAACAGATGAAAATGGTGATGCTATCTCTGGAGATATTCCAAAAGGAACATATTATTACAGAGAAGTAGAAGCTCCAAATAACTTAGTTATGGATACACAATTACATAAATTCACTATCGAAACTGATGGTCAAAATGTAATTGAAACAGTAGTAAATAACTTTGTTAAAGGTAAATTAAGAATATTAAAACTAGAAGATGGTACTAACACACCACTTGCTGGTGCAAAATTTGCAATAGTAGATTCAAATAAAAACATTATAGCTGAAATAGTTACAGATGAAAATGGTCTTGCAGAATCAGATTACTTACTATATGGAACTTATACTTTCAAAGAAATAGAAGCTCCAAGCAAGTACATACTAGACTCTACAGAACATGAATTTACTATAGATAAAGATGGAGATATTATAGAATCTGTTGTATACAACACTAAAACAAGATTACCACAAACTGGTGGAATATTAAGTGACAACATGATGATAGTAATAATAGTATCACTTGTAAGTTTAGTTGGATATGGCTTTATGAAATTAATCTCAGCAAAAAGAGAAAACTAATAAAAAGCATACTAAGTAGAAGGTAGAGAAGTCTACCTTCTATTTTTGTATATACTATAATTGTTTTCTACGAGTATGTGTGGTATAATCTCCTTAAATTTATAATGAGAGGAGGTAATTAATATGGACTCCAAAAATAATAATTTATTACACAAAATTATTCATTTGATTTTTACAGAAGAAGGTGCGAAGATTGTTGAGGAAAAGTTGAATAATAAAAAGCATAATAAGAATAAATTAGGAATCATTGAATTAGCTATTGGAATAGGTGTATTAATATTACTATCTATATTGTTATTCATGCGGTTTTAAAACTAAAAATTACATTACAGAAACTAAAGAAGATAACAAAGTAGAGAACACTATAGTGAGCAATACAGAAGATGATTTTTCTTATGATAAAGAAGAAATAACATATAGTAATTCAATAAACTACTTATATGATAAACTAAATGAAAAGCAAATAGTAATAACACCTGCTAAGCTAGGGGATAAGGTTGCATACTCATTAACATATAATCAAGAAACACTTACTTCGGGTTATATGGCAAATAAGCAAAACTTCATAAAAGAATATATGGATACACTTCTTGTTAATGGATACCCTTATAGGTCGTGTGAGGAGTTAGGAGTAGCTAATGAAGATGAAGCATATATTGCGACTCAATTAGCAGTATATGAGGCATTAACAATTAAAAATCCATTAGATATTAAGAATGGAGATTTTTATATTGAGAATGTTGTTACTAGTGATAGTAAATATAATGATGCTCTTGAAAGAATAAAAACTTGTGTAAATAATTTGGTGGATTTAGCAATAAATCATGAATATGACAATACTTATAGTTCAAGCATTACTGGACAGGAGTTTTTATCATGCAAATATGATAGTCAAACAAATACAACTTTAATAGGACCTATTGTAACAGACATAAAGTATGATGAAATAATAAAGAGGCTAAATGTAGATGAAAATACTTCTCAAACCGAGTTTATAATTGAAAATTATACTCCAGATATAGCTAATGTTAGTGTAGTAGATAAGAATATGAATGAAGTTAATAGTATAGATACAGGTTCACTTTTCTATTTTAAAGTAGATGGAGAAGATAAGTATAGTGCAGGTATTCTAATTAATATTTTAGGCAAAATTCTAATATCTAAATTATATGAAAGTGATATGTCTAATACTATGTATGTTGCTCTTGACACGTATAATGTAATGCAATCAGCATTGTATTCAATAAGTAACAATATTGATACTGGCAAAGTAACAGTACGTTTTAAAGATAATGATGAGTATATATACGGTGCATATTATCAGGTTTTAAACGAGCAAAAAGAGGTCATTTTCGATGTTAAAGGATATAATATTAGTAATTTCACATTACCAGTTGGAAAATACTATATTAAGGAATATAAAGCACCTAGAAACTATCTTTTAAATTTTAATGAATATGAAGTAGATTTGACTGTACCTGATACTAATACAGAAGTCATAATAAAACAAGATAATTTATTTTAGCACAAAAAGTTCTAATATTTTTAAATAAATATTGGAACTTTTTAATGCTTCAAAAAGGCTAAATTTCAATAAAAACAGTAATTTTTGAATTTTTTGATGAAATATATTTTACCATAATTATACAAAAATGAAATAATGTGAAAATTACAACTTAATTTTAAATATTACATTACATAAAAATACTTTTGACATGTTGAAAGCTAAATTTTCTTGTGTTAGAATTCAGTTAACAAAGAAAAAGAAATAACTAATAATTATGAGGTTAATTAAAAAAGAGAAATAATTATTTTAGAAAATGAAATAAAGCAAATTACAAAAAATAGTTTAGAAGGAGTATCATAATATAGAATTGACTATTAACACTAATCATATAGTTCCCCCAACGCTATAAAATAAGTGCATTAAGAAATAGTTCCATATTTATAAGTAAACGATTGAAGTAATATGGGAAAAAGTTTGATGGATGGTATTTAATTTAAGTTATTATAGTAATATGCTATTTGATATATATAATTTGAAAACAAGTTAAGGGAAAAAATAGGACGGAAACTTTAACTATTTGAATTATATATAAAGATGTTAAATGATTAATAACATTTCGAAAATTTTGTAGAGAGAGAGGTTGATATTATTTAGGTAATAAATAAATTATGATTATTAAAAATAGAGATAAATATTATATTATGAGATAAACGTGAATGTTTATATAGGGAAAGCTCGATAGATTAATTATTATAGTTTATATTAAATTACCAAAAAAGAGAAAAGTGAAATTAAATTATTAGTAAAAAGAATTGAATTAAAATTGAAAGTTTTGAAATTACCTAAACGTTAATATGGTAGGATTAATTGTTTACAAAAGGCGTATTATATAGATGGAATATATAATCGTATAATTTCTACTATTAAAAAGAAATTAAATTTAAAATCTTAAGTAGTAATGTTATATAAAGGAGGAGAGTGTGTTACTATATATGTCATGATGGTGAAATATACAAGAGTTTAAACTAAAATCGTAAAGAAGGTTTTGGTATAAGTTCTTATTATATGTATAAGAGAGCTTAGATAGTAGGTAGTAATAATTATCAAGAACTTGAAGAAAGTATATTGAATATATAAAATGTAAGAGAAAAGAGGGATATCAATGGAAAATATGAGCACATTGCCATATACAGGTGGATTATTTAGTACAGATGGAATAATAGTAATTATAGTAGCTGTTATTTTCATATTAGGATACATTCTATTTTGTATTTTGCGAGAAAATAAGAAAAACGATTTGAAAGATTTTAGCAATGATGATTTCGTTGATGATGACAAGTAAAAATAATAGAATGTTTTAAAATGTTTTATGTTTAAACCTAGGAGATAAATTCTTCTAGGTTTTTTTCAATCACATCTGTATATATAGTTCTTTACATTTCTAAAAAAATGTGCAATAATATAACTTGTGAAAATGGGAGTGATTTTAATGATTTATATTTTAACAGGTGGACCTGCAACAGGAAAAGGAACAAGGTCTGAAATTCTTGCAAAGGCTTTAAATATTCCTCATATTTCAACTGGAGAAATGTTAAGAGAAGTTGCAAAAACAAACGAAAGTATTAACGAAATGATGCAAAAAGGAGAATTAATTTCTGATGAAATAATTACTTCATTACTAGAAGAAAGAATAGAAAATCCAGATTGCAAAAATGGTTTTGTACTAGATGGATATCCTAGAACATATAACCAAGCAATTTTACTAGATGAACTTCTTGCAAAACATGATAGGACAATTACTAAAGTAATGGAATTAGTTGTTCCTGATGAACTAGCATTTAAGAGAATTCTTGAAAGAAAACAATGTGAAAAATGTGGAGAAATGTATGGAATAGATTTTCCACCTGAAGTTGAAGATGTTTGTGATAAATGTGGCGGACACTTAAGTGTTAGAACAGATGATACAAAGGAAACTCTAGCAAAGAGAATTAACACCTATAGAGAAAATGCACAAGCAATTTTAGATTACTATAAAGAAAAAGGATTATTAATGACAGTAGATGCATCACATAATCCAGAAACAGTTGTAGAAGATGCTAAAAATATATAAATATAAAGTTAGAAAGTGTGAAAATAAATGATAACAATTAAAAATAAAAAAGAAATTGAATTGATGAGAGAAGCTGGTAAAGTAGTTGCTTTGGTGTATGAAGAACTAAAAAACAAAATAAAACCAGGAATGACTACTTATGAACTAGACCAAATAGCAGAAGAAAAGATGAAAAGTCTTGGAGCTATACCAGCAGAAAAAGGATACGATATAGGGGTAAAGGGAGTACCTCCATATCCAGCAGCAACTTGTATTTCAGTAAATGATGAAGTTATACATGGTATACCTTCAAAAAATAAAATAATACATGAAGGAGACATAGTAAGTGTTGATACAGTTGCATTAAAAAATGGATATAATGGAGATGCAGCAAGAACATTTACAGTAGGAAAAGTTTCTAAAGATGCTCAACGCTTAATAGATGTTACTAAACAAGCATTTTTTGAAGGAATTAAATATGCAAAAGTTGGATATAGAATAGGTGATATTTCAAATGCTATAGGAACTTATGTTCAATCTCAAGGATATAGTGTAGTTAGAGAATTTCAAGGACATGGAATCGGAGCAGATATGCATGAAGATCCAGGTATTCCAAATTATGGAAAAGCAGGTCGTGGAGCAAGAATAGAAGCTGGAATGACACTTGCTATTGAACCTATGGTAATAGCTGGAAAACCAGATATTCTAGAATTAGATGATGGTTGGACTATAATTACAGAGGATGGTTCTCTTGCAGCACATTATGAAAATACTGTTCTAATAACTGATGGTGAACCAGAAATATTAACAATGACAAAACAAGAAAAGGCAGAAATGAAAGTAAAATAAATGGAAGGTGTAAATCACCTTCTTTTATTTTATTTAGAATTATGAGAATGTATTTGCATGTTATAATACAAAATTTGATTAATAAAATTAGTAATATTCAAAAAAAGTAATAAAATAGTTGACAATATTTGAAAATTAAGCTATAATATATGTGTTAAATTTCGCTTATAAGGCGAATATTTTAAATAATAGGGAGGTAGTAAGAATGCCAAAAGATGATGTTATAGAAGTTGAAGGCGTAGTAGTTGATGCTTTACCAAATGCAATGTTTAAAGTAAGACTAGAAAATGGACATGAAGTATTAGCTCATATTGCAGGAAAACTTAGAATGCATTATATCAAGATTTTACCTGGCGATGAAGTAAAAATTGAACTATCAACGTATGACTTGAACAAAGGTAGAATTACTTGGAGAAAGAAATAGTCCTATTATTTTAATTAATTTGATATAAATAGTCCGAAGAAGCGGCTGTAAGAAAACCAAGCCTAAAGTTTTCTTATTTCAGAAGATTATTTATTATATATTTAACTTACTTTTGTTAATTAATTAACAAAACACTTTTTAAGGAGGATTTTAAAATGAAAGTAAGACCATCTGTAAAGAAAATTTGTGAAAAGTGTAAGGTTATCAGAAGAAACGGAGTAGTTCGTGTAATCTGTGAAAATCCAAAACACAAACAAAGACAAGGTTAATTTGGGGGGTATTAGTAAATGGCACGTATAGCTGGAATTGATTTACCAAAAAACAAAGTTGCAGAAATTGGATTAACTTCTATATATGGAATTGGTCGTCCATCTGCAAGAAAAATATTAGCTGAAGCTGGTATTGACACAAACAAAAGAGTAAAAGATTTTACAGAAGATGAAGAAGCTAAGATCAGAGAAATAATCGAAAGAGATTATACTGTAGAAGGAGATCTTAGAAAAGAAGTTTCATTAAACATTAAAAGATTAATGGAAATTAATTGCTACAGAGGACAAAGACATAAAAGAAGATTACCTGTTCGTGGACAAAGAACAAAAACTAACGCTAGAACTAGAAAAGGTAAAGCAGTAGCAATCGCAGGTAAGAAAGGAGTATAATAGAAATGGCTAAAAAAGTTGTATCAAAGAAAAAAGTAAAGAAAAACGTATCAACTGGTGCTGCACATATTCAATCATCTTTTAACAATACTATTGTTACAATGACTGATACACAAGGTAATGTATTATCTTGGGCAAGTGCTGGTGGACTTGGTTTTAAAGGTTCAAGAAAAAATACTCCTTTTGCAGCAGGTCAAGCAGCTGAAACAGCAGCAACTGCAGCAATGGAACATGGATTAAAAACTGTAGAAGTTTTTGTAAAAGGACCTGGTTCAGGAAGAGAAGCAGCAATAAGATCACTTCAAGCTGCTGGATTGGAAATTAGCATGATTAAAGATGTTACTCCAATACCACATAATGGTTGTAGACCACCAAAGAGAAGAAGAGTATAGTGGGGGTGTAAAGATAAAATGGCAAGATATACAGACGCAGTATGTAAGAAATGTAGAAGAGAAGGTTCTAAACTTTTCTTAAAAGGCGAAAGATGTAATTCAACAAAATGCGCTATAGACAGAAGATCATACGCACCAGGACAACATGGAAAAAATAGAGTAAAATTATCTGAATATGGTCTTCAATTAAGAGCTAAACAAAAAGCAAAAACATATTATAGAGTTTCTGAATCTCAATTCAGAAAATACTACGAAGAAGCGTTCAGAAGAGACGCAGTTACTTCAGATGCATTATTTGAACAATTAGAATTAAGACTAGATAACATAGCTTACAGAATGGGAGTTGGAACTTCAAGAGCTGAAGCTAGACAACTTGTAGGATATGAAATGCTAGAAGTAAATGGTAAAAAAGTTAACATACCATCATACATTGTTAAAGTTGGTGATGTTATAAAAGTTAGAGATTCTAAGAAAGATAATAAAGCAGTTGTTACTTCTTTAGAAACTAACAAATTAAAAGCTGTTCCATCTTGGTTAGAAATAAGCAAAGATAGAATGGAAGCTAAAGTATTAAGAAAACCAGTTAGAGAAGATGTAGACTTAGATGTTCAAGAGAACCTAATAGTTGAGTTATACTCTAAGAACTAGTTAATGTTTAACTTAGTCCTATGTGGGACAAAGTTATTAACTGCATTAAAATGTTTACTAAGAAAATCATTTAAAGTTAATTAGTGTGTGTAATCAGAGCACACTAGAAGGAGGAATTAGAATGATTGAAATGCAAAGACCAGAAATAAAATGTGTTGAAGTTGATGCAGACACATTTTATGCAAGATTTGAAGTAGAACCTTTAGAAAGAGGTTTTGGAATTACTTTAGGTAATTCACTAAGAAGAATATTACTTTCTTCTTTACCAGGATATGCTATTGATACAATAACTATTGATGGTGTATCACATGAATTCTCAACAATACCAGGTGTTACTGAGAATGTTACAGATTTAATCTTAAACTTAAAACAAGTTTGTTTAAAATCTGATGATAGAGAAAAGAAAAAATTATCTATAAAAGCTAAAGGACCTTGTGAAGTTCTAGCTGGAGATATTATTACAGATTCAACATTAAGTGTTGTAAATAAAGATTTACATATAGCATACTTAGATGATGGTGCTGAACTTAATATTGAAATGACTGCTATAAAAGGTAGAGGATACAGAGAAGGAAATAGAGCAAATTATGAAGGTGAAGAAATAGGAATAACTACTTTACCAATAGACTCAATATTTACTCCTGTTAAGAAAGTAAATTTTCAAATTGAAAAAACAAGAGTTGGTCAAAATGCAGATTATGATAAATTAACTATGGATATCTGGACTAATGGAGTTATTGAACCATATCAAGCATTAAGTATGGCTGCAAAAATATTAAATGAACACCTTGAAATGTTCATAGACTTATCTGAAATTGCTAAGACAATGTCTATTATGTCACAAAAAGAATTATCTTTAAAAGATAAATTACTTGAGACACCAGTAGAAGATTTAGAATTCTCAGTAAGATCATATAACTGCTTAAAGAGAGCAGGTATTCATACTGTTGCAGATATAGTAAATAAAACAGAACAAGATATGATGAAAGTTAGAAATCTAGGTAAAAAATCACTTGAAGAAGTGGTTAAGAAAATCGCAGATTTAGGACTTGAATTTAAAAGTAAAGAAGACTAATTAAAGGAGGAAATTTACAATGCCAGGAACAAGAAAACTTTCAAGAACAACTTCTCATAGAAATGCAATGCTTAATAATTTAGTTACTTCTTTAATTCTTAATGGTAGAGTTGAAACTACTCTTGCAAAAGCGAAGGAAGTTAAACCTCTAGCAGATAGCTTAATTGATTTAGCTATAAAAGAAAAAGATAACTTTGAAACTAAAGAAAAAACAGTTTCAAGAGCTAAATTAGATAAGAACGGAAAGAAAGTTAAAGAAACAAAAACATCTAAAAACGGAAACAAATATGAAGTTGTAGTAAGAGAAGTAGTAAAAGAAGAAGTTAAAGTTGATAGTGCTTCTAAATTAGCAGCAAGAAGAAAAATGTTTAATACATTAAACAAAATTAAAGATGAAAAAGGAAATACTATTGATTTGACAGAAAAATTATTCAACGAAATTGCTCCAAAATATGAAGCAAAAGGTGGATATACTAGAATTACTAAATTAGTTGCAAGACGTGGCGATGCTGCTGAAATGGCAATTATTGAATTAATATAGTTTTAAAGAGTGCTCGATTAAATCGAGTGCTTTTTTTTGACAAAAATTAAAGTTGACATAATCCAAATAAAATGATATAATATTATTGCTTCTAAATATAGTTAAAGACAAAGATTATATGTCTTATAGAAGTACATAATTAATTTGTGGTACTATGTAAAGGAGGAAAATTTAATAAAAAAATAATTTAGTACATAGGATAGTATAATATACTATTCTAAGTAAAAATCACATATTTTGTGAAAACACAAAAGAGAATTAGAATACGTTTTGAAGAAAATGTATCGTTTTTTAAGAATAATTATTAGTAAAGGAGAGAAAAAATTATGGGAAGATATCATGTATTGATAAACAACTTACCTCTTTCAATTATTAGTGATGTATATTATTCTAAAGGAAATAGATATAGTATTGGAAAGTACAAATTTAATTCGAAGGATGACAGATATTTAAACTTCGTAGTAAACGGAACAAAATGCGCAAAATGTGGTTTAGAAGGAAAATATGCAAAATTAGAATGCAGTAATAGAGGTTGCCACTTAAATGTGTATGGAATAAACGATGAAGGCAAAGAGGTAATGTTAACAAAAGACCATATATATCCAAAGTCTAAAGGTGGATTAGATAATATAATCAACTATCAAGTGCTTTGTGAGAAATGTAATAATGATAAATCAGATAATAGTCCTATGACATTAGTACAGGCTTTAAATGAAGGAAAAGCAACTAGTAGGTCAGTAAGAAATGCTGTAAAACGTGGCTGTCCTAAAGCTTTAGTAGGAGTATAGAAGATATGGGTAAATATACCCATATTTTTTTTGAAAAAACACAGGAAATTATCCTGTGTTTGTTAAATTATAACATATTTGTATAATCTCTATTTTGCTTATCATTAGAAAATATACTATGAATATTTGTAGCTTTAATATCTAATTGTAATGCCTCTCTATTTACATCTTCTAAATTCTTTAATATCTTATCGTTTATAGAAGTAATAATTGAAATTGAAGAATTTGAATTTAAAAGTGATAATACTTCCTTTTTTCTATCTTTGTTTACAGCAAGAATATGTGCATAATGTGCATTACTTAGTTTATCAAATTGCTTTTTGGTTATATCTAATATAGTATTTAAAAATATTCTTTTTATCTTACTTAATTGATAACGTTTACTTTTAATTTCTTGTATAAATTCATTATAGTTATTACCACAATCTACTTTTTTTACTAGTACATTCTCTAATCCTTCTGTTACCTCATTAATATTTTCTATATACTCAATATCTTTACTTACTATACTATACTTAATTACATCTAGCATATTATTATTTGAAATAGTATCTTTTAAATTATATAAGCAATACTTATTAGCTTCTTGTATATTATTGCTATCAATTAGCTCACGAATTTTAGTAGCACTAATTGTATCACTATTTTCTACACGTTTAATAGCTATAGGTATGATAGAGCTTTTAAGGAGTATTAGTGTTCTAATGTATTCTATTGCTAAAATATTGTTAGATTTTGATGCAGTTAAAACTTGTGAAGCAGATAGATAATTGCTAAGAGCTCTCTCATGTGCTTTTGCAAAAGAAATACCATCTTTAAAATACTCTGTTGTTTTTTGCCAGATTTGCTCATCATTTTCTACTAGAATATTTGCTATTGTTATGAGTTCAGAAGTATCTGCTGTTTCACTTCCAAAGGCTAAATAATTTACACAACCAAGTGCATTTAGAATTTCTATTGCACCACGTGCAAAATATTGTGCACTTGCAGTAGCATATATAGTAGGTAACTCAATTACCACGTCAAAACCATTTTCTATGGCAACTTTAGCACGATAAAATTTATCTTTAATAGCAATATTTCCTGCTTGTGTAAAGTTACCAGACATTATACAGATTGCAACATCTGCATTAGTTCTTTTTTTCGCTTCTTCTATTAGATATTTATGACCAGTATGCATTGGGTTAAATTCTGCAACTATTCCAACAACATTCATTAATTTCACTTCTTTCTTGATATTTCAAAACAACTATGCTAATATATTACCATAAATGTAGTGTAATTTCAAATGATAGGAGGCATTATGAAAGAAGTAATATTATATACAGATGGAGCTTGTAGCGGAAATCCAGGACCTGGTGGATATGGTGCAATACTAATATACAATGGAGTAGAAAAAGAAATATCTGGAGGAGAGGCAAATACAACAAATAACAAGATGGAAATGCTTGCGGTAATAAAAGGACTTGAAATGCTTAAAGAACCATGTATTGTAAATGTTTATAGCGATAGTGCTTATGTTGTAAATAGCATAGAAAAAGGCTGGATTTATTCATGGAAGAAAAATGGATGGAGAAAAGCAGATAAAAAAGAGGTCAAAAATATTGATTTATGGGAGAGATTACTTAAGCAAATGGAAATTCATCAAGTTAAATTTTTAAAAGTAAAAGGACATTCAACAGATGAATTAAATAACAGGTGTGATAGACTTGCTGTTAAAGAAAGAGAAAAATTTTCATAAAATAAAGCCATATAACATAGAGTGTTATATGGTGATTTTTTTATGAAAAAATATATAATGAAGAATTTTAGTATGATAATAAAATTAGGGATTGTTTGTGCTATAGGAATTGTAATTGGTATAATTATATATAACTTTGCAGACTATTCATATATTGAGATTATTAAAAATATCTTTGACCAAAGTAAAAGTGAAGATTTTAACGGTGTTAATATATTGGTAAATGGACTAAAAAATAATGTTGTATATGTTAGTGTGTGTTATTTATCTTTAATATGTATTTTTACACCAACTATATTATTATTTTTACTAATTTTAAAATGTACAAGTATAGGAATATATATGTGTAGTATATTGTCATTATTTGGTTTTTCAAAAGGAATACTATGTGTTTTACTTGGAGTAATACTACCAGACATATTTTGCTTACTTGGATATATTTTAATTTGTACAAACATTTTAAACATTTACAATAATATAAAAGAGGGGATGAAGTTTGAATTTTTTAAGAGTATAAATTCTATGTATATATTAATAATTTCTCTTTCGCTAATTTCGTTTGCTATAGTGATAGAACAGCTTACAAGTACTGTAATGCTTAATCTATATAACAAGATATAGAATGATAATGTACTAAACATAGAAACATTACATAATTTTTGTAAAAATACTTGCAAAATACATAAAAATATAGTAAAATAGGAACAGATTACGAATGGAGGACTGAAAATGAGAATTATAATTGATGAATTTATTGAAAGCTTAAAGGTTAGACAAGCATCACAAAATACACTTTCATCATACGAGAGGGATATAGTACAATTTAGCAATTATTTTGAAGAACAAGGTAAAAAAGTTTTTGATTTAACAACTGATGACATGCAAGAATATATAGATCATATTATTGCACAAGGAAAATCTAATTCTACAATTTCTAGATGTACAGCATCTATTAAAGCTTTTTATAGGTTTCTAGTAAGTAAAAAACTTGCTGAAACAAATATAGCTGAAAATGTAGAAGCACCAAAAGTAGATAGAAAAGAACCTTTAATATTAACAAAAGAAGAAATAGAAAAGTTACTTGAGCAACCAGATTTATCTGAGCTTAAAGGACAAAGAGATAAAACAATGCTTGAAGTTTTATATGCAACTGGTATTCGTGTAACTGAACTTATTTCTTTAAGAGTGGATGATGTTAATTTAACTAATGGATACATTAAAGTTAAAAAGAAAAATACAGAAAGACATATTCCACTAGGAAACTTATCTTTAAAATGTCTTAAAGAATATATAAATAAAGTAAGACCATTGTTAATAAGAACTGAAGAAGAAAAAACTTTATTCATAAATACTAATGGACAAAAAATGACAAGACAAGGTTACTGGAAAATATTAAAACAATATAAAGAACAAGCAAAAATAGATAAGGATATTACTCCACATACAATTAGACACTCATTTGCTGTTCACATGCTAGAAGATGGAGCAGAAATTAAAACTGTTCAAGAATTACTAGGACATACAGATGTAGCATCTACTATGATGTATACACAAATGGCTAACCTAAATCATGATACAGAAGGTTCAGACCAAGACGTAAATTTATAATAAAAAAATAAATCCTATTTTTAAAAATAGGATTTTATTTTTTTGCATGTTGAACTAAAAAAGTATATATGATATAATGGCAATATATTATTGGAGGCTATTATGGCAATAAAGAAAAAAAATTTAGGATTTGTATTAATAATAATTTTTATGATTATTATTGGATTAGTTGGAATAGGTGCTTTTATTATTAACAGTATGTCTAATAATAAACAATTAGAAAAACCAGGTGAAGAAATTGGTTATGATATCATAATCGGAGACCCAGATATGCCTGTAACAACAGCTAGTGATGAGGGAAGAAATTTAGTAGATGAAATAAAAGCTATTAATGTAACTTATGAAGATGCTGTATGTTGGTTAAAAGTTCCAGGAACTACAATAGACTATCCAATTTTTCAAGGTTTAAATAATACAAGATATTATAGAGATGACAGAGATGGAGTAACTCAAAATTGGGGCGAAACATTTTTAGATTATAGATGTGATATAAAAAAATTAGCAGACCCAAAAACTAATATTATTATTTATGGACATAACACAGAAACAGATAATAGATTTACTCCTCTTTTAAACTATAAAAGAGAGGAATTCTTTACAAAACATAAATATATAGAACTAGCTACTTTAGATAAAACTTATACTTATGAAATATTCTCTGCATACACAACAGATACTAAGTTCTATTACATAGATACTGTATTTAACTCAGATAAAGAGTATGATAACTTTATTTCAGATTGCGCTAAAAAGAGTAGATATGGAACTAATGTAGAAGTTTCTGCAGAAGATAAAATATTGACACTATCTACTTGTGATTATTCACTTAAAAACGGTAGATTTGTAGTACAAGCAAGACTTGTTGAAAATCCTTAGATATAAAAATCTAGGGATTTTTTTGAGTTCAAGCAAAAAATAACAAATTACGCAAATTAAGTTTAGTATAATATCTGTGAGGTGATTATTTTGAAGTATAAATATTTAAACGGCAAATTAGCAATATATCTTGAAGAAGAATTAGATGTTAGCTCTTGCAAAACATTAAGAGGAATAATAGATGGATATATAATGAAATTTCAACCATACGAACTTGTGCTAGATTTAACGGATGTAAAATTTATGGATAGTAGTGGTATAGGGCTAATTCTTGGTAGATATAATTTAATTAAATTACTAGACTCAAAGATGAAAGTAATAAACGCAAGTCCAAGTATTCAAAGAGTGTTAGAACTATCTCAAATACAGTTGGAGTGTGTTCAGTATGGAAGATAATTATATGAAAATAGAGATATTATCTAAAGATATAAATGTACTTCCTGTAAGAATTGCAATAACTAGTTTTCTGTCTCAAGAAAATGTACATATAGATGAGGTTATGGACATTAAAACAGCACTCTCAGAAGCAGTAACTAATGCTGTTGAACACGCATATAATGATGAAAAAGGAAAGATAGATGTTGAGATACATTTAGATAATAACGATAATATTTGTATAAAAGTACAAGACTTTGGAAAAGGCATAGAAGATGTTTCACTTGCATTAATTCCAACTTATACTTCAAAACCAGAATCAGAACACGCAGGAGTAGGGTTTAATATAATGGAATCTTTAGTAGATGAGTTAGTAGTAGATTCAAAACTAAATAATGGTACAATAATAACTATGATAAAAAAAATAAATAAAAAGAAAAATTGAAGATAAGAGCTTTTGTTCTTGTCTTTTTTTGCATAAGAAAAATTAAAATACAATATTACATAATATGTTGAAAAAAAGCGTACTTTTTGGTAAAATATAACTTGTACGTAAGGAGAAAAAAAGAAATGAATATTAAAAAATATTTAGCTTGTAACGAAACAGTAAGAGTTATGGCAGTAGATGCAACTGAAATGGTACAAGAGATTAGAAAAATTCATAATTTGTCTAATGTAGCAACCGCTGCTTTGGGAAGACTTGTAATTGTTGCAGCTATGATAGCATCAACTCTTAAAAATGAAGATGATAGATTAACATTACAAATTAAAGGTGAAGGAGAACTTGGAAATTTAGTGGTATGTGCAAACCAAAAATTACATATAAAAGCATACGTTTCAAATCCAAATGTAGAAATACCTTTAACAAAAGAAGGAAAATTAAACGTAGGAGGAGCTGTTGGCGCAGGTACTCTTACTGTAATTAAAGATATAGGTTTAAAAGAACCATACATTGGTACTTGTGAATTACTAACAGGTGAGATAGGAGATGACTTTGCATATTACTTTAATGTATCTGAACAAACTCCATCTGTTGTTTCTGTTGGAGTATTGATTGGAAAAGATAATAGTGTAAGTAATGCAGGGGGATTTATAATTCAACCATTACCAGAATGTGATGAAAAAACAATAGATAGTTTAGAAAGTATTAATATTAAACTACCTGCAATGACAGAATTAATGAGTGATAATAAAACAATAGATGATATTGTTAAAGAGGCAACTGGGGATGAAGAAATAAAAACTATATTTGAAGCAGATGCAAAAATAAAATGCGATTGTTCAAGTAAAAGAATAGAAAATACAATAGTTGCTCTTGGAAAACAAGATGCTTTAAATATTTGCGATAAGCAAGGAAAAATAGAAGTTGCATGTAACTTCTGTAATAAAAAATATACGTATTCAAAAGAAGAAGTAGAAAACTTATTTAAAAAATAATTAGGAGATATAATGGAATTTATTGTTGAAAATGAAGATGTATCTAAAAGATTAGATATATATTTGAGTGAAAAAATAGAAGAAGCTACTAGAAGTTATATAAAAACTTTAATTGATAGCGATAACATACAAGTAAATGGTAAAACTGTTAAATCTGGATATAAACTAAAACTTAAAGATATAGTAAATGTCACATTAATTGAAAAAGAAAATGAGGAAATAAAACCAGAAAACATACAGTTAGATATTGTGTATGAAGATGAAGATATAATAATAGTAAATAAACCTAAGGGAATGGTAGTTCATCCTGCAAATGGAAATTATACTGGGACTATGGTAAATTCTTTAATGTATTCGCATAAAGGTAAATTATCTTCTATTAACGGGGTAATTAGACCTGGTATTGTACACAGAATAGATAAAGATACAAGTGGTTTACTTGTAGTAGCTAAAAATGATAATGCACATAAGAAATTGTCTGAACAATTTAGCGTACATAGTATTAAACGTGAGTATATAGCTCTAGTTAAAGGAATAATTAAAGAAGATGAACTAACTATAGATGAGCCAATAGGACGAAGTCAAAAAGATAGAAAGAAAATGGCAGTAACAAATAAGAATGCTAGGAACGCAGTGACCCATATTTCGATTTTAAGACGTTTTTATACTTCAAATGCAACTCTTGTCAAAGCAGAACTAGAAACAGGTAGAACACACCAAATTAGAGTTCACATGGCACATATACATCATCCACTCGTAAATGATGAAGTATATGGTAAAAAAGACCCTAATATAAAAGTAAAAGGACAAATGCTTCATGCTAAATCTTTAGGTTTTATACATCCTACAACAAATGAATTTATTGAGTTTGATTCCAACCTTCCAGATTATTTTCAAGATGTTTTAAATAAATTAGAAAAACAAAATAATAGAGAGAATTAAACTGTCATGTAGTTAATATAGAAAAAAAGCTGCAAGAGTTTAGCAGCTTTTATATATGTTAACATAAGCTTATGATAGTATATAATATGATAATTTTTTTATTTGGTGATGATTATGGAAAGATTAAATAAATATATTGCTTCTTGTGGAATATGTTCAAGAAGAAAAGCAGATGAACTTATACAATGTGGAAAAGTAGAAGTAAATGGAAAAATAATTACTGAGCTTGGATATAAGGTAGAGGAAAAAGATATTGTAAAAGTTAATGGTAGAATTATCTCAAAAGAAGAAGAAAAAGTATATATAATGTTAAATAAACCAAAGGGATATGTAACTACAAGCAATGAACAGTTTGGTAGAAAAAGTGTCTTGAATTTGATAAACGAAAATGTTAGAGTGTATCCTATTGGAAGACTAGATATGTATACAGAGGGATTACTACTATTAACCAATGATGGAGATTTTGCAAATAAAGTGATGCATCCAAAAAATGAGATAGAAAAGGTCTATGAGGTAACAACTAGTACAGAAATTACAGATAGTCAAATAAAAAGTTTAGAAAGTGGAGTAGATATAGGGGACTATGTTACTAAAGAGGCAAAAGTTAAAAAAATATCTAAAGATAAATTTGAGATTACAATACATGAGGGAAAAAATAGACAGGTAAGGCGTATGTGTGAAACCGTTAAAATTAAACTATTAAATCTTAAAAGAGTTCAAGAGGGAAAGCTAACTCTTGGAACACTTCAAACAGGAAAATATAGGTATTTGACAGAGGAAGAAAAAAACATGGTAGAATAAGACTATCATGTTTTTTCATATATAGTAAATCATAAATTTAAAATTCCATGTTTTGTTAATATTTCTAAAGCTTTTTCTTTTTTCTCAACATTTTCAAAATATAATTTTAGAGTACCATGTTTTTCATCTATATCATCTTGTATTGAAAGGTTAATTATATTCAAACCATTATCTGCAAGTATAGATATAATATTTTTTAGTTGTCCAGGTGTGTTTTCTATCTTAGTGCATATCTCATTTGCCTTTTTAACATTATCTACACTATCTCTAAACTGCTTAGCTTCACAAAAGAAATCAATCATTTTACTTTCATCTTTTTGTCTAATATAATTTTCTATTGTAGATAGAGATTTTTTAAATTCTTCAAGAGTATTTAGTATTTGCTCATTGTTTTCAATACATACACTATTCCACATTTGTGCAGAAGATGAAGCTATTCTAGTTATATCTTTAAATCCACCTGCTGCAAGAGTTTTTAAATAGTTATTTTCATCTTCAAGATTTTTAGTCATATTTACTAGTGAGTATGCAATTATATGAGGAATATGAGATATTACAGATACAGCAAAATCATGTTTCTCTAAAGGAATAAGTAAAGGTTTTGCATTAAGTAGAGATATTACTTCTTTAATTTTTTCAATATTTTTCGTACTTGTTTTAGGAGTAGTAGTAATTAAAAAATATGAGTTATCATAAAGATGAGAGTCTGCATAAATAAATCCACTTTTTTCTTTTCCAACCATTGGATGAGTGCCAATGTAATTAAAGTTAAATGTTTCAAGAGTAGATACTATCGTACTTTTGGTACTTCCAATGTCTGTAATTAAAGTGTTATCATCTACTATGTTTTCAAGAGATTTAGCAATGTCTATTGTATATTTAACAGGAACACAAATAAATATATAATCTAACCCTTTAAAAGAATTATCTACAGATGTGGTGTATGAGTCAATTATCTTTTCTTTCTTAGCTATTTCTAAATCTGAAATATTTGTATCGTATGCAAGTATTTCTATGTTATTATTTTTTAGTTTAAGTCCTTTTGCTATAGAGCCTCCCATAAGACCAAGCCCAATTATTCCTACTTTCATATTATTACCCCCTAACGAAAAAAAATACACCTAACTATGTTAGATGTATTAATATTATCATAAAACTCTAAGTTTTAAAATTCATTTTATATAAATTCTAGTGTTTTCTTTTTCTTGCAGCCTCAGATTTTTTCTTTCTCTTTACGCTAGGACTTTCGTAATGTTCTCTTTTACGAATTTCTTGAAGAACGCCATATTTTGCACATTGTTTTTTGAATCTAGCTAAAGCATTATCTAAGCTTTCATTATCCTTAACTTTAATTCCTGGCATCTTTTTTTCCCTCCCTCCAGTTTGGGAAATACTTTATATTAAATAGTGTTATACTAAGTATTTCTAAATTTACTATTCAATTATACAATAATTTAATATATAAGTCAAGGAATAAAAAGAAAATTATGTAAAAAGAGTGCTATTTATTAGAATATATTGTTAGAAAAATAAATTAAGTATTTGACTATATTTTTGTAATAATATATAATATTGGATAGTAAATATTATTTAAGGAGTAAATAAAAAAATGGATAATAATGAATTTGATGAAGAAAATGAATACTCAAACTCAGAAAAAATAGATAAAGTAAAAGTATTAAGTAACGCTTTTTCAATTACACTTGCAATAGTATTTAGCTCAGTTATTATTTTTTCACTTTATGTTGTATTTAAGCCTTTAATTGTTTCAACTAAAGAATACGGTACAACTACTTTAACAGAAGAACAAATAGCAAGATTAGATAAAGTAGCAAAATTAATATCAGATAACTATTTGTACGATTACGACCA
Organism: uncultured Clostridia bacterium; assembly: GCA_947631415.1. Lineage (GTDB taxonomy): Bacteria > Bacillota > Clostridia > TANB77 > CAG-465 > CAG-465. The sequence goes on from CANRLG010000001.1 coordinate 71,076, forward strand.
AGACAAAATAGTAGATGGTGCTATTGAGGGAATGGTAAATAGATTAGAGAATAAATTTTCGTACTATTTGTATGAAGATGAATATCAAGAGGAACTAAATAGTGGGGCAAATTCAGATTATTGTGGCGTAGGTGTTCATCTATCATATACCAAAGATGATGATGCTATAATTGTTCTTGGAGTTATGCCAGATTCTCCAGCTGAAGAAGTTGGTGTAAAAGCAGGAGATATAATAGTTCAAGTTGAAGATACAGTAGTAAATATTGATACTTATGTTGATGCAGTAGATGCACTTAAAGGAGAAGAAGGTACAAGTGTACATATAAAAGCACGTAGAAATGGTGAAATATTGGATTTTGATTTAACAAGAAGACATATAACAGAAAATAATGTAGCAGCAGAAGTATTAGACAATAATATAGGATATATTAAGATATTTGCTTTCGATAACGGTATTTATGAACAATTTAGAGATGAATATGTTAAATTAAAAGCCAAAGGAATAAAAGGGCTTGTAGTAGATTTAAGAAATAATCCTGGTGGATATCTTGCAGATACAATGTATATTTTAAATCTATTAGTTCCAGAAGTAAAAGATGCATTAAAATTAGTAAGTAAAGATAAAGAAGAAAGTGTATTTAGCACTACTAGTACAAATCAAATAGATATACCACTTGCAGTAATTGTAAATGAAAATAGTGCTAGTGCATCTGAAATATTTGCTAGTGTAATTAGGGATGCAAATAAAGGAATAGTGGTAGGAAAGAAAACTTTTGGTAAAGGTGTTGTACAAACAGAGATTTCACTTGCAGGACATGGCGCAATAGATATTGTTTCAGCACAATACTTCACTCCAAGTGGTGTAGTAATACAAGATAATGGAATAGAGCCAGATATAGAAGTTAGTCTTCCAGAAGGTGTAACTAATTCAAACTTTATAGAAAGAGATAAAGATACTCAACTTCAAAGTGCTATAGCCAATATTACAAAATAATTGTAATACAAATGTTACAATATATATACTATCAATAACCAAATAAAAAGAAATATGCTATCATATTTCTTTTTATTTTACATATTAATGAAATATATATAAAAATGCGTTTTGACACAACTGTTAAATGGTGGTATAATTCGCCTTGTAAGAGAGGTATATAAGAGGTGAGACGATATGGTATCAAAAGATTCGCTAATGAAAATAAGACAAGACGTTGAAAACTATGTTGGTCAAGAAATTTGTGTGAAAGCTAATGTAGGAAGAAACAAATGTATTGAAAGGAAAGGGTATATCGACAGTACTTACACTAACTTATTTGTATTTAGAGATTCTGAAACTGATAGTAAATTATCCTACAGTTATTCAGACCTTGTTACAAATACTTTAGAATTAAGTTTACCAACAGGTGAACCTATTACAAGGTATGACTTCTCTACGCCAAAATATACTAGATTATAATAGGCAATCTATAGAGGGAAAAAAAGAGATATATGAAAGAGGTTGGAGTTAAAAAGTTAAGAGGTTTTAACTCCAAAATTTTGTTGAAAATTATAGATAAATTAAAAGAACTTAGAAGAAAATTAATCTCTAAGTTCTTTTTTTGCACACAACTTTTTAAATTTAGAAGGAGAGTATATAAATGTATGTTATTTAAAGAAAGAATTTTATCTAACTGCTAGATGAATAATCATCTAACTAATATATACTATGTTCATAATAATTAATTGTGAATAATTTAGTTTAATCTTTGTAATATTTTTTTTAGTACAGAATATATTTTTAGTAGCAAGGAGGATATATTCATGAGTGTAGTAAAAAACAATATGAAACTTAGTTTGAATAAAAGTAAAGTGGTTCAGAAAGAAGATAAATGGATTGAACAAGATTTAATAGTTCCAGATAATATGCCCGATGCATTAAAGATTATTAATATTGTATCTTATCCGTTTGTTAGTGATGTGGAAGTAAGTAAAGGACGTGTAAAAATTGTTGGTAAGATAAATTATTCAATTATATATAGAGCAAATGATGAAAAGATGAGTATAAGAGGTTTAAATTCATCATGTCCGTATTCAATAATTTTAGATAATGATAAAATTACTGAGGGGTGTGATGTTTTAGTTGAAAGTAACCTTAAAAATATAATTTATTCTTTGCCAAATGAAAGAAAAATAGCTGTAAAAAATGAAATACAGTATGTATTAAATATAACTAAAACAGAAATGATAGATGTAATTAAGGACTTTCCAAATAGCCCAAATATAGAATTTAACAAATGTAGTCATTCTTTTTGTGATATTAAAGAAAGCAAAAGAGGATATATTTCTTCAAATGAAAATGTTGTTATTTCTAAAGACTCACCAGCTATGTATGAAATATTAAAGTATAGATATAAAATTAAAGATACAGAATTTAAGGAAAGTTATAATAAATTACTACTAAAAGGTGTATTAGAAATACAGTTGCTTTATGTGGGAGAAGGAAATAATATCTGCAAAGAAAAAGTAGATATAGCTTTTTCTGGAATGGTAGAAACAGAAAGCCTTACAGATAATAGTAAAGTAGATGTAAATTATATTTTAAGGGACTTAAATGTGCATATCAATCCAGATATTGAACAAAAAACACTTAGTGTAGATTATAAAATAGAATATTTAGTTACAATAAGTGAAGTTCAAGAAGTAGAATATGTGGAAGATTTTTACAGTAAAAATTCAGATTTAATATATCAACCACAAACTGTAGAAGTAGCTTCACGAAATGTAGATATTATAAGAGAAATTACAATTAATGATACTATTAGTGATATAGTGCCAGATGGATATAAAATAATAGATTATGACTTGGATACATCAGGAATAATGCCTCAATTATTAGAAGATAGTATACAGATAAATGGAATTGCTAAATTAAATGTTTTAATGCAAAATAAAGAAAATGGCGAAGTTGAAAATAGAAATTTAGATATTATGATAGATGAAAGTCTATCAATAGAAGAAGATTGGAAAAATTCAAATGTTAATATTAAAATTGTAGATAAGAAACTTAATGTTATACAAAATGGTAAAAATATAGATATAAAAATTGTTGTATATATAGATGTTTATGTAGAAAATATAGTAACAATAAATTCTATAGATAAAATAGAAGAAGAACCTATTAATTTAAAAGACATTAGCAGCATTAGCATATATATAGTAAAGCCAGGCGATAGTATTTGGAAAATAGCAAAGAAATATAAAACAAGTATGGAAAATATTATACGAATAAATAAGCTCGAAAACCCAGATGTGATAGATGTAGGAGATAAGATACTTGTAATTAGATAAAATAGATTATAAGTGCATTTTTGAAAGAATTAAGTATATTTTAATAACTAAATGGAAGTTAAATAAAAGGTGTATTTTATTATAACTTCCATTCTTTTTGGATTTAGTGTATAATGTAATTGTGGTGATAGTGTGGATAAATTAAATAACATTAAAGCAATTTTTGTAGATATTGATGGTACACTAACCAATTCAGAAAAAAGTGTGCCTGAAGAAAATAGAGCTGCAATTAAAAGTGCTGTTGAAAAAGGTATACAAGTTGTGATTTGCTCTGGTAGAGGAAATCAATATGTAGAACTTAGGAGTAAACTCGCAAATGCAAGTAATTGGATTATTTCTAGCAATGGTGCACAAATATACAATTATGCTACTAAAGAAACACTCTTTGGTAATGAAATGAATGTAAATTCAATAGAAAAAGTAACAAAGTATGTAGATGAAAGACATTGTGGATATATTATTAATTGTTCAGATATTAGATATAGTAACAGATTTCTTTATAGAAAAATGGATGTACAAGATGGACTTATTGATAGTGTGACAGAAGTGGTTAAACCTATCTACCAATTAGTTGTTGAAGCTAATTCTTATGAGCAGATAGATGAAATTGTAAAATATGTAAATACAATAGAAGATTTACAAATTTTAAATTATACACCTGGATATTTGAAAGGAATAAAAACATTAGACCATTATTATTTAGATATTAATTCTAAAAATATAGATAAAGGGGTAGCAATAAGTGAGTTTCTTAAACTATTTAAAATAAAAAAAGAAGAAGCATTATGTTTTGGTGACCACATAAATGATGAGCCTATGTTTAGAGCCTGTGGTATTGGAGTAGCAATGGGGAATGCAAACGATAATTTAAAAGCTATTGCAACATATACTACTAAAACAAATGATGAAAATGGTGTAGCTTATTTCATAAATAAGTATATATTATAGAAAAAACTCGGAAAATAAAATTTCCGAGTTTTTGTATAATCTTCTTTGTAAAAAGCTTCCTATCTCTTTGAAAATTGTGGAGCTTTTCTTGCTTTTTTAAGACCGTATTTTCTTCTTTCTTTTACTCTAGAATCTCTAGTTAGAAGACCATTTCTTTTTAATTGTGCTCTAACTTCTGGGTCAGTTGTTGCTAAAGCTTTAGCAATACCATGAGATATAGCTCCTGCTTGACCAACAAATCCGCCACCTTTAACTGTAGCTTCTACATCATATTTTTCCATCATGTTAGTAACTGTGAAAGGTTTTAAAACTATAGCTTTTAAAGTATCTAAAGTATAGATATCATTAATATCTTTTTTGTTTATTGTTATTTTACCAGTTCCAGGAATAATGTTTACTCTAGCTATTGAAGATTTTCTTTTTCCTGTTGCATAAATATATTCTTTCTTTGCCATTTTTTAATTCCTCCTAAAAATTCCACATTTCAGGTTTTTGAGCTTCGTGATTATGCTCAGCACCTTTAAATACTCTTAATTTAGTTAATTGTTGTCTACCTAAAGTATTGTGAGGTAACATTCCTTTAACTGCAAGAATTACAGCTTTGTCTGAATTGTTAGCCATTAAATCTTTATAAGAAATTTCTTTTAGACCAGTCATATATGCTGAATGACGTCTGTAATATTTGTTATTTAGTTTGTTACCAGTTAAAACTGCTTTATCTGAGTTTATAACAATAACATTATCTCCACAATCTAAGTGTGTAGAATAAGTAGGTTTGTGTTTACCTCTTAAAAGTCTAGCTGCTTCTGTAGCTACTCTACCAAGTGGTCTATCAGCTGCATCTAGAATATACCATTTTTTCTCAATTTCATTAGCTTTAACGCTATGTGTAGTATTATTCATCTTAATTTATCCTCCTAAAATATTCTTAGAAAGTCAAATTTTCCGGGGTTTATAGTTTGACTAACTATAAGATACTTTGATATTATACATTTTTTTTACAAAAATGTCAACTAAATTGTTAAAATATTAGGTAAAAAGTGCTAACGAAAAATTTGTTAATACTCGTAATTCACTTGAAAAATTAAAATATTTATAGTAAGATATATGTGTAATTAAAATCTAATAATATAGTGAGGTAAAGATATGATAAAATATGAGGTTTACGAAGGTGTGTTTGACATGGACTTTGCAGATACTTCTGCAGTTATGATAGATGCCACTGAAAAAGGAAGACTTAGAAATATTATAAACAATATTAATATGTATTCTACTAACATTAAAACTGTTACAGAATTATATACAAAAGTATTGCAAGATAATAGTGTTTCATACTTTTTACCAAGGATAACACAACAGGATGCGTTTGCTAGACATTTTCCAGAATTATTTGAGTATAATGAATACGGAGAAAATTTATTTAATTGTCAACAAAATAATTCAGAGGATAGATATAGCGTTTTTTATCATACTGTTGCAAGTATAGAGAATGCAAATGTCCAAGAGATACCTATTTCCGACTGGCAAAAGAAAGTATTAAAATGGACTATGTTTTTACATGATATTGGTAAGCCATCAGTAAAACAAGTAGATATGGATGGTAATGAAAGTTTTGAAGGATATGATGAAAAATCTGTTCAACTTTCAGCTCGTATTCTTTCAAGATTAGATTTCTCAATGAATGAGAAAAATATAATTTTGAAACTTATAAAATATCATAATAAATATACAACAGTAGATGAAGCAACAACAGAAAATTTAACATTTCTTGCACGTGAATTAAATGATGATAAAGAACTATTCTTTTTACTTTTAAATGTAAAAGATGCAGATATGAAAGCAAAAAGCAACGAGGCATATAACGAATTTAAACTGGTAAAAGACAAGTATTATGAATTTATAGATAAATATTTTGACCAAGGGGCAAGAAAGAAAATTGAAATAAAAAGTTCAACTACTGAGGGAACTGCAGTTGAAAATGAGCAAGAAGCACCAAATGATAAAGATGAGAAAATTACTTCAAAAGACATAAAAGAAATTATTGATGAAATAATAACAAAGAAAAATGTTAAAATTAGATATCAACCAATAATTGATTTAAAAACACAAAATGTATATGCTTATGAAGTTTTAACTCAAGTAAATACAACTAAAAAGATTAAAATAGACAAGTTACTTGAAGTTGCAAAAGACTTTAATGATTATGATAAATTGCAACAAGTTTTATTCACAAATGCTATTGAAAAATTTGAAGGTGTAGTAAATAGAGAGTCAAATATGGTAATGGCAAATATAGATTATGAAAGTTATATTCATTATGTGAATAAACCAAGAATTTATGATATGATGTCTAGAAATAAAGTCGTTATTGAATTTAAGAATTACGAAAATAAAGATTTAACCGAACTTCAAGAGAATATTCAAACAATACACATGAAAGGTGGAAAAGTAGCTTTAGATGACTTTAGATTAGATAAATTAACAATAGAGGATATGAGTTACTTAGATATAGATTATATAATACCTGATATGACATACATTAAAAATATAAGTAGAGATTTTGAAAAACAAAAATATATAAATAGTTTAATAACATATACAATTTCTAAAGATATAAACTTAATTGCCGTAGGTGTAGAAGATAAGAAAATCTTAGACACACTAAAACTTGTTGGAGCAAGACTCGTACAAGGTTACTATTTTGGTAAACCACTTCCTGAAATTAATATGATTAATGATGATGTATATAATTTGTTAAACTCAGAAGAAGACCAATCAATATAGAAAAAAGAGCTAAGAAAAGTTTATTTTCTTGGCTTTTTTAAATCTTGAAAAAATTTTTTAAAAAGTTATTGACAAAGCAAAAAGTAGATAGTATAATAAATACGAACAAACGTTCTAAGATATGTAAGGGGGAGAAAAATATGATATCTGAAGAAAGAAAAAAAGCATTAGACATAGCAATGGCGCAGATTGAAAAAAATTTTGGTAAAGGTGCAGTTATGAAATTAGGAGAAGTTGGAGATGTAAGTATTGATACTATACCATCTGGTTCTCTAAGTTTGGATATTGCACTTGGAATAGGTGGTTTTCCTAGAGGAAGAATAGTTGAAATATTTGGACCTGAATCTTCAGGAAAAACGACAGTTGCTTTACATGCAATAGCAGAGGCACAAAAACTAGGAGGAATTGCTGCATTTATTGATGCAGAACACGCATTAGACCCTGTATATGCTAGAAATTTAGGTGTTGATGTAGACAACTTAATTGTTGCACAACCAGATACAGGAGAACAGGCATTAGAAATTGCAGAACAATTAGTTAGAAGTGGTGCAGTAGATATTATAACTATTGACTCTGTTGCTGCACTTGTTCCAAAAGCTGAAATAGATGGTGAAATGGGAGATTCTCATGTTGGTCTACAAGCAAGACTTATGTCTCAAGCATTAAGAAAATTGACAGGTGTATTAAATAAATCTAATACTGTGGCAATATTTATTAACCAATTACGTGAAAAAGTAGGTATTTTATTTGGAAACCCTGAAACAACTCCAGGTGGTAGAGCTTTAAAATTCTATGCATCAGTAAGACTTGATGTTAGAAAACAAGAGGCTATAAAGGTAAATGGAGAAGTAGTTGGAACTAGAACTAAAGTAAAAGTAGTAAAAAATAAAGTAGCACCTCCATTTAGAGAAGCTGTTTTTGATATTATGTATGGAAAAGGAATTTCTAATGAGGGATGTATACTAGACCTTGCTGCAGATATGGATATAATAGAAAAGAGTGGAGCTTGGTATGCATATAATGGTCAAAAAATTGGTCAAGGTAGAGAAAATGCTAAACAATACCTATTAGATAATCCAGAAATTATGAAGGAAGTAGAAAACAAAGTAAGAGATAACTTTAATCTAGCTTTTGAAAAAAGTATGAACGGAGATATTTCAGAAGAAAATGATGAAAGTTTTGAAGAAATAGAAGAATAAAAAAATAAAGACAACTTGGAATTATGTTCTAAGTTGTTTTTTATAGATTTTAATTATTAATAATATATTGAAATATTTAATAATTTTAGTATAAAATATAAACATATTAAGAGGTGATATGATGGATGTATTAGACCATAAATGTCCAGGATGTGGAGCTATGTTACCATTTAATCCTGCAACACAAAAATGGGATTGTCAATATTGTGGAACTTCATATACTTTAGAGCAATTAACTGAATTTGAAGCTAAACAAAAAAAAGCATACCAAGAAAATACTAAATCTGAAGAAACAATGAGTGCAGATTTATACAAATGCCCAAACTGTGGTGCTGAGGTAATAACAGATGAAAACACTAGTGCTACATTTTGTGTGTATTGCGGAAGTACAAATATAATAAAGGATAGATTAGTAAAAGGGTTAAAACCTACATATATTATTCCGTTTAAAAAGACTAAAGAACAAGCTTTAGATGCTTTTAGAATATTTAGAAAAGGAAAAATATTTGCTCCAAAAGATTTTAGTAATCCAGAGAATATAAAGAAAATAACAGGAGTATATATACCATTTTGGCTTTATGATGCACATACTAGTGGTACAGCTACTTTTAATGCCACTAAAGTTAAGCATTGGAGAAGTGGAGATTATAACTATACACAGACTGATAGATATAGTGTAATTAGAAGTGGACAAATGGATTTTCAGAAAGTTCCAGTTGATGGCTCAACTAAGTTTGATGATAATACTATGGACTCTATTGAACCATTTAAGTATGAAGAATTAAAACCATTTAATATGTCATATTTATCTGGTTTCTTATCTGAAAAATATGATGTAGGTCAAGAGGAAGCATATAACAGAGCAAAACTTAGAATGGATAATTCTACAGTAGATGAATTTAAGTCTACGGTACTTGGATATTCATCTGTTACATTAGAAAGTGAAGCAATAGAAATTAGGGAAAATAATGCTCAATATGTATTACTTCCTGTATGGATGTTAAATATTACATACAAGGACAATGTATATCTATTTGCTTTAAATGGACAAACAGGAAAAATGGTTGGTGACATACCAATAGATAAGAAAAAGAGACTATTATATGGAACATTATGCTTTTTTGCTTCATTTTTGGTGTGTACACTAATTTCAATGATATTATCAATAATGTAGGAGGAAAGAAAAGATGATTAAAAGATTAAATAAAATAATGGCATTCTTCTTTTCTTTCGTAATAATTAGTTATAGCGTTTTTGCATCAACTGATACATATACTAGGGATAAAGAAGATAATTATGGAGTAGACCCTTCACATTATGAAATAACTAGTCGCAATGAAAAGAATGTAATGAATACTCCATATATAGATAATACAGAAAAAGTTTATGATTTTGCTGAATTATTAACAGATTCTGAAGAAAAAGAACTTGTAAATCTTATAGATGATTATATAGAAGAATATAATATGGATATGGCTATTGTAACTACAAATGATACAGATTTTAGAAATAGTCAAGAATATGCAGATGATTTTTATGATTATAACAATTTTGGAATAGGTTCTACATGGGATGGACTATTATTCTTAATAGACATGGATAATAGGCAGATGTATATTACTACAACTGGTGAAGCAATACGTATATATAATGACAACAGAATAAATTCTATACTAGATAGAACTTATACATATATTGCAAAACAAGATTATTATAATTGCGCAAAATCATTTGTAACAGCTGCAACAAGTTACGCAAAAAGTGGAATACCAAAGGAAAATACTAATTCACATATAAATAGCAGTACAGGAAATATTGTATATGATGATGTGGGTAGTTTAGTAAGAGCACTCGTAAATTTAGGACACTCAATGTTATTTGGTGCAATTGCAGGAGGAATTATTACCCTTATATTCATATTAGTTGCAAATTCTAAACATAAAGTAGTAAGAAAAGCAACACAAGCAAAACAATATCTTGTAAATGGTTCAGTTAGTTATAGTGCAAAGGAAGATAGATTTATCTCTACACATACTACTAGAGTGTATGACCCACCATCATCATCTTCTTCAAGTTCTTCATCTAGTAGTGGTGGACATTCTTCAACACATAGCTCAAGTAGTGGAGGCTCACACGGTGGTGGCGGAAGGAGTTTCTAATAAATGAATTTTGAAGAAGCAAAAGAAAAAGCAGTAAAATATCTTGTATTACAACTTAGAACCGAAGCAGAAGTAAAGCAAAAACTAAAAAAGTTAAATGTTGAAGATGAAATAATATCACAAGTTACTTCGTACTTAAAATCTATAGGATATATAGACGATAACAAATATGTAGAAGCATATTTAAGACAATGTGTAAATATACCTAAGTATTCTGTATTTGAGATAAAGATGAAATTAAAACAAAAAGGAATACACAAGGAAATAATAGAAAAAAAATTAGAAGAATTTAATACAAAAGAGTATGAAAGTAAGTTAATTGAAAAACTTAAAAACGGAAAGCTTAAAAATATGGAAGAAATTAAACAACGTGCATACTTGTATAGGAGAGGATTTAAAATAGAAAAGGATATATATTTAGATTAGGGTGCTATTTTTAGCACCTTTCTTGCATAAAAAAATTAAATAGTATATAATGTGTTTGAAAAAAGTTAAGGAGGTAATATATGAAGATAAATGTACCAACACCACATAATGAAGCAAAAATGGGAGATATAGCAAAGACTGTGTTAATGCCTGGTGACCCATTAAGAGCTAAATATATAGCAGAAAACTTTTTAGAAGATGCTAAATTATACAATAACGTAAGAGGAATGCTTGGTTATACAGGTACATATAAGGGAGTAAAAGTATCTGTTCAAGGAAGTGGAATGGGAGTACCATCTATTGCTATATATTCAATGGAACTATTTGCAGGTTATGATGTGGACAATATAATTCGTGTTGGAAGTGCTGGTTCTATGGATAATGATGAAGCAAGTGATATAGCAAAAACTGTAGAACTTGGAGATGTAATAGTAGCGCTTGATGCTGAAACAGACTCAAACTATGCTATTGCAAATAGATTTAATTATGAGCCTAAAGCATCAGATAAAATATTAAACATCGCAAAAGAAGTAGCAAAAGACACAGTAAAATTTGGAACTATTTATACCTCAGATTCTTTTTATATGGATAGTGATATATTAAAAGAGATATCTCAAACAAACTGTTTAGCAGTAGAAATGGAAACTTTTGCATTATATATGAATGCTAAAGCTACAGGTAAAAATGCTCTTGGAATATTTACAGTTACAGATAAACCACTAAAAGCACAAGGAATTTCAAGTGAGCAAAGACAAACTGGACTAAATGATATGATTACTCTTGCACTAGATATTGCAGTAGAGTTAGATAAGGAAAAGGAATAATGGCTATAGAGAGAATAGAAGATTTTAAATTTAACATACAAAATTTTGAAGGACCTTTAGATTTGTTGTTATATTTAATATCTAAGAATAAAAAAGATATATTTGAGATATCACTAAATGAATTAACAGATGAGTATATTGCATACCTTCAAGAAATGAATGAGAATAATATAGAAGTAGCATCAGAATTTGTAGTAATGGCATCTACACTTCTAGATATTAAAGCTCGTAAATTATTACCTCAACTTGAAGAAGAAACAGAGGAAGAAACTGTTTCAGAAGAAGAACTTCTTAGAAGACTTAATTTATACAAAATGTATAAAGAGGCTTCTGAAAAAATAAATGAAATGTATAGAGAAAATTTTGGATATTTTTCTAAAACATTTGAAAAAATTAAGTTTAATAGAAAAAAGGAGTATACAGGAGAAAAGTTTAATAAAAATCAGATATTAGATATATATTCACAAATACTACTTAGAAATAAAAATAAAGTAAATAAACAAGCAAAAGAAATTGAAAAAATTGCAGTTTATGAAAAATATACAGTTCAAGATAAAGTAAGACAGATAGTAAATTATTTAAAAGAAAACAAAAATATGGTGTTTAATACTGTTTTCAATAATACTTGCGAGAACTTAGAAATAGTTACTGCTTTTTTAGGTGTTCTTGAACTAAGTAAAATGAAACAAGTAGATTTGGAACAAAAGTATCTTTTTTCAGATATAAACGTTACTAGATTAAATGATGATATTATAGATATTGATACATCTAAAATGAATTATTAATACAGGTTATTTTCTACCTGTATTTTTTTATACATAAAACTAAGCATATTGCATATATAATTATGGGAGGGGTGATATGTTAAAAAGTATTGGTGAAAATATAATAGTGAATACTGTTAAAAATAATGAATACGAAAGAAATGGAATTATAGTTAAAACAAATAGCTACTCAAATTTAATAGGAAATGTAGTAAGTGTTGGTCATTTAGTCAAAGAAATTAAAAATGGAGATAAAATATTATACAACGAAAATAATTCTAAAAAAATTTTATACGAAAATTCAGAATATTTTGTATTGAATGAAAAAGATGTACTTGCTGTTATATGAGGTGAATTATGAAAAAGAAAATAGTATATGCAAATGATGCAAAGTTAAAAATTTTAAATGGAATTGAAAAATTGTACAAGGCCGTTGGAATTACCTTAGGGCCAAAAGGTAAAAATGTAGCTATACAGTCTGGGTACAATGCACCAACTATAATTAATGATGGTGTAAGTATAGCAAAAGAAGTAGAACTTGAAGATGAAATAGAAAATTTAGGTGCTCAAATTATTAAAGAGGCTTCTCAAAAAACAAATGATATTGCAGGAGATGGAACAACTACAGCAACAGTTCTTGCATATAATATGGTAAAAAGTGGAATGAGAAGTATAATGTCTGGAGCTAATCCTATTGAAATTAGAAAGGGTATGTTACTTGCAGGAGAAGAATGTGAAAAAATAATACAAGAAATTTCTCAAACTATTGAAAATGATGAACAGATAAGAGAAATAGCTACAATTTCTGCTGGAGATAGAAAAGTGGGAGATTTAATTACTAGTGCAATAGAAAATGTTGGTAGAGATGGCATAATAACTATAGATGAATCTAAGACAAGTGAAACAAGACTTAATATAGTGGAAGGATTAAAGATAAATAGTGGATATATTTCATCATATATGATGGATGGAGATGAGGAAAAGGAAGAAGTGGAAAATCCATACATTCTAGTTTCAAATTTGAAAATACGAAGTGTAAATGAGATTTTACCTTTACTAGAAAAAATATCTAAATCTAATAGACCACTAATTATGATTGTAGATGATATTGAAGGAGAGGCTCTTGGAACTATTTTAATAAATAAGATGAGAGGAATATTTAACTGTATTGCTATGAAAGCTCCTTCATTTGGACAGAGAAGAAAAGAAATATTAGAAGATATAGCTATTAGTGTTGGAACTAGATTAATATCTGAAGATGCTATGCAGACTATAGAAAATATTGAGCTTGAAGAACTTGGAACTGCCAAAAAAGTAAAAGTAGATAAAAAATCTACAATTATAATTAAAAATGAAGAAAAAAATACAGATAAAGTAAATGAAAAAATAGAGAAAATTAGAAATAAGATTAAAGAAGAAAATGATAGTGAAGAAATACACTTCTTAAAAAATAGGCTCTCTATGCTTTTAGGAAAAGTAGCTGTAATTGAAGTGGGAGCAACAACTCAAACAGAGTTAAATGAAAGAAAGTTAAGAATTGAGGATGCTCTTTCAGCAACACAAGCAGGTCTTGAAGAAGGAATAGTTTTAGGTGGTGGTAAAGCCTATATGCAAGTTTTATCTAAAGTAAATAATAAGTTTAATAACTACACTTCGGATATAAAAATTGGGATAGATATAGTAAAAGAAGCCTTAGAAAAACCACTTTGGCAAATAGCAAATAATTCTGGAGAAAATGGAGATATAATAGTTGAAAAAGTAAAAGATATGAGTGAAGAAGTAGGGTATGATGCTATAAATAATTCTTTTGTTAATATGAAAGAAAATGGTATTATTGACCCTACTAAAGTTACAAGAACCGCTCTAAAAAATGCAATCTCTATTGCTTCCATGATAATTACTACAGATGCAGTTATCTGTGATGTTATACAAGAAAAAAATTAAAAAAAAACAGACCAAGAAGTTTAATTCTTGGTCATTTATATGCTATATATTATAATAATGAAAGCACAAAACGTCCTATACTAATTGCAATAAGTAATGCTGAAACTATACAAGTACCAAGTGCTACTTTGTTTTTTCCTAATCTTGCAACCTTTTTTGAAAATATAAATGCTGGTATAGAAAAAACAAGTGAGTAAATATTAAATATAAATGATAGTACAATAGCTATTACATCACTTACTAAAGAAATTATTGTTATTACTTTTGAGTTGTGTTTATTAACTTTAAATTTATCTGCTACATTCATTGTAACTGCTACTAGTAGACAAGCTACAGCAGAAGCAATTAAAATATATGTTTTAGTATAAATAGCAAGAAATAAACAAAGCCCTCCAAATATTAAAAATAATAAAGAAATTAAAATTACCAAAATACTTCCATTTTTTTCTTCACTTTTATTAGACATTATTTCCACCTCTTTTTCTGTATTATATTATATATAAATTTTAAAGTCAAATAAATATTATTATAAAGGACTAATTACCAAATCTACCTTGCAAATGCTTAAATTTTAATATATAATATTATGTATATAAAAGTGGGAGAAAAGTATGGAAGAATATATAAGTGATATAGATGAACAAACAGTTTCTGCACAAACTTTAGCTTTTATAGGAGATGCAGTGTATAATGTCTATATTAGAAGCTATCTTGCAAGTATATGTACTTCAAAATCTGGAAAACTTCATAAAGAGTCCATCAAATATGTAAGTGCTAGAGGACAAGCAAGTACAATAGATAAAATTATGGATAGTTTAACAGAAGAAGAAATAGCAGTATATAAAAGAGGTAGAAATACAAATATTGCTACTGTTTCAAAAAATGTAGATGTTATAGAATACAAAAAGGCTACAGGCTTTGAATGTTTAATTGGTTATCTGTATATAAAGAAAGAAAATGTAAGATTAGATGAAATAGTTAAAAAATGTATAGAATGCTTTAAGTAGGAGGAAGTATTATGAGTGAAAATGCACAAGAAAAAGTAAATAATAGTTTTGATGAAATTCTTGGTGAAGATGTTGTAAATAAGCTAATAGAAAATATGGGTGTAGAATTAAATTCAAAACAAATTAAAGAGCTTGAAAAAGAAGCTCAAGGAAGCACAGATTTTATGAAAGCAATTGAAAAGATAGATATTCCTTCAGAAAATTACGTTATTTTTACTGATGGAGATGAACAACTTTTGTATGAAAATGGAGAGTTCTATGTTATATCTACAAAAGATACTCCATTAAGAAGAAAGAAAAAGACTAAAAAAGAAGCAAAAGAAATGTATCTAAATTATTTCATTAATTACCAATTAAATGGTTTACTTGGAGAAAGTAAAAATAAACAAGAAAAAGCAACTCCAAAGAAAACAAGAGCTACTAAACAGATACAAAATAAAGATGTTAATGTTAACAAAGATGAAATTGCACAAAATGATAAAGTGGTTAATATACAAAAAAGTGTAGATAAAGAAATTGAAAGATAAATAGAAAGTTTCATACCATGATATAGAGTTTATGGTGTGGAACTTTTTTTTCATATTATATTTAATTTATTGACAAAAAATATGAAATAAATTATATTATAGGTAGGAGGGGAGTTTATGAAATCAAAGTTAATTCCAATTATACTTATTGTTTTAGTATTAGTCGTTGCTATAATACTTGCTATAGTATTTATGCCTAAAACAGATAAAGTAAATAAATTACTTGAAGATGAAGCTAATCAAATAAATATTTTAACAGAGATATATAACGATTTTTTAAACAGAACAAATTTAGAAAATGATGAAAATATTGTTTTAGGTGCGTCATCACAAAAAAATCTTTTAACAAAAGAACAATTTTTAGAAGAAAATCTTATGAAGTTAAAAAATATTGAGAAAGTAAAAGAAGATGCCTCAGAAACATTTACACTATATACAAAATATACAGATAAAAATCATATTGTTTCACTAGAGTTAATTAGAGATGATGAACTCGAAAGAATTTCACAAAAGTATGAAATCTACGTTGAAAACGGTACATTGAAATTTAAAAGTGATAATCTTGGGCACCATTTAATTACATAGCTAAAAAAAATTCCACCAGATATATTTGGTGGAATTTTTTGTAATATCTTATTTAATTTATTTTTATATTATATTATATTATATTAAGTTATTGTACTGCATTTTTTACTTGTTCCAAGTCTGCTGCTCCAGCAGGTGCTGCAGGAATATAATATTGTTTTTCTTTAGCAATTAAATATATTTGCCATTGGTAATCTTCTAGTGTATTTCTAGAAGCAATTAAAGCATCTCTAAAATTCTTATTATTAGATTGTTGAATTGAATAGTTAATTAAAGTAATTGTTGAATTTAAAGTAGATAATACATCATTTACACATATTTTTTCTGTCATTTTCTTTCACCTCACAATAAATTAGATAACTCTGTTTTTAGATTTTCAAGTTCGTTACATATATCATCATATATAGATGTAACATTTGAATCTGAAGTTAATGTTTTATAGTAGTTTATCTTACTACAAAATTCTGTTCCATGACCACAAATATGTCTAATATTTTGGATTTCAATTTGATTTAAACTTTCCATATTTTCCTCCTTTTAAATCACTAAGATTAGTATGTGTAGCTATGCTAAAATTTATACTATTTTAATGAAGGTTTAGCAAATAAAGAGGCAAGAAATCCAAATACAATAGCTGCTGCTATTCCACCAGAAGTTGCGGTTATTCCACCTGTAAATATTCCAATAAATCCTTTTTCTTCTATAGCTTTTACTGTACCTTTAAATAATGAATAACCAAATCCAGATATAGGTACAGTTGCACCACTTTTTCCAAAGTTTACTATTGGTTCATAAATTCCAAGAAAAGTAAGAATTACACCTAAAGTTACAAACAAAGAAAGAATTCTTGCAGGTGTTATTTTAGTTTTATCTATTAATACTTGACCAATAGCACAAATAATTCCACCAGTTATAAATACAAAAAGATATGTCATTAAAGTTTCCACTAATTATTTCACCTCGTTTTCTATTGAAATTGCGTGTGCAATAGATGGAATAGTTTCTCCTTGATAAGAAGAAAGTGGACTCATTAAAGCACCAGTTGCAATAAGTAAAATTTTATTTAAGTTTTTATTTTTTAATTCATTAAAAATATATGAAGAAAATACACTAGCAACACAACCGCAACCACTTCCACCACAAATAACATCTTGAACAGTTGTATCATATATTAAAGCACCACAATCTTTATGTTTTGAACTAATATCTATGTTTTCTCTTTTGAATAGTTCTACTAACATATCTGAGCCATGTACTCCTAAATCTCCAGTTATTACTAAATCATAATAATCTAAAGTTCTATCTGTGTCATTTAAGTGATTCGCGATAGTTGAATAAACAGCAGGTGCCATTGCAGCTCCCATATTAGACATATCCTTTACACCTAAATCTACTATTTTTCCAGGAGTTGCATAGGTAATATGTATTCCATTATCTAGTTTTTTTGAATTAGTTACTAGTGCTGCACCACATCCTGTTACAGTTGCTTGTGAAGTGGTACTTTTTTGGTTTCCATGTTCAAGAGGCATTCTGTACTGTCTTTCTGCACTACAAAAATGAGAAGAAGCAGATGCAATGATTTGTTGTGCTACATTTGCTTCAATACATATTGAACTTAGTAATAATCCCTCACAAAAAGTAGAACAAGCACCATATAGTCCTAAAAAAGGAATTTCTAAATCACGTATAGCAAAACTTGATGAGATACATTGATTAAGTAAATCTCCAGAAAATATTAGGTCAATATCGTTATTTGCAAGTCCATTTTTTGAAATTAAATGATTAATACAAGTGTTTAGCATTTTGCTTTCTGCTTTTTCAAAAGTTTTTTCACCAAAGTAAATATCATTTGAACTTTGTTCAAAGTAACTTGCTAAAGGTCCTTGCATTTCTTTTGGTCCAACCATGCTTGAAGTAGAAAAAATACAAGGTAAAGTTTCAAATTTAATTGTTTGTTTTCCAACTTTCATAATTGTTTCCTCCTAAAATACATAATGAATTAAATAATATACAAATCCAAGAATAACGGAAGAAGTTATGCCATAAACAAGTACAGGACCTGCAACTTTAAACATATTTGCTCCAATTCCAAATATAAATCCTTCAGATTTAAACTCTATTGCTGGAGATACAACTGAATTAGAAAATCCAGTTATTGGAATAGTAGAACCAGCTCCTGCAACTTTACCAATTCTTGAATAAAGTTTAAGTGCAGTAAGTAATGCACCAATAAAAATTAAAGTAATACAAGAGATAGTGTTTGCAACTTCTTTATCTATACCAAAGTCTAAAGCTCTATCTGTAATGAATTGACCTAAACAGCAGATAAGACCACCAACTATAAAAGCAATAATTATATTTTTTAATAATGAACTTTTGGTTGCTTTACTTGAAATTAGGTCATCATACTCACTATTTGTTATATTTATATTTGTATTCATAAAATAATCACCAGACATATTATTTGCAATATTTTACTTAATATAATTTTGCAAACAAAAAAATTAATAAAAAATATTGAAAATTAATCTATAATTTGCTATAATGATTTCATAAAATAGTGAGCTTTTGGGGGGAGTAATATGGAAAACGAGAAGAAGTTTGGAACTGAGATGTTCGGTTATGATAAAAAAGAAGTAGAAGAATATGTAAAAGCATTAAAAGCAGAATATGAAAGTAAAATACAAGCTGAACGTTCAGATGCAAACAGAATTGCCAATGAACTTTCACTTGTTAAAAGAAAACTAGAAAAGTATGAAACAGACTATATAGCTAAGCAAGAAAAAGTAGCAAGCGCACTAATAACTGCTGAAGACCAAGCAAAGAAAATAATCGAAGACTCAAGAAGTGAAGCAATTCAAGAAAAAGATAGGATTGAACATTTAATTGAAATGGAAAAAGAAAAACTCTTAGATATGAAAAGAGAAGTAATAGATTTGAAGGAAAAAACAGTAGGACTATTAGATAGATATAGCCAAGAAATAAGTGAATTAATAGATTAGTAATTTTATGAGGGTAACCGTAATAAAATAGAACATAGGAGAATATGTTTTATGAAAGTTGCGGTTACCTTTTTTAATTCAAAAAGAAATAAAAAAACAAAAGATATAGAAAGTATATTAAAAGCTAAGAAAATAAAAGATAATATTTTTAGTAATTTTGTGAAGGACAAAGTAGAAAAAAATAGAAATAATATTATGATTTTCTCAAGTAACATTAATATAAGATATATATTATTATCTATTGTTTTTGCTACTTTTTACTATTTTTTAAATCACAATACATTATTTTTAAGTAGTAATTTAGAGGTAATAAAATCTAATAAAATTAATGTAAAAAATTTTCTTGCAATGAATAATTTACTAAATAAATCTAGTTATAATTTTAAAGAAAAAACGGTAGAAATAGAAGATATGAGTAGTAATAATGATTACGTATTACTAGATGAAATAGCTAGAAATTATAGTGAAGTTCCCACTTTTTCAAAGATAGATGAGAATGATGTAGTTGTTACTGCCCAAAACCAAATTTACCAAAAATTAAATGTATGTGGAATTGAAGTAGTAAATTATTCAACAAATAGAAATATTGACTTTGTAGATATAATTAATAGTGAGGATATATTTTTCTCAAAACAGAAAGATAATATATTGATGTATACAACTCATACCTCTGAGTCGTATTCAAATAGTGAAAATTATACTTTTGATTATACTTCTGCTGCACGTACAACAGATGGAAATTATAATATGTTGTATATAGCCTCTGAACTTGCATCTAATCTTAAATCTAAAGGAATAAGCAATATATGTAGTTTGACACCTCACGACTATGGAGAGTATAATAGTGCATATATAAATTCAAGAACAACCGTATCCACTTTGTTAAGTCAAAACGAAAATATTGCTCTATCTATAGATGTACATAGAGATGCAATAGAGGATTTAAGCTTTGCTCCAAAAGTTAATATACGAGGGTTAGATGTTGCGTCTTTAATGCTTGTAATGGGAATAGGTTACGATGATGAGCCTAATGAATATTATATGGATAATTTAAAATTAGCATTTAAAATTCAATTATTAGCAAATAAAGTTTATCCAGGATTATTTAGACAGATTATTATTAGAAATTCTGTATATAACCAGGACTTAAATAAATACTCATTTCTAGTAGAAGTAGGAGCAACTGGAAATACCATAGATGAAGCTAAACTTGCAACACGTTGTTTGTCAAATTTGATAAATCTATTGTATAAAGATTGATTTGACTTTTCTTTTTGTGGTATAATCATAAATCAGTAATGAAAGGTGAAGATAAAAATGTCAAAATTAGTTATAGTGGAATCTCCTTCTAAGGCGAAAACTATAAAAAAATATTTAGGAAAAGATTATGAAGTAATTGCATCTCAAGGACACATTATAGATTTACCAGTAAGTAAACTTGGGGTAGATATAGAAAATGATTTTAAACCAGAATATAAAACAATGAAAGGTAAAACAAGCATTGTTAAAGAGATAAAAGCTAGTGCAAAAGGAAAAGATATGGTATATCTTGCAACCGACCCTGACCGTGAAGGTGAGGCAATAGCATGGCATTTGAAAAATATTTTGAATATACCAGATGATGAAAAATGCAGAATTGAATTTAACGAAATAACTAAAAATGCTGTAAAAAAAGCAGTAGAGAAACCTAGAACAGTAAATAAAGATTTAGTAGATGCACAACAAGCAAGAAGAATTTTAGATAGAATAGTGGGATATAAATTATCTCCATTATTATGGAAAAAAGTAAAAAAAGGAACAAGTGCAGGTAGAGTTCAATCTGTTGCATTAAAAATAATTATAGATAAAGAAAGAGAAATTCAAGAGTTTAAACCAGAAGATTATTACTTAATGTTTGCTAAACTTCAAAGAGATGAAGATGTGGTAGTAGCTAAATTTTATGGTGATACAAACGGAAAAATTGAATTAAAAGATAAAAAACAAGTAAATAATATTATAAAGAAAATAGATAATAAAGAATATAAAATAACAGATATTAAAAAAAGTGAGAGAAGAAAAAATCCACCAGCACCATTTACTACTTCATCATTACAACAAGAGGCTTCTAGAAAACTTGGCTTTGGTGTAAAAAAGACAATGATGGTTGCACAAAGACTATATGAATCAGGATATATTACATATATGAGAACAGATTCAACAAGACTATCAGATGATGCTATTAAAATGGCAAAAGATTATATAGTAAATGAGTTTGGTAAAAAATATTATTTAGAAAGAGAGTTTAAAGCAAAGGAAAATGCTCAAGATGCACACGAGGCAATAAGACCTTCTCATTTAGATGCAGACATAGATGCATTAGATAAAGACCAATTAAGATTATATAATCTAATATTAAATAGATTTCTAGCTTCTCAAATGACTGTTGCAGTATATGATACAACAAGAATAGTAATTCAAGTAGAAGATTATGTATTTCGTATAAATGGAAGTACCATTAAATTTGATGGATTTATGAAACTATATATTGAGGGCAAGGATGAGAAAAGTAAAACTAAATCCGAAGATGAAGATGATGAAGATGAATTAAAAGTGCTTCCAAATTTCGATATTGGTGAAGTATTAAAACAGGTAGAGCTAAAAGCAGATAAAAAGACTACAGAACCACCTGCAAGATATACAGAAGCAAGTCTTGTTAAAGTAATGGAAGAAAAAGGGGTTGGTAGACCAAGTACGTATGCACCAACTATCTCTACAATAGAAGATAGGTTTTATATTGAAAAAGAAGGTAGATATTTAAAACCAACAGAACTAGGATTTGCAGTAAATAAATTACTAGAAGATTATTTTAAAAATATTGTAGATGTACAATTTACTGCTAATATGGAGAATAAACTAGATAATGTGGCAGAATCTAAACAAAATTATGTAGAAATGCTTAGAGAATTTTATGAACCTTTTAATAAAAATCTATTAGATGTTCAAGATAAAATTGAAAAAGTTAAGTTAACAGAGATAGAATCAGATGAAATATGTGAAAAATGTGGAAGAAGAATGGTTATAAAACAAGGAAGATTTGGTAAATTTTTAGCATGTCCTGGATATCCTGAATGTTCAAATATTAAACCATATAACGAAGCTATTGATGTACCATGTCCAGACTGTGGTGGAAAAGTAATAATTAAATATACTAAAACACATAGACCATTCTATGTTTGTGAAAACAATAAAAATACAGAAGATAGTTCATGTCATTATATTTCATGGACTAAACCTAAAGCAACAAAATAGGGCATCATAGTGATGTCCTTTTTATATTTTTGCTTGAAAAAAATATATATGTATACTATAATATGGCTAGATTGGAGTAGAAATGGAAAACGTAATAAATATAATAGGAGCAGGGCTTGCAGGATGTGAGTGTGCTTGGCAACTTGCAAATCATGGTATAAAAGTTAGACTTTATGAAATGAAACCAAATAAAAAAAGTGAAGCACATAGTTCAGATAATTTTGCAGAACTTGTTTGTAGTAATTCATTAAAATCTATGTTACTTACTAATGCTTGTGGTCTATTAAAAAAAGAAATGCAAATTTTTGATAGTTTATTTGTAGAAGCAGCATATAAGTCACAAGTTCCTGCTGGACAAGCTCTTGCTGTAGATAGAGAAATATTTTCTAAATATATAACAGATAAAATAAAAAATAATCCAAATATTGAAATAGTTTATGAAGAAATAAAAAATATAGATGAACTAGAGGGAATAAAAGTTATAGCCACAGGACCTCTTACTAGTGAAAGTTTAATGCAAAATTTAAGTAGAAAAATAGGTGAAGAAAGTCTGTATTTCTTTGATGCGGCAGCACCAATTATCTCAAGAGATACAATTAACATGGATATTGCTTTTTGGGGTGATAGATATACTCAAGAACGTGGTAGAAATGAAGATGAAACAGAATGGAGAAAAAGAATTGCTCAGTATAAAGAGGCAGATTATCTTAATTTACCAATGAATAAAGAAGAATATGAAACTTTTTATAATGCACTAGTTGAAGCTGAAATTGCACAATTACATTCTTTTGATAAACGTGAGATATTTGAATCTTGTATGCCAATAGAGATTATGGCTAAAAGAGGAATAGATACATTAAGATATGGACCTTTAAAACCAGTTGGCTTTACAGATTTGAGAACAGGAAGACGTCCTTATGCTATAGTTCAATTAAGAAAAGAAAATAAAGAAGGAGAACTATTTAATCTTGTTGGATTTCAAACTAATCTTAAATTTCCAGAACAAAAAAGAGTTTTTAGACTTATACCTGGTCTTGAAAATGCAACGTTTGAACGTTATGGCGTAATGCATAGAAATTCATATATAAATGGTGGAAAATTACTAGACAACAATTTTTGCTTGAAAAAGGATAATAATGTGTACTTTGCAGGACAGATTTCTGGAGTAGAAGGATATGTGGAGTCTGCAGCTTCTGGGCTAATGGTAGCATTAAGTATTATAGCTAAAAAAGAGGGAAAAAAGATAGAATTTCCAGATGATACAATGCTTGGAAGTTTAGCAAAATATATTTCAACTGAAAATGAAGATTTTCAACCAATGAATGCAAATTTTGGAATAATAAAACCTTTGGATAGAAATATTAGAGATAAAAAAGAAAAATATGGTGAACTTGCTAAGATAGCAATTAACAGTATAGAAAAATTTAAAGAAGATAATTTTTAAAGTAAAAAAAAGTGGGAGATATTATGGCAAATATTTATTTATTATATGGTGATGAAAAATATGACTTAAATAATGAAGTGGAGAAGATAAAAAAAGGCTTTTCTAATTTGGAAGTTGGAGTTAACTTGTTTTATGTTAATGCAGATAATGTAGATGAACTTGAAAATATCACTCAAGGAGTTACTTTTTTGGGAAGTGAAAAGTTAATTATAATTAAAGATACAAAACTAAAATTTAATGTAGAGTTGTTAAAAGACCTTGACCCAGATATTAAAGTTGTAATTATTGAGGATAGTGTGGATAAAAGAACAAGTGAATATAAAACATTGTCTAAAATTGCACAAGTAAATGAATATAAACATCCAGATGAAAAACAAATGAGTACATATATAATTGAAATATTGCGAAAATATGGAAAGAAAATTAGCTATGAAAATGCTTCATATATGCAAAATGTTTGTGGTGAGGATAAGACTAATATAATAAATGAACTTCAAAAAATAGTAATATACTCAGAAAATGTAGATGTTATAGATAAAGAAATGATAGATAAAGTTTGTTCAAAAACTCTTAATGCAAAGATTTTTGATGTTTTAGATTATATTATAGGAAGAAAGAAGCAACAAGCAATAATACAATTAGATAATTTATTAAAACAAAAAGAATCAATTATTAAGATATATATAATGTTGTATAAACAATATAAACAATTATATCAAATAAAATTATTAAAGAAAAAAGGAGAAAAGGACATTGCAACAGTTTTAGGAATACATCCATTTGTAGTTAAAAAACTTTTGTATTGTGTAGATAAATATTCTGAAGATGAATTAAAAAATATAATTTATGCTTTTGATGAATATGACCAAAAAACAAAAAATGGAGATATAGACTTTGAAATTGGTTTAAAGAAAATAATTTGCATGTTATAAAAAAATAGAATAAAAACATCACTATTAATTCAAAATATAATAGAGGTGTTTTTTTATGTGTAAATTTAATACAGATATGGCAGATGAAAGAGTAGATGAGTATAAAGTAATAAATAATATGAGCGAGATTGATGGAATTGAAGTAAAGCAACAAGAATATGAAGAATTTAAAGTTACAGAAGTAAACGTTTTAAATGAAAATGGAGAAAAAGCAATAGATAAGCTAAAAGGAAAGTATGTTACCATAGATATTGATGGAATTAAATATTTAGAGGATGAAACATTACTTGTTGAAAAGATAAAAGAAGAACTTGAAAAAGTAATTCCAAAGGAAAAGAGCATATTGGTAGTAGGACTTGGAAATATGTATGTAACTCCAGATGCATTAGGCTCAAAAGTGGTAAAAGGAGTAGAAGTAACAAGGCATATATTAAAACTTAGTGAACATTTTAAAGACTTTGGAACACGACAAATAAGTGCAATTTGTCCTGGAGTTATGGGAAACACAGGAATTGAAACAACAGAAATTGTTACTGCTATTACTTCAAATGTTAAACCAGAAGTAGTAATTGTGATAGATAGTCTTATGTCTAAATCTTTTTCTAGAATTGGTAGTTCAATTCAAATAAGTAATACAGGAATTACACCAGGTTCTGGAATTACAGGAATTAATAGTAAAATAGATAGGGAAAGTACTGGTGCTGAAGTAATATCTATAGGTGTACCAATGGTAGTAGATATCGCTACTATCGCAAATGAGATAATGGATAAATTAGAGTATGAAGAAGAAAGTAATGATAGATATAATAAGATTAAAGGCGTATTGCAAACACAAAATTATATTGTTACTCCAAAGGATATAGATGATGTAGTTGAAATAACTGCAAGAATTATAAGCACAAGTATTAATAATATTGTTTAACCTAACTAAGCAAGAAGTTCCCTACCTCTAAGGTAGTGGATGAATTGCGATTTTTGTATTGACATATTGTAAAAAATGTATTATTATCTTTTCAGTTGAGTAAATAAAAAGGGA
>CANRLG010000002.1 GCA_947631415.1 uncultured Clostridia bacterium
GCAGGTCTTAATAATTATAAAATTAGTGTAAAAGAATGGACTGAAAAAACAAATGCAATAGGAATAATATCTAAAGCTGGAAGATATGGAGGAACTTATGCTCACAAAGATATAGCTTTTGAATTTGGAATGTGGATTAGTCCAAAATTTAAATTATTATTAATAAAAGAATTTGAAAGATTAAAATCGGAAGAACAAAAACAATTAGGTTGGAATGCTAAAAGGGAATTATCAAAAATTAACTATAGAATACATACTGATGCAATTAAGAATAATTTAGTGCCTAATCAGCTAACAAAAAATCAAATTAATTTTGTTTATTCAGAAGAAGCTGATGTTTTAAATATGGCTTTATTTGGGATGACTGCAAAAGAGTGGCGTATCAAAAATCCTAATTTAGATGGTAATATAAGAGATTATGCAACAATAAATGAATTAATATGTTTAGCAAATTTGGAAAGTCTAAACTCTGTGTTTATAAATGAAGGCTTAAGACAATCTGAAAGATTGGAAAAATTAAATAAAATTGCAATATCACAAATGCATATTTTAAATAACACAGACATAAAATATCTAAAATAAAAAACCTGTATCTTTTGATACAGGTTTTCGTTTGGCTGGGCTGGCTGGATTCGAACCAGCGCATGCCAGAGTCAAAGTCTGGTGCCTTACCGCTTGGCTACAGCCCAATGTAAAAAAATAATGGGGTGAATAGTGGGGCTTGAACCCACGACTTCCAGTGCCACAAACTGGCGCTCTACCAACTGAACTATATCCACCATATAGCTACTTCATTATTATAACTATTTTTGATGGACTTGTCAATATTTTGTGTAAAATTTAGTTAAAAAATACAATTTTTCTATGAGTATTGCATAAAATCGTATTTCACTCTTGTGTCAAAACTAATACATAATTATGTGCTATTTGATAAACTATTGTAAAATTTTTATTTTTGTAATATCATTGATAATATCAATAATCGGGGGTTGTTATGGAGAAACAAAGAAGGCTAAAGGTAATTCTTGCATTCTTTTTCGTTGCTATTTCGCTACAAATAAGTAATTGTCTATTTGCAAGTGAAGGCATAGAAGAAAATAAGAACTATAGATTTTCTATGAGTGACCTATATTCTGAAGAAGTGGTTAATCTTTATGATATAGAAGATACATATATTCCAAGAAAATTTAGTTTAAAAGATGTAATGCAGATTCCAGTAGCAAATCAGGAAAATCTTGGACTTTGCGAGACTTTTGCTACAGTAAAAAGTATAGAAACTAATTATGCGCTAAAAACAGGTCAATATATAGATTTATCTGAAAGATATCTAGATTATATGATGTCTACAGATTTTTATTCTACATGGAGAAAAAGTGGTGTCTTGGCAACTGGGTCAAATAGAGGATCAGAAGGGGATGCTAGTTTAAGTTCGGAAGCTTTAACTTTTTGTGAAACTTTTGGAGTACCTACAGAAGAAGATGTACCATATAAAAATTATTCTCAAAGCGAATATAAAAATATAGAAAATGCTAAGCCTACTCTAATGGTTAGAAGTACGGTATTATTTCCAAATATTCAAAATATTAATGAATATTACACAAAACAAGGCTGGTTAAAAGTATTAAAGAGTCATATTATGAATTATGGTTCTGTATGTGCAAGTATTGCTACACCAAGAGTATCATCTAATTATAATGAAAGTACTCATGCTTTATATGATATATTACCAAAAAGAGATGATGATGTTGGACATTCAATCAGTATAGTTGGTTGGGATGATGATTATCCAAAAGAAAATTTCAAAATTAAACCTGCACAAGATGGAGCTTTTCTATGCTTAAATTCTTGGGGAGAAGAATGGGGAAATCAAGGATATTTTTATATCTCATATTATGATGTAAATTTATTTAATAGATTAATAGGTGTTATTGATACAAAGTTACCAACAGAATATAATGTTCACACTTACGACCAAAATTTATTCTCACTTAAAGGCTTTACTTCTGGAAATGCATCAGCTTTTGGAATAAAGTATAAAAGAGATAAGAAAAATGAATATTTAACTCATATAACAGCAGGTATAGGTGGATATAAAGAAAATGTTTATACTGCTAAAATTAAATACTATGTAAATCCTTATGATAGTAGTTTTGATTTAGATAAAATGGTATATTTAGGTGAAACAAATTCAATAGCTAATGGTTTTATGTCCAACTTTACTTTGGATGAACCAATAAAAATACAGGGCGAGTCTTTTTCTATTATGTTTGTGCTTGAAGGAAATTTGAAAGATATTTTCTGTTCATATAGTAAATATGATGATGGAAGTTTAGTGTCTGGAAATATGTATTGCTATATCGATGATGCACAAGAATGGATAGGCATAGATTTTGAATTTCCTGTGTATGCTTTTACGATATCAAAAAATGAAAATATTTTAAAAGGGGATGTAAATAAAGATTATTACATTAATTCAACAGATGCAGCCATTGTACTAGATAAGTATAAAGACGGAAATTTGACAGATGAAGATTTTGAATTATGCGATATGAATGATGATAAAATAATAAATTCAACGGATGCAGCCATAATTTTAGATATATATAAAAATCAGTAATATAAAAGAATGGGATAACCATTCTTTTTTTGTGTAAATTTTGTAAAATATTATACAAAACTATGTACTTTTTAGTAAAGTTTTATATAATATGAGTATAAAAATGGAGGTAAGATAATGAGAGAAGAAAAAACAATATTTAAAATTCCTAGTCAAAAGCATAATGAGAAAGATTTACTAGATATTTTAAAAAATCATTCCGAGATAAAGTTTGCATCTTTTATGAGTGTAGATTTATATGGAAATGTGACTGATGAGAGAATTCCAATTAGAGAATTTGTTAAAGACTTAAATGGATATTTGTCTGGTAAAGCAATTCAAACAGATGGTTCTTCAGTTAATTTACCTTTAATATCAAAATTAAATGATGCAAGAGTAGATATGTATATGGACTTAAACTCAACTTGGTATGTAGATTATAACGAAGAATTAATAGATAATAGAGTGGATAAACCAATAGGGACACTCGTTATTCCTGCTTTTTTAAAACATAATGGAAAAGTGGTAGACTCAAGAAGTATTCTACAAAATAGTATAGATTATTGTAAAAAAGTCTTACTTAAGAATATACGTGAGAATTCTATTAGGTTATTTAATATTAATCCAGAAAGAGTAAAAAATTTGTATTTTACAACTGCAACTGAACTTGAATTTTGGACAAAAACACCAACATCTGAACCAAAAATTGAAGAGCTATCTGCTTCTCAAAATATGAATGAGCAATATTGGAATAAGATAGAAGGTACGGTAAGAAGTGCTTTAGAAGAATGTCTACTTCAAATGGAAGACTACGAATTATATCCTGAAATGGGACATAAAGAAGTTGGTGGAGTAAGACCTGTTATGGATATAAACGGCAAGTATAGTGATATTATGGAACAGATTGAGATTGATTGGAAATATTCTCAACCATTAGATACAGCAGATAAACAAATTATAGTAAAAAATTTAGTTAAAAAGATATTTGAACAATGTGGTTTGGAAACTACATTTATGGCTAAACCAATTAATCATGTAGCAGGTAATGGAATGCATTTACATTTAGGTGCAGTTCTTGTGTTAGATAATGATGAAAAAATAAATATTTTCCATTCTAGAGAAAACAGTTTTCTAAGTGTAATAGGGTATGGAGCATTAATGGGACTACTTAAAAATTATGAAGTAGTAAGTCCATTTGTTTCATCAACAGATGATGCTTTAAATAGATTGAAACCAGGTTATGAAGCACCTGTTGCTACTGTTGCATCTCTTGGATATAGTGTAGAAAATGCTACTAGAAATAGAAGTGTACTAGTAGGAGTAATAAATAATTTGGAAAATGCGTATGAAACAAGATTTGAACTTCGTTCTCCAAATCCTAATTCTAATTTATTCTTAAGTATTGCCTCATCACTTATGGCAATGATAGATGGAGTAGAATATGCAGTAAATTCAAAGAAAAATGAAGCTGAATTATTAAAAGAATTATCTAAAGAATATGGAGAAAATGCAAAATATTTAGAGAAAAACAGAATGTATAGAAGTGAAGAAGATATATTTGAATTTTACACAGAAGATGAAAGAGAAAAATATTTTGGTAAAGAGCCTCACAATGTTTATGAAAATATTATTCAGTTAGATAAGGAAAAAGAAAAGATAAATGTTCTAAAGAAAGGTGATGTTTTTAGAGAAGATATTATTGCTTCATATAAACAATCAGTTATAAATAACTGGAAGACATTGGTACAGAACAAAAAGATAAAACAATACATTAATGAAGTTCGTAAAATGACAGAAATTGAGAGTACTTACGATTTAGATATAGAAAGATGGAATGAAATAATAGAACTTAAAAATAATATTTGCAAAGATACTAAAATTGAAAAATCTATTATTACTAAACTTAAAGAGGCATTAGTAAACAACAAATTAGATAAAGCTTCCAAATTATTGTTAGAACTTGAAAATTCAATGGAAGATATAAGAAATAAGTATAAAATATATGAAAGAAATATAATATAGCATATAAGCACTTAGACAAAATCTAAGTGCTTTTAATATGTGAAATTAATGTGAATAATTACAGCTTTATATTGCATAACTAGACACTTTATGATAAAATTTCATCATATAAATATTGGGCTATCGCCAAGTGGTAAGGCATCGGACTCTGACCCCGATATGCGCTGGTTCGAATCCAGCTAGCCCAGCCATTATTTTTTAAGAGGAGATATTTATGAAGAAAAAAATAAATATAAGATTTATAATTTTTATAGCAGTTGTAGTATTAGTGTTAGCTCTTATCATATTTGGTATAGTTAAATTAGTAAACAAAAATAAAAATAATACTGGATATACGCAAATTGCACCAGAAGAATATTCCAAAATAGTAGAAAAAGAAGGATATACCGTAAATGATATTATAGAAAACCTACAAGACTATGGATATATTAAAAATGCTTTAATGGGAGTTTCAAAAGATAATACTTATGAAATTGAATACTATAATTTTGAAGATGAAGTTAGTGCATTTAATTTCTTAGAAAACAAAATTACAGCTATATCTATGCTTATGGGAAGTGATGGTACTATAGATGAAGTAGATACAGATGAGTATTCAAAATATGCTAAAGAAAATTCACAATATTATTGCTTGATATTTAAAATTGGTACTACAGTAATTTGTTCAGATGTTAAAGCTGACCAAAAAAATGAAATTATAAAAGTATTTAAAAAATTAGGATATATGAATTAAAAGGGAAAATAGTTATATTTTCTCTTTTTTTATGCTCTTTTTTTATATTTATGATATAATAGTGGCGTTAAAAGAAATGAGGGATAGTATGGAAAATATCATAGACATTGCGAAAAAATTAAACATATCTAGCGATGATATAGAATGTTTTGGAAAATATAAAGCAAAAATATCAAGAGAATGTATAGATAGAGTAAAAGCAAATAATAATGGAAAATTAATATTAATGACTTCTATCAATCCTACTCCTTTTGGTGAGGGAAAAACAACTCAATCTATAGGACTTGCTATGGGATTAGAAAGAATAGGAAAAAAGGGAATAGTTGTACTTAGAGAACCATCTCTTGGACCAGTTTTTGGAATTAAAGGTGGAGCAATAGGAGGAGGAAAGGCAACTGTTGAACCTCATGAAGATATAAATATGCATTTTACAGGAGATTTTCATGCAATTACAAGTGCTAATAATCTTTTGTGTGCAGTAGTAGATAATCACATATATTATGGTAATGCACTAAATATAGATAAAGATAAAATATATATAAAGAGAGCTATAGATATGAATGATAGGTCTCTTAGAGATATAACAATAAATAACAAAGTAGGATACAACACAGGATTTGAAATTACAGCTGCTTGTGAGATAATGGCAACTTGTTGTTTAGCAGAAGATATGGATGACTTAAGAGAAAGACTTGGAAATATAATGGTTGCCTCTAGTTTAGATGGAAAACCAGTATATGCAAAAGATTTAGATGTTGTTGGTGCTATGGCTACTTTACTTAAAGATGCTTTAAAGCCAAATTTAGTTCAAACAGTAGAGGGAACACCTTGTTTAATTCATCTTGGACCTTTTGCAAATATAGCTCATGGTTGTAACTCTGTTATAGCTACAAAGCTAGGATTAAAACTTGCAGACTATTGTGTAGTTGAAGCTGGTTTTGGCTCAGATTTGGGTGCAGAAAAATTTATGGATATAAAATGTAGAAAGGCTTCTCTAAAACCAGATTTAAGCATTATAGTAGCAACTACCAAAGCTTTGAAATACAATGGTGGAGCAACAGTAGATAATATTAACCAGAAAAATATGGAAGCATTAGAAAATGGAATTGCAAATCTTGGAAAACACATAGAAAATATGCAAAAATATTCTGTTCCAACAATGGTGTGTATAAATAAATATGATACAGATGATGATGAAGAAATTGAGTATATAAGAGAATATGCTAAAAAATATGGAGTAGATGTTGTATTATCTGATGCGTATATGAAAGGTTCAGAGGGAGCAGAAGATTTTGCAAACAAGGTAGTAGAAAAGCTTGAAACAACTCAGTCACATTATATGCCATTGTATAGCTTAGATTTGAGTATAGAAGAAAAAATAAATAAGATATGTAAAGAAATATATGGAGCAAAAGAAGTTGTATTTTTAGATGAGGCAAAAGAAAAGATACAAATAGCAAATGAAAATGGTTATAGTAATTATCCAGTATGTATTGCTAAAACTCCTGCATCTTTAACAGATGATGCAAAAGTTTTAGGAAGACCAGAGGGCTTTACAATCACTATAAGAGATATAAAGATAAGTGCAGGTCCAGGTTTTATAGTTGCATACGCTGGTAATATTATGACACTTCCAGGACTTGGAAGAAATTCTAAATATAAAGAATATAAATAGAATAAAATACGAAAAGTAGAGGGCTTGGCTCTTTACTTTTTTTTTCTTTTATTGTATTATATAGATATATTAATGTTAGTGAGGTATATTTATGCAAGTAAAAATAATAATGCAAAAAGAAAATGAGAATACAATAGCAAGTGCTATTTCTAATTGTTTAGAAAATAATGCTAAGAAGGCATATTTTTTTATTGGAAATTTTAAGGAAACAGGATACAAAATACTTGAAGAAGAACTTATAGACCTTAAAACAAAACTATTTTTTGCAATAGGTATAGATAAGAAAGCAACTACAAGAAGTATGCTTGAAGGAATATTAGACTATACAGATGAGGTATATTATTATTCAAATAATGATATAAACGAGTATGTTGCAAATATTCATGTGTATGAATACACAGACAGAGCAGAAATGTTAGTATGTTCTTCAAATTTATCTGAAAGTGGAATTAAAACAGATTTGTCTATATATACTAAAATAACATATAATTTAAAAGATGCAACTGAGAAAAAAGAATATAAAGAGCATATAAAACAATTAACTAATATAGTTGAAAATGAGGGATTTAATAAACTAACAGAAAAAGTAATACAAAAACTTGTAGATGATAAAGAAATATTTTCAACAAAACAATATAATCATTCTGTTATGAGTATATCTGAACTTCTTGGAAAGAAGCCAAAGGTTGAAGAAAAGAAAGAGTTATCAAAAGAAGAAGTAGATGATGTATTTGTTAAAGATGTAGAGATACCAAAAATAGATTTATCAGATATTTCAATCGACATAGATATTCCAGAAGAAATGATAGAAAAGGAAAGTAAGCCTAAAAAAGAAGAATTAGATATAGAATATAAAGAAGATGAATATTCAATTCCAGAGAATGAGGGATATGAAGTAGCAGAGGAAAAGAATAAGAAAAAAGAAGAAAAAAATAATGATGAGATAGATAAGAATAATGAGCTTTATGATGAAACTATGGCAAATGATGAAATAGATTATAATAAGACATTAGATATAAATGATATGCTATTTTCAAAAGCAGATATAAAATTAGATATAAATGATGAAAAGAAATCTAAGAAAAAATCATCAAAAAAGAAAGAAGTAGAAGAAAATGATGAAATAGTTAAAGTCAAGAAACTTAACTTAAATAATATAACAAATTTCATTTTTGAATTATCTTCTAAAAATTCAAAAGAAACAGATACAATAAGAATTCCAAATCACATTAGAACAATGATTCCAGAATTTTTTGGAATAGAAAATGCAGATAATAGAGAAATAAATGGAATTAATTACAAAGTAAAAGATATTAAACTAGAAATAGTAGATGTAAAAAATAATCAAAAATATGTAGATAATAATGCTATGATTACATATAAATCTAGACAGTCATATATATCATTTGTAAGTGGTAAGTTAGATGGTGTTATGTATGATGAGAGTGATATAGCTAGAATTATAAAATTATCTGATGATGAATATCACATTGAGATAGTAGCTAAAAATATGCAAGAATATAAAGTATGGAGTAAGCTATGTAGTCAAAAATTTAGAGCATCAGACAAGAAATATGGAATAATGTAAAAAGAGTACACAAGCGTGTACTCTTTGAATTTTAACATCCATAAGCATGTTTCCCATCTTCTCACTCGATTAACTTCTTTATATTTTTTTGTTACTACAAAAAACTAGTATTTTGACTCAACGTCATTTAAAAGCATTTTTTCTTCATTAAAATTATCAAAATTAATATCATTAATAGATAATCTTTGTGTTATATCAAATAACCTCATAGAAAATAGCTTTTTAGACTTTATGGTAGCCATCTCTTTTAGATAATCTTTAATACTAATGTTATCTTGAATTATAGCATTATCATTATAGATTTGACTAACATATTTGAACATTTCTTTTGCATTTGAAATATTATGGTTATTTTCCAATAACCTTACGTATAATCTAAAGTCATTTTTAGAAATTGTACGTCTGCTATTTCTAATTCTTTCATATTCCTTTTCCATATCAATGTCTTGATTATCTAAAATGGTATTTAACTTAGATAAAGATAATTCCATCAAAGTTTCTGGTTTTAAATAATCTAAACTTTCAACTAATCTGCTAAGAAAAGTTAAAGCACCGAAATTTAGCGTCATCAAAAGTATCATTATAGATACGTACAACGTGATTAAATAGTTTCCATGATTTCTTTTTGTTATAATTATTTTTTAATTTTGAACTTAAATCAAACACCTCGAACAAAGTATCAGATATAGGAATTTGGTCCATTTCATCATCTAATAAATCTTTTAATTCAAAAGGAATTGACTCAGTTCCTCCAATTTTTTTCTCTTTCATTTTAAATCCTCCTAATTTAATCGAGCTTAGGATTGAATACATTGCTTAGTGTTGTATTATATCATTATATTTATGTAAAGTCAACAATTTAATAATGACAATAGGCAAATATAATGTAGAAATACAAAAAAAAGAACCTACTAATTACTGTAGGTTCATATTTTAACATTACGAATTAAAGTTCGTATAAATAATTATCCTTTAATTCATAATGTAGATTTGTTTCATTAACATCCTCTTCTTCGTAGCCGTTGTTTAAAACATATTCCACGAAGGTTTCAAAGTTTAATATTTTGAAATTGATTTCTTTAGAATAATTTTGCTTTAGTGCAGAATACACTTTAGTAAGTGTATTTTTATTTATTCCTCCTATTTTTTCTCCTATTTTTTTTCCTTTTTTGGTGTATCTTTTACCACCAACAACAATTTCATTTTTAAGATACTTTAACATATATCTTCTCCTCCTTTTTAAAATTAAAAAATAGGTATTCTTTTGTACTCCCTCTCTATTAATATAGGGATAACTTCTTTCGAATACAATTACATTATACCACAATTAGTTTACATAATCAAGATAAAATGTAAAAAATAATTAAAAATTCTGCTTAAAAAAATTTAAAAAGTTGAAAAATCTGGGTATATATAATATAATTTGGATATTAGAAGGGGATAGATATGCAGTTAAAGAAGTTGGAAATACAAGGTTTTAAATCATTTGCAGATAAAACAGAAATAGTATTTTTAGATGGAGTAACAACAATAGTTGGACCAAATGGTAGTGGAAAAAGTAATATTTCTGATGCTATTCGTTGGGTAATTGGGGAACAAAGTGCTAAAAATCTACGTGGTGCAAAGATGGAAGATGTCATATTTGCTGGAACTGAGGCAAGAAAAAAAGTAGGATTTGCTGAAGTTTCTATGTATTTAGATAATTCAGATAAGACATTACCAGTAGATTATAGCGAAGTGATTGTTACTCGTAGAGTATATAGAAATGGCGAAAGTAATTATTTAATTAATGGAACAGAATGTAGATTAAAAGATATTCAAAATCTTTTTATGGACACTGGACTTGGAAAAGATGGATATAGTTTAATATCTCAAGGAAAGATAGATGATATTTTATCCAATAAATCTGAGGATAGACGTCATATATTTGAAGAAGCATCTGGAATTGTAAAGTATAGAACAAGAAAAGAAGAAGCAACTAGAAAACTAGAAAATACAGAGGCTACGTTACAACGTGTGGGAGATGTAATTAATGAGATAGAAAATAACATTGGACCACTTGAAGAAAAAGCAAATATAGCTAAAAAATATCTTACTTTAAGAGATGAATTAAAACTTTTAGATGTTAAAATATTTATTAATAGTGTCGATACAAATGTTTCTAGTATGAATGAAGTAGATGAATTACTTGCTACTTTAGATGATGATATTAAAAACCAAGAAACATTATCTAAAGAAAATGAAGAAAAGAAAACACAACTAAAACAGAAATCTCAAGAATTGAGTACAAAAATAGATGAACTTAGAGAAAAATTCTTTCAAATAGAAAATGAAAAAGAAAAGATGAACTCTAAAATATCACTTCTTGAAGCAAATTCAAATACTACAAAGGCAAATATAGAAAGATTAAATACAGAAATAGTAGAAGATAATGAAAAGATAAATCTTTTAAAAGATGAAATGCAAAAGAGGATACAAAGGAGAGAGTCAGTTATAACAAATAAACAAAAATTTGAAGAAGAACTCTCACAAAAAGAAGAAGAACTTTCTAAAATAGTTGCAACCTTAGATGAAAGAGGATTGCAAATGGAAGAACTTAAACGTGTAGTAGATGAAAATAGTGAAAGAAAATTTGAGTTAAAAAATACAAATAGTAGCTTAGAGGCAACTATTGAAGCAGAAGAAAAACAATTAGAAGAAAAGAAAAGACAAAATGAAAAAAGTATATCATTAAAAGATAATATAATTTCAGATTTGAATGATATTAACCAAACAATAACAAATAAAAATAATGAACTTGCAAAGATAAATGAGAACACATTATCTTTAGAAGAAAAGATTAAGACTGTACAAAGCTCAATAGATATTCTTGAAGAAAGAAAATCTAAAATTAATCAAAATATTATGACTTCTAAAGCAAAATATAATTATTTAGAAAACTTAGAAAATGAAAACGAAGGTTATAGTAAAAGTGTTAAATCTGTATTAGATTATGCTAAAGGAAATTCAAAAGTACATGGAACAATAGCTAATTTAATTTCGACAGATGAAAAGTACGAATATGCAATAGAAATTGCTCTTGGTGGATTTATTCAAAATGTAGTTGTAGAGGATGAGGCAACTGCAAAGAGTATGATATCATATCTTAATGAAAATTCACTTGGTCGTGTAACATTTTTACCTTTAAATAATCTGTCTGATACTCAAGAAGTAAATAATAAAGTATTAAAAAATGATGGAGTACTAGGTATTGCTTATGAGTTGGTAAACACAGATAATAAGTATAGAAAAGCAATTAATCTAGCACTTTCAAATACTGTAGTTGTGGATAATGTGGATAATGCAATATCACTGTCAAAGAAACTAAAAAATTCTTTGAGAATAGTAACTTTATCTGGTGAGTTAATATCGACAACAGGAAGTATTACTGGTGGTAAAACAGCAAATAAATCTACAGGTGTACTTGGAAGAAAAGAAAAGATTGCAGAACTTGGTAAAGAAATTGCCAAAAAAGAAGATGAACTAAAAAAAGTAAAAGAACAAATGAATGATTTTGAAATGAAAAAAGAAGAAATCAAGAAAGATATGGAATTAATTCTTCCAACTAAAGAACAACTTGTTATAGATATTGCTACACTAACAGAAAAAAGAGAAAATACTAAAAAAGAATTAGAAAAAATTGAAACTCAAAAAGAAACATTTAAACAAACTCTTGAAGAAATGCAAAATAGAATAAATAGTATGAAAGAAGAAACAGAGAAAAATAATCAAGAGATATTTAATTTAGATGTTGAAACTGCAAAAAAACAAGAAGAAATAGATGAATATACACGATTTAATAAAGAAAAACAAAAAGAATTAGATAATCTTAATGAAGATGTGGTTAATCTTAAAGTATCTCTATCATCTTTTGATGAAACTGTGTCATCAATAGATGAAATGAAAGAGAAAATAGAACAAGATATTTCTAATTTTAATGAAACTATTAATAGAAAGAAAAATGAGATTGTAACTTCGCAAGAAGAAATAGAAAAGATAAAAGAAGAAATAGAACAAACAAAGAATTTAATCGAAAACAGCTCTAAAATCAAAGAAAATTTTGAAACAGATACTAACTCATTAAAAGATGAAAAATCTAAAATTGAGGCTGAAATGGAACAAATAGATACAAAAATACTTTCAACTTTAAATACATTAAATAGTATTAAAGAAGAAAGAGGAAAAGTAGAAGCTAAGAAGATTAAATTTGAAATGGAATTAACCAATCTTAAAAATAAAATGTGGGATGATTATGAGCTTACAATTTCTAGTTCTAGAGCATTACTTCCAGAAAATGAAGAATATAATATTAAGCAAGTTGAAAAAGATGCAAATAGAATTAGAAAAGAAATAAAAGACCTAGGCGAAGTAAATATAAGCTCTATTGAGGAATATAAGAAAACAAAAGAACGTTATGATTTTATTACCAACCAAAAGAATGATTTAGAAGAAACAAAATCTAAACTAGAAAACTTAATAGATAATATGACTTCAATTATGAAACAACAATTTACAAACAGCTTTAAAACAATAACTGAAAATTTCAATACTACATTTAAAGAATTATTTGGTGGTGGTAAAGCAGATTTAAGACTATCAGATGAAAAAGATGTTTTAAATAGTGGAATTGAAATTGAAGTTCAACCACCTGGTAAAAAACTTCAAAGTATGTCGTTGCTTTCAGGTGGAGAGAGGGCTCTTACAGCAACAGCATTGCTATTTGCAATTCTTAAGATAAAATCGCCTCCATTTTGTATATTGGATGAGATTGAAGCCGCTCTTGATGATGTAAATGTACATAGATTTGCAGAATATATTAAAGAATATTCTAAGAAAAATCAATTCATTGTTATTACTCATAGAAAAGGTACAATGGAAGTTGCATCTTCTGTTTATGGTGTAACAATGCAAGAGTATGGTATATCAAAAGTAGTTTCAATGAAATTAAAGTAAAAAAATAAAAGACACTATAAAATCAATTATAGTGCCTTTTTTATTTGACATAAGCACAAAATAATGGTATAATTAGCGAACACAAACTAATATTAACGTTATAAAATATTTTTTTATAAGGAGGAAAATACTATGGTTATTGA
Source organism: uncultured Clostridia bacterium (assembly GCA_947631415.1). Taxonomy (GTDB): domain Bacteria; phylum Bacillota; class Clostridia; order TANB77; family CAG-465; genus CAG-465. Next base: position 13,750 of record CANRLG010000002.1, read on the forward strand.
ATTTGATAAGTTAGTATTTCAAAGTATTAAACTAAAATTATTGTTTCAATCTCGGCACAATTAGTAAAACAATAATGCAAAGGTTTGTAAAACAACTTCGGAGATGGATACAGTGTATGTAATGTTATGGATTTGAAACAAAAATTGCTTATGATAATTCTTAAATCAAGAAAGCATTTTACAAATTATAAAATTGTTATAGCTCCAGATTCTTTTGAATTATACATTGAAAACGTATTTAGACAGGAAGAAGAAAAATCAATAGAGGAGATTAAAACATTGCTTGACATTTTTAAGAAGATTTTGTATTCAGATGAACATAAGAAAATAGAGCTTGAAAAAGTTACACTTTCAAAAGGATATGAATTTAGAGATGACACATATAAAAAGCAATTTTGTGGAAAACCAGTAGATTTAGTGCAGACTAATGTTGGAATATCACTTAGACTTTTAAATAGAGCTGTTGCTCCTTTAATTATTTATTCATATTTAGTAGATGAAACAGATATAAGTAAATTTATGGAAAATTCGGCAAAATACATAGATATTTTAGCTGATGAGATTTTATAAGGGGGAATTTATATGTTAGAAGAAGGATTACTTGTAGGGACAAAATTTAAAGTAAGTTTTTTAAATCCAATAGAATCTTTAAAACTTATTGCAGAAGTAGAAGAAAAAATAACTCGGAAAATGTAATTATACTAAAATGAAAAATAATGATGATTTGCTAACTTTGAGAAAAGAAGAAGGGAATATTGAATATTTATTTTCATTAAAATCAGACCATGTATCTTTTTATACAAATGCAAATGAGAATACTTTAAATAAATCAGCAAAAGAATTTGAAAAAGTAATGGAAATATTCAAAGAGGTGATGTATAGCTATATGGGAGAAAATCCTGAAATTAAAAATATAGTTTATACAAAAGGATATAATGCTACAACAGATGAACTTGTAGAATATCTTGAATACCTAAATTATAGATTTTTTAAAGATGGAATTAGCAGTTCTATTAAGTATGGTGGTAGTGGTAAAATGAATTTGTTGCTTAGAAAATATTTTATAAACGAAAAATATATTAAAAATTATTTAAACAACATAAAAGAATATACGTCTTTATTATTATAATCTTAAAGTAGGATATGTAAAATTTACATATCCTATATTTTTTGCTTTGTTTGACTTTACATAAAAAGTGTGGTATAATACCACAGAAAATAAAAAAGTGGATTTAAGAGATTAATATCTGAAAGGAGTGAAGCAATATGAAGAACACAAAAATTGTTAATGGTGTAAACATTTTACAGTTTGTTAACTTGAAAGAAAAGGATAAAAAATTTGGTTCTTTACAAGATTTAATTAGAGAGGGTCTTGTAACAGATTACAAATTTATATATACTAAACCAACAGATAAAGAAAATAAAAAATATATTTCCACAAGAATTATAAAACTAGATTTATATAATGGACTTGTTACTACAGCTAATGGTAGGAGATATAGAATATTAAATGAAATTGATGTAAATCCAAAGAAAGGTTGAGAATTTTCTCAGTCTTTCTTTTTTTCTGAAGTAATTAGTATTACTAACAAGAGTTATGTTGAAATTTGAACACTTGTTTGATATAATAATTGTGGTGAAAAGATATGAGATGTATACTTCATTGTGACTTAAATAACTTCTTTGCTTCAGTTGAAATGCTATCTAAACCAGAACTTAGAAATGTTCCAATGGCAGTATCTGGCGACCCTAATACTAGACATGGAATAATACTTGCAAAAAATGAGATAGCTAAGAAAAAATACGGAATTTATACACCAGAAACAGTATATTCAGCTTTGAAAAAATGTCCAAATCTTGTACTTGTAAAACCACATTTTAGTGAATATAAAAAATATAGCGATTTGGTAAATGAAGTATATTTAAAATATACTGATAGGGTGGAAAAATTTAGTATAGATGAGTCTTTCTTAGATGTGACTGAAAGCACAAATATTTTTGGTACACCTTATGAAATAGCATATAAGATAAAGGAAGAAATTAAGCATAGATACGGACTTACTATATCTGTTGGCGTATCATTTTGTAAGGTATTTGCTAAATTGGGTAGCGATTTAAAGAAACCTGATGCTATTACAGTATTAGATGAGAAAAATTATAAAGAGAAAATTTATGATTTGCCAGTAGAATATTTATTATATGTAGGTAAAAATACTACTTTAAAACTAAATAAACTAGGTGTAAAAACAATAGGAGATTTAGCAAAAAGTAATAAATATAGAATAGTAAAACATTTAGGAAAATTAGGAGAACAAATATATAACTATGCAATTGGAAATGATACAGATGAAGTAAAATATTATTATATAAAAGAAGAAAGAAAAAGTATAAGTAAGGGAATTACCTTTAGTCAGGATATCTCTGATAGTATTCAAATAGAAAAAGAACTTTTAAAGTTAACAAGTGAAATATCTCACGAATTACGAGTTAAAAAATTAAGGGCAAATGTTATTCAAATAGGTATTAAAGATACAAATTTCATATCTAGTACAAGACAGAAAAAAGTAGAGGAAACAAATCTTTATGATGATATGTCTAAGTACGTATTAGAACTATTTAGAGATAATTATGTTCAAGGAACACTTATTAGATTTGTTAGTGTTGGAGCAACTGGTCTTAAAAGTGAAGATGAACAAAAACAATTAAGTATATTTTCTTTAGTTGATGAAGAAAAAAATTTAGATAAAGAAAAATATACTAAAAAGAAAGTAGAAGTAGCAAAAACTATGGATAAATTGAAAGAAAAATTTGGAGATAAAATAGACTATGCGAGTGTATTAAACACAAAAAATAAAAATTAGGTGTTGACATTTAATTTTATTTGAGTTAATATAAAAACAATTACTTTAAGTTTGAAAGGAAGTGAATTTTAAGTGAGCGCAAATATAAATAATGTATTTTATTTTGTATATTATTTTGGTTTCTTAGGCTTTTATTTTAGCGTAAGATTTTTTGCGTACTTAAAAAACATATATAAAGTTCAGATGAGAAGTAATGATAAGATAGTTTTGGAATACTAAGAGTATATTAATTTAGCCATGGAAAATAAAATATATTCCTAGTAGTACAAATAGAAAATAAAAAGTATATGAAATATCAGAGAGTCTCAGATGAACGAGGCTCTCTTTTTTGCGTAGTCAAAAAAATTTTTATAGGAGGTAATTTTTATGATAATTAAATTAAATAAACAAATAGGAGAAGAAGAATTAGAAAAAATTAAAAGCGAAATATTAAAAAATAATGAGAATGTTAGAGTAGTAGTTAACGAGTCTCAAAATGAAAAAATACTTGGAATTATTGGAGAAAATAAGAATGTAGATGTAAGTTCAATACAAGAAAATTCAAATGTATTACAGATTTGTAAGATAGATGAACCATATAAACTTGCAAATAGAAAAGTTCATCCAGAAGATACTATTATAGATTTTGGCGATGGAGATAAAGTAGGAGCAGATAAAATAATGATGATTGCAGGTCCTTGCTCTGTTGAAAGCGAAGAACAAATAGTCGAAATTGCTAAAAGAGTTAAAGAGGCAGGTGCTACTTTCTTAAGAGGAGGTGCTTTTAAACCTAGAACTTCACCTTATTCTTTTCAAGGACTTAAATATGAAGGTCTAGAATTACTTAAGAAAGCTAGAGAGGCAACTGGTCTTAAGATAGTAACTGAAATAATGTCCTCAGATGATTTAGAAGTTTTTGAAAAAGATGTAGATGTAATTCAAGTAGGTGCAAGAAATATGCAAAATTTTGATTTGCTAAAAAAACTAGGTAAAAGTAGAAAACCAATATTACTTAAACGTGGAATTGCATCAACTATTGAAGAATGGTTAATGTCTGCAGAATATATAATGTCAGAGGGAAATCAAAATGTAATTCTATGCGAAAGAGGAATTAGAACTTATGAGCAAATGACTAGAAATACTTTGGATATTTCAGCAGTTCCGTTGATAAAGAAAATGAGTCATTTACCAATTATTATAGACCCAAGTCATGCAGCAGGAATAAGATGGATGGTAGAACCATTATCTAAAGCAGCCGTTGCTTCTGGATGTGATGGATTGATTATTGAAGTACATAATAATCCAGAAAAAGCATTAAGTGATGGAAAACAATCTATAACACCAGATATGTATGATAACATTGTAAATCAATTAAAACCTATTGCAAGTGCGGTAAATAGAGTAATCTAATTAATATTTCAAGTTTTAGATAACTTTGTCTTTTAAAGTTGAATTTTTTGGCAATTTATTGTAAGCTATAACTATATTAAAAGAGGAGAATATTATGGCAAAAAAATCAACTAAGACAAGAATTTCTTTTATAACTTTTTTAATAATTATTGGAGTTTTAGCAATAGTTTTGGGAACAAGTTATAATAAAATAAAAAGTAAAATAGATAAAATTAATGTTAATAATAAAGCAGAATTAAAAGGATACATTGAATTATTAAAAACCGAAGATACAAAACATATATTTATAGGGGAAAATAAGAAACTTTATGAATATAACGGATATATATCAATGTCAGATTTTTATGATAATAAAGCTTGTGTATCAAAATTAGATGATAATGATAGAAAGATATATGCTTTAATAGATAAAAATGAAAAGGAAATTGTTCCTTTTGGAGAATATGAATACATATCTCAGCTTTCTGATGGAAAGTACTATGTTGTAGAAAAAGAGGGCAAGCAGGGGATAATAGATAATACAGGAAAGATTATTATTGATACAGCATATAACCTTGTAACAGATAGAAAAATGGAAGTAGATGATGGAGAACATGTTTTTATCTGTAAATCTAATGATGATGAATACCATTATCTAAATGAAGAAGGAAAAGAATATGTTTCATTACAGTCTTTATCTACAGTAGAATTTTATTCAGTAAAAAAAGGTAGTATTCCAGTTATAAGTATATCAGGTGTATTATATAATAGTAGCACTTGTCAAAAAATATGTAATTTATCAGATATTAGAATGTTCTATAATAATATAGCCACTTATGATAATAAATATGAAGTATATGATTTAGATTTAAACTTAATAGAAACAGTTGAATGTCCAAATGCAATAAGTATATACGCATCTTCGTATGATGCAATTTATTCTGTAGTGGAAATTAACTTAAATTCAAATGCCACAGAAGATGAATTGAATAATAAATTTATACTATATGATGAAAAAGGGAAAGTAATAACTAAATCTAAAGATGGAATAGCTATACATAAAATAGATAATAAAACTTATTTCTTAAAACAAGATAATTCAAATTTAAAAGTTTTAAATGAAAGTGGTAATGAATTATTTGAAATGAAAGACTATAGACTACCAATTAATTATAGCGAAACTCCATATATTACAGCATCAAAGAATGGTAGTAGTCAATATGAATTATTTGATGAAAAAGGAAAATTGGTTAAAACTGATAGTGTAAGAAGTGAATTAGTACAACCAGATGGAGATATGGAAAAAGATTATATGGTAATTACTATGTCTCTTAAAGAGAGTGGATATGATACATACTTATTGTTGAAAGATTTAACTAAAATTAAAGTTGAGCCTTCTATAGATAAAGTAGAAAAATATAAAAATCATATTTTAACAAGTGATAGTAAATTAAATGAGGTTCATTTATATAATAAAGAAACTCAAGTAGGAGAAAATATATCAGGTACTCATGTTAACCAAATTGGTACTTATTCAATTATAAGAGCAGAAGATACATACACAGTAGTCGACCTTGCAACTTTAAATATAACATTCTCTTTTAAAACAGAAGAACTAGTAGAAGTACATAATCAAAGTGGTGTTATTGAGCTTACATCTGGTGTATATGACCTTGATGGAAATAAGATACTTTAAAACTTAGTTGGTAAGTAAGAATGATTAATATAAAAAATGTTAAAAAAATAATAACAAGGAAATAATCCTTGCTATTATTTTTTTGTATTATTACTCTGCTTGTTCTTTCTTTTGAGTAGCTTCTTCCATCATAAGTAAGAAGTTCCATTTTCTATCTATTTCAGCTTGAAGTTCTTCAATCATCCATTCATTTCCTGGTTTAAACATGTGCTTAAATCTCTTTTGAGTTTTTAGAAATTCTTCAACTGGTAGTTTGTTTGCTGGTTTGTAATTTACTTTGTAAACACCATTTTCTACTTCGTAAAGAGGCCAGAAACAAGTATTTACAGCAAGTTTTTCAATTTCAGCTAAATCTTCAGTAGGATATCCCCATCCTCTAGGACATGGAGAAAATGCAGCAATAAAAGTAGGTCCCTCAGTATAGATAGCTTTTTCAGCTTTAGTATAAATATCTGAAAGATTTCCAAATAGAGCTGTTTGTGCTACATAAGGAAGATTATGTTGTACCATTATTTCAGTTAAATCTTTTCTAGGTTGTGTTTTTCCAGGTATTACTTTTCCAGCTGGAGAAGTAGTTGTATCTGCAAAATGTGGAGTAGAAGATGAACGTTGAGTTCCTGTATTCATATATGCTCCGTTATCATAACATACATAAGTTATATCATGACATCTCTCCATTGCACCAGAAAGTGATTGTAACCCTATATCTAGTGTACCACCATCACCACCAACTGCAATAAACTTTGTATTTTGTTTAACTTTTCCTTCTTTTTTCAACTTTTCATAAGTTTTTTGAGCTCCAGATAAAGTAGCACTTGCACATTCAAATGCAGTGTGTATAAATGATACATGTTTCCATGAAGTATATGGATAAATAAATGTAGATACTTCTAAACAACCTGTTGCACAAGAAACAACAGCATTATCTTCTGGTTTTAAAGCTCTTAATACATTTCTAATTGCTGGAGGAGCTCCACATCCAGCACACATTCTATGCCCAGAAACAAGTCTAGATTCTTTTTCTACAGCAGTTTTTAAATTATATGCCATTTGTCTACCTCCTAATTATCATATCCTAAATAGTATGTTGTTTTTTCAGGCATACCATTTTTAGATATATCTACTAATTTTTCATATATTGATTCAATGTCATCTACTTTAACATCAACACCACCTAAACCATAAATGTAGTTTACAGTAGGAACAGTTAATCCTTTAGAGTACATTGCAGAAGTTAGTTCTGTAAATAGTGGTGCAGCATAGCCGTTTACACTATCACATTTATCTAATATAGCTAAAGCTTTTAGATTTTTTAACTCCTCTGGAATTTCTGAATAAGGAAGTGGTCTAAATGCTCTTGGTTTTAATAGTCCAGCTTTGATACCTTTTTCTCTAAGATTATCTATTGCATCTTTAGCAGTACCAACAGTTGAATTTAGAACTACTATACCAACTTCAGCATCATCTAACATATATTTTTCATATAAGTCATATTTTCTTCCTGTTAAGTTATAGAATTCTTCTGAAACTTCTTTAATAATATCTTTAGCACCACGAATTGCATCTGCAAGTTGTTTTCTGTGTTCAAAATAATATTTTTGAAGGTCCATAGGTCCCATAGATATATCTCTGTTATCATCTAAAAGATATTGATTTGGTTTTCTTTCACCAACAAATTTTTTAACTTCTTCATCTTCAATTAACATTATATTTTCAACTGAGTGAGAAGTAATAAATCCATCATAGCAAACCATTACAGGAATGCTTGCACGTTCTGCAATCTTAACAGCCATGATAGTGTTATCATAAGCTTCTTGATTGTTCTCACAATATAGTTGAATAAATCCTGCATCTCTTACACCCATAGAATCTGAATGGTCGTTATGAATGTTTAATGGTGCAGATAATGCTCTGTTTCCACATATTAGAGTTAAAGGCAATCTCATACCAGCTGCAATATATAACATTTCAAACATATATGCAAGACCTTGAGATGATGTAGCACTCATAACTCTACCACCAGCGGCTGCGGCTCCAATACATGCACTCATTGCACTGTGTTCGCTCTCAACAGCAATAAACTGTGTATCAACCTCGCCATTTGCAACGAAGTTAGAAAAGTATTGAGGAACTTCAGTTGAAGGAGTGATAGGGTAGGCAGCAACAGTATCTGGATTTATTTGTCTCATAGCTGTAGCAACAGCTTCGTTTCCACTTAATCTTTCTCTAATAGCCATATATATCCTCCTTATTCTTCTTCAGATTTCATTTCTATTGCTTTGAATGGACATACTTTTGCACATACACCGCATCCTTTACAATAGTCATAATCTATACCTTCTAATATTCCATCTTTGTGTTTTATACAGTCATCTGGACAATATCCAACACAAAACATACAGTTTTTACATTTTTCTTTATCATGTACAGGATATTTGTTTCTCCAAGAGCCTGTTTTAAATTCTAAAGAGTTACCATCTTTTAAGACAGCTCCTCCAAATCCAATTTCACTCATTATTCATTACCTCCTGCAACTTCATCGTATGCACGTTTTACTATTTCCATATTTGGTGCAATTACTTCAGGCTTTCTTGCAAATTTGTGCTTGAAAGAGCCCTCCATATCTTTTAATAATTCATCTTTTGTCATTATTCCAGTTACATGAACAATTGCAGAAAGCATTGCTGTGTTAGGAAAATTCGCTTTTAAACATTCCATACTAATTTTTGTAGCATCGATTGTATAAATTTTTCCTGTGTAACCGTTTAGGTATTGCCTTAGTTCTTCTGGTTTTCTGCTAGTATTAATTAAAATACCGCCATTTGGATTTAATCCATTAGTAACATCGACAGCTTCAAGTAGTGTATCATCTACAACTACTACATAATCAGGTTCATAAATATTTGAATGAACTCTGATAGGGGTATCACTAATTCTGTTGTATGCAGTTATTGGAGCACCCATTCTTTCAGGACCATATTCTGGAAAACCTTGAATATATTTTCCTGTGTTGAATGCTGCGTCTGCAAGTAACAGAGATGCAGTTTTAGCACCTTGTCCACCACGACCGTGCCATCTAATTTCAATCATAAAAAAGCCTCCTTTATCTTGAGAATAAACACATCAATAATCTAAATATTAACGCTACCACTAGTATATACTTAATGGTATTAAAAGTCAAGAAAAAACAAGAGTACAACTCGTTTAAAAAATATAAAAAAGATGCCTAAAAAATAGGCATCTTAGTAGTTATAATATAGATTAAGCTCCTGTAGCTCCAGTAGGCCCTTGTGGTATTGTAAGATTTAGCACAAAGTTTGGAGCAGTTCCAGTTATTGTTGCAGCAGCATCAGTTCCTGGAGCTCCTGTTGTTACAGTACCAATAGTTAAAACTGGTGTTTCTCCATCTGCACCAGCAGGTCCAGTAGCACCAACAGCACCATCGGCACCCGCAGGACCAGTTGGCCCAGTAACTCCAGTAGGTCCAGTAGGTCCAGTTATACCTTGAATACCTTGAGGACCAGTAGCACCAACAGCACCATCAGTACCTGCAGGACCAGTTGGGCCAGTAACTCCTGTAGGTCCAGTAGGACCAGTTATACCTTGAATACCTTGAGGACCAGTAGCACCAATAGCACCATCAGCACCCGCAGGACCAGTTGGACCAGTAACTCCAGTAGGTCCAGTAGGACCAGTTATACCTTGAATACCTTGAGGACCAGTAGCACCAACAGCACCATCAGCACCCGCAGGACCAGTTGGGCCAGTGACTCCTGTAGGTCCAGTAGGACCGGCTATACCTTGAATACCTTGAGGACCAGTAGCACCAATAGCACCATCAGCCCCCGCAGGACCAGTTGGTCCAGTCGCACCAGTAGGTCCAATAGGACCAGTTGCTCCTGTAACTCCTATTAATCCAATACCTGGTGCACCTTGTGGTCCAGTAGGCCCTTGAGGTCCTTGAGGTCCAGTCGCACCTGTTGCACCTGTTACACCTTGTATACCTTGAGGTCCAGTTGTTCCTGGAACACCTTGAAATCCTTGTACTCCTTGAGGCCCTGTAGGTCCCATTGGCCCAGTAGGTCCTATAGCACAATTAGTACAAATTATTGGACTAGGTCTACAGTTACATCCGTTGTTTGTGTTATTATTGCAATTGTTGTTATTATTCCAATTGTTATTGCAATTATTATTGCAGTTGTTATTCCAATTACAATTGTTTTTATTACAGTCAAAATAGTTCATAAATAACTCCTTTTTCTTATTTGATAGCTATCTATAATACTATATGAATATAGGACAAGATTTGTTAATTATTTTCTTTAAAATATTTTAGGTTATTCAAATATTCTTTACTTTGTGGTTTATACTTTCCAGCTTTATCATTATAATTTATTGCAAGTTTTCGTTTACCAATTTTATCATAACACACACATAAGTTAATACATGGAATATATGTGTAATAGTCTTGTTGAACAAATGCTCCAGATTTAATATTTGGCTTAGATTTTAGTGCTTCCTTAAACCAGTAAATAGCAATGTCATATTTAGCTTTTTTCATAAAATAAATCCCAATTTGTGAACAGAACTCACCTCTAGGTTTATCTAGTGTAAATGAGAGAAATAGAGAAGAAAGATAATTGGTATCATCATTTAGATTAAGATAACAGGTAGCAAGGTCCATACACGCATTTATTTTATTTTCTATCCAGCCGTTATCATCTAAAAGAAAAGAGTTTAACTTGTCTATTGCATCTAAGTATTTACCATTATACATTAATTCACGAGCATAGTAATATTTTTGTCTTGAATCTAGTGTTATTCCTTTTGAAATCATGTCATTAAATATATCTAAGTTTCTGGTTGAGTAAGAGTAATTTTCTTTTTTATGTGTGATACAAATATCTAAATACTTAATCTTTCCAAAAGGGGTAATAGTTTCATGAATTGGACTTTTCCATTGTGCATTTAAACTTCTTTTAATAAGTCTTTCTCTAAAGTATGAAAAAGTTACATTGCCATATTCATCAAAACCAACATTATATTTTAACATAACAAAATCTACATCTTTAGTTAAAGTAGACTTAAGATTAATTAATTTTTCCTTATCTTTATCTAGTATTACATCATCTGCATCAAGCCACAAAATATAATCGCAATGTGCTTTTGAAAATGAGTAATTTCGTGCCTTAGAAAAGTCATTGCACCATTTGAAATCATATACATTTGAGGTATATTTTTTAGCAATTTCTTTTGTATTATCTGTAGAACCTGTGTCTATAATAATCATTTCATCTACTAAATTATTTACACTATCTAAACACCTTAAAAGAACTTTTTCTTCATTTTTAACAATCATACATAAGCTAATAGTTATCATAAAACCTCCTCGATTTATGTATATGACAAAACTTGTGGCAAAATGCGAGATAAAAACTATTGAAATAATATTTACTAGATATTAAGATATTGTAATGATTACAAGATTTATAAATAAAAGAGCAGTAATATTTTGCATTATAATTATAGTTATAATTGCAAGAACGATTAGCTCAATATACACTTTTAATTTTAAGTATAAAGGATATAAAAATAATAATATAAATGTAAAGGTATTGAATGTATATAAAATGGAAGAGGAGAGAATTATATATAAAGTAAAATATAATACAGATACTTTTTTACTATATCTAAAAGATGTGGAAAATGTGCATGAATATGGAGATGTTTTACGAATAAATGCTACATTTTATGACATACAAACAAATGGTAATCCGTATGAATTTAATTATAGGAGATATCTAAATTCTAATGGTATTATTTCTACCATATATGCAAATAATGCTAAAGTTATAAAAAGAGAAAAGGACTTTTTAACAATAGTTCATTATGTTAGGAAAATTATAAATAAAAAGATAGATAATAATTTTGAGAGTACAAAGGCAAATCTTTTAAAGAGTTTTCTTTATGGAGATGATTTATATTTAGATAAAGATATAAAAGAACTATTTACAAATATTGGGCTTGGACATATTCTTTGTGTATCAGGAGCACACGTTTTTTTCTTACTTGAAGCATTTGAAAATATTACTAAAGCTAGAAAATCTAAAGTGAATAGGATTTTAATATTAGTTATTTTTTATATTATTTCACTATTTAAAATATCATTACTTAGAGCAATAATAATGAATATTTTATCTATGTATAATAGGTATAAAAATGTGTATAAAAGGTATATAATCTCTGCAATAATAGTGTATATTATTAATCCATATTATGTATTTAATATTGGTGTTATCTTTTCTTTTTTATCTATTTTAGGAATTATTATATTTAATTCACAAATTAATTCATTCTTAAAAATTAAGTTAAATCATAAAGTATTTAATCAAATAATAAATTCAGTTTCAATGACAATTAGTGCTCAACTCTTAATAATACCTTTTGAAATATATGCTTTTGGAAAGATAACGTTAATGAGTATTATTTCAAATTTTATCTTTTCAGTTTGTATAAATATATTAATGAAATTGAGTTTTTCATTATTATTTTTAATATTTGTTCCATACATAACTATCATATTATTTAATTGTTTAGACTTAATTTTAAATTTTATGCTATTTAGTGCAAGATTATTAGAAAGAATAAATTATTTAGATATACATTTACCAAGATTTAATTGGATAATGTACATATTATATTATCTTTTAGTTATTCTAATAATTTTCTCAGATAAAATTTGGGTATATTTTTGGGATAAACGAAAAATTATAAAAAAAGGAGTAAGAATACTAAAAATATTATGTTGTGGCATAATAATATTTGAAATTATATATATAAAGTATTTTGAGGTGTATGTCATATTCTTTAACGTTGGACAGGGAAATATGGCTTTAGTACATTGTTATACTAAAAATATAATAGTAGATATTGGTTCTACACAAGAAAATATAGCATACAACATCATGAGTAGTTTTTTAAAAGCAAAAGATATTAAAAGTATAGATTTATTGCTAGTTACACATATTCATTCAGACCACATAAATGGAGTAAAGAAGCTAGCAGAAGATAAAAATATTTCCGTAAAAATAATAGGGCTAAGTAGACCGTGTATTGAAAATGATGAATATAAAGACATAATAGATACAAAAGTAGCTAAAGTTTATCTAAATGAGGAGGATAAAATTAAAGTAGGAAATATTAGTATACAAGTATTAAGTCCACCATTAAATACTGTAATACAAGATGAAGATATGTTAAATGCAAATTCTACAGTGTATTTTATACAAAATGCAAATAAAAGGTATCTTTTTATGGGAGATGCAACGCAAAAAGCAGAGAAAATAATACTAGAAAAATACTATGAAATTTTGGAGAAAGTTGATGTACTTCAAGTATCTCATCATGGTTCATCTACATCAAGCTACGAGCCTTTTATCTCAAAATTTAACAAGTGTGTTTGTGTAATATCTTCAAAGAAAAGTGTATATGGACATCCAAGTCAAATTGTATTAGACACACTAAATAAGTATAATTTGAAAATTAAAATTACACAAAAAGATAATGCAGTCATATTTTAAATGTATAAACTTTTTAAATAGGGTAAACATATTAGTATAGGTGATTATTTTGAAAAATTTAAAGTTTAAAATTATGTATTGTTTATCCTTAGTATTATTTTTAATAGTAGGAATTATGTTTGGATACAACAAAGAAACAAAAAAATCTATGTTTAATGATGAAAGTATATTAGATTATGCTATTAGATTTACTTCAGCAGATGTAGATAATTATGTTGTAACTACTTCTACAAAAGTTTCAGATATTGAAGTTATTTATGAGGATTGCTATTTAGAATGTAATGAGAGTGAAAGTAAATCAAAAATGGTATATGGAACAACAATGGATAAAGTAAAAGAAGATGAAGAAAAAGAGCAAGAAGCAAAAGGTGTAATATATGAGATAAAAGGAGAAAGTAGTACTAGAATAATGTATAGTAGAAATATAAATGGAATATGTCCTAATCATTATTTTGTAAAAGCAGAATCTGGTGTAGTTACGGTTTATAGAATAAAGGGAGAAGATAAGAAAGAAATATATACTAAATTAGAAAATATAAATATTGAGAATTTAAGACAAGAGTTAAAAACAAAAATTGAAAAAGGAACATATCTAAATTCAAGGGAAGAATTAAATCATTTTATAGAAGATTTAGAAAGCTAATTATTGAAAAAATTTTTTTAGTATGCTAAGCTATTATTGAGGTGGAATATATGGAAAATAATAGTTTAAATGAAACTAAGGATATAGATAAAAAAGTAGAAAAAAGAAGAGAAGTAGTAATGCATTATAGAAAGCCAAGTGTTTTTTCATCATTACTACTTATTTTAATTGGAGCTTGTATTGCTACGGCAGTATTAGGTTGTATTTATTTATTTGATTTAAAAGATAATGAAACACAAACTAATATTGCACAAGATGAACAAGTAGATATAGAACAAAATGTTGAGGAAAATGTAGAAATACCAGAAGTTAATTTAGATATAAATGGAGAATTTGTACAAGAATTATATAAGAAAATACCTTCAACTGATGCTATGCCAAACTGTGTAGTTTATAGTGATGAAAGAATAACTCAAGGACATATAACAGATTATGATAAAATGATGTATGTTCTAGAAAATATGTTTTGGAATAAAGAATATGAAGTTACAACAAGTGAAGGAATGTACGATAAACTATCACTTATAGGAGATACATCATATAATAGAGAGGTGGATATATTCAAAGTAGAAGATGTTGAGGAAAAATATAGAAATTACTTTGGTTCAGATAAAGAAATATTAAAAGAAACTATAAGATATATAGGATATGTTTTTGATTTTAATAGTGAAGATAACTGTTTTTATGGTCACGCATTCGAGGGTGGTGGAGGACAACCATACATATATAGTACTAAAATAGATTCGGCAGAAAAGAGTGAAGATGGAAAAGAAATATATATTTATGATTATTTTATGAGTGTTGAAACATATAATAATTATGATGTATACAGCTTTGCAGGAAATTATAATGTTTCTATTGGAAATGAACCAGAAGAATATAAAAATCATGAGCTAATAGAAAAGTATATTGAAAATGGATTATATAAATTTAAGAATACATTTAAGCTAGATGATACAGGAAATTATTACTGGTATTCAACAGAGCCAATAATGGAGAAAAACTAGTAATATCAACACATGCAGAGAAACTAGCAAGATAAAAACATTTAATTGTAATATAAATTTAATAAAAGAGAGTAAAGTGAAAGATGAAGATTTTTCACTTTATTTTTTTTAATTATTAAAAAAATAAAGATATTGTTTTTACTAAATATCTATGTTAAGCTTTAAGTACAATAAGAAAAAATAAATTAACTATGGAGGTTAATTATGAATAGAAGAATGGAAAATGAAAATAGAAGAACGGCACAAGTACAAAGTGAGTATAAAGCAGCTGTTAGAAAAAATACCATTGAAGTAGAAACTTCATCAAAAGATGGTAATAGTAAAGCCGTAAATATTATTATAATATTTTTAAGTGCTACAGTTATTATACTACTTGCTTTTCTTATACAAAACTTATTCAAGTATAGTGCTAATAAAAAGGAGATAGAAAAAACAGAGAAAAATGAAATTGCATCTAACTTAGATTTAAGCGTAGATGGAGAGTTTGTTCAAGACTTGTATCATAAAATTCCTATGCTTCAAATGGGAGGACAAATATATAATGCTACAACTACTAAATATGAAGATATGTCTGAAAATGATAGACTTGCTTATGTATTTAGTGTACTTGAAAAAAATTCAACAGATGAAGAATTTGAATATTCTAAAGTAAATGAGGAGTATAAGAAAATTTTTGGAACGGATAAAGTTGCTCCAAAAATTAATGTAAAATATAACGATTTAGATTTGTATGAATATATAGCTGATGGAGATTTATATCAAGCACGTATATATAACAATGGATTTATGGAGAAAAGTTTATATTCGTATAAAACTAATATAGAAAAAGTAGAGAAAAATGATAAAGGAAGTCAAGTATACATTTATGATAAATTTGTATGTTTTGATTCCACAGGAGATGTAAACTCCTTTGGAGTATATAAAACAGCAGATAAAAGCGTATATATTGAAACAGGTCTTACTCGAGGGCATGACTCAGGAATAAATAAAGATATATTTGGAGGTAAGACTGTAGAACAACTTTTAGAAGATAATATAGATAAAGGTGGTATGTTTAAACATACATTTATAGTAGATGATACGGGAAAATTTTCATGGTATTCATCTGAATATATTAATTAGCCAATTTCTAATATTTTATATACCTTTTTACCTTTTTTTAGTGAGCAAGAAATTGTTCACTATTTTTTAATTAAAAAAGAGCCACATATACAGTGACTCTTGTTTAAATTACTTACTTTGTAATTACTATTTTATCTTGTTCTTCATCTACATTTAGATGATATTTTTTATTTTCTTTTATTTCGTTTTTAATAAATCCAACTGCTAGTAAATCTTCTATATAAGTTTGTATAGCACGTCTTAATGGTCTAGCTCCAAATTTATCACTATGACCTTTATTTGCTATAAATTTAACTACATATTGGTCATAATCAAATAGAACTTTATGAGTTTTAGTATCATCTTGAAGTTCTTTTATCATTAAGTCAGCAATCTTATATAGAGTATCATCATCTAATTTATTGAATGTAACTATATCATCAATTCTATTTAAAAATTCTGGACTAAAGAATTCTTTAAGAGCTTCTGCAGTCTTGTTTTCTAGCATTTCATTTTCAATATGTCCATTTGCAAAACCATAGCCATCAGATTTGAAGTTTGTTCCAAGGTTAGATGTAAGAACTATAATTGTGTGTCTAAATGAAACACTTCTTCCTTGAGAATCTGTTAAAATACCTTCATCTAATATTTGAAGAAGTATATTATATACACTAGGATGAGCTTTTTCTATCTCATCAAATAGTACAATGCTATATGGATTTCTTCTAATTTTCTCTGTTAATTGTCCTGCTTCATCATATCCAACGTATCCTGGAGGAGAACCTATCAATTTAGAAGTAGAGTTAGATTCCATATACTCAGACATATCTAGCTTAATTACTGAGTCTTCGTTATCAAATAGCTCATAAGCTAATGCTTTAACAAGTGCAGTTTTACCAACTCCAGTAGGTCCAACAAATATAAATGATGGTGGACGTTTAGTTGAAGTTATATTAGCACGTTTTCTAAGAATTGCATTAGCAAGTTTGTCTATTGCATAATCTTGACCAATAATTTTCTTCTTTAAGTTTTCTTTTAAGTTAAGTAATTTTTCTGTATCAGAAGTTTTAATTCTCATAACAGGTATCTTAGTCCATAATTCTACAACTTGTGCAAGATTATCATAAGTAACTTCTTGTGGTTTAGAATTAGCGACTAATTCATCAAGTGTAGTCTTTAGTTTGCATTTAATTTCTTTATTCTTAGCAGCTCTTTCAAATACAGAGTTATCTACACTTTCAGAATTTGCATCATTTTGTTTAGCCATTTCTTCTTGAATTTTAGTTTCTTCTTCTATAGCTTCATCAAGTTCTTTTTGAACTTTTTCAATTTTAGCAAGGTTTAAATCTTCTAAGTTTACTCTAGCACAAGCTTCATCTAGTAAATCTATAGCTTTGTCTGGTAAAAATCTATCATGAATGTATTTGCTAGAAAGACTTACAGCATATCTTAAAGTTTCATCTTTAATCTTTACTTTATGAAAATCTTCATAATATGATTTTATTCCTTTTAGAATATTAAAACAGTCTTCTTCACTAGGCTCATCTATCATTACTGGTTGAAATCTTCTTTCAAGAGCACTGTCTTTTTCTATATATTGTCTATATTCTTTAAGAGTAGTAGCACCAATAAGTTGAACTGAACCATTTGCAAGAGCTGGTTTTAACATATTAGCAGCATTCATTGAGTTATCATGCTCAAGCCCACCAACTATATTGTGAACTTCATCTATTGCTAAAATAACATTTCCAAGTGATTTACATTCATCTATCAGTCCTTTAACTCTAGATTCAAATTGTCCTCTAAATTGAGTACCTGCAACTAGAGAAGTCATATCTATTAAATAAACTTCTTTATTTACAAGTTTTCCTGGAACTTCACCTGCTACAATTTTCATAGCAAGTGCGTTAATAACGGCTGTTTTACCTACACCTGGTTCACCAATTAAAGCAGGATTATTTTTAGAACGGCGGTTAAGAATTTGAATCATTCTTTGTAATTCAACATCTCTACCAATTACTTTATCTAGTTTTCCTTGTCTTGCTTTTTCAGTTAAATTTTCACCAAATGTATCTAAGTATTTGTTCTTTTTCTTTTTGTTATCTTTAGATTTTGTGTTTGAATTGTCAGCTTTACTCTTGTTTGCAAAAATATTTCCAAATATATTTCCTATACTAGTAGGTTTAGATTTATCATCATCTTCATCATCAAGACCAGCAAGTTCTTCAGAGCCATCTAAAGAACCCATCATACTGTCAAATTGATTAGTCATGTTTTCTAAATCTTCCTCATTCATATTAGACATTTCCTTCATTATGTTTGCTAAAGGGTCGATACCTTGTTTTTTTGCACATCCGACACATAATCCTGTAGTTTCTCCTGTAGGTTTACCATCTTTATCTAATTTGTTAATAAAGACAACTGCAAGATTTTTTTTACATACAGAACATAGCATAATTTAATCATCTCCTATTAATCTTTTATTGTAATGCATAAAAATATATACAAAACAATAATGAAATTATAGCATATAAAGTTATGAAATACAAGAAGATTAGGCAATACAAAGTAGTAAAAATACGAGATAAGAAAATATAGTTAATAATTTTTAAATTTTTCTAAATATCTTTTAAAATAACTCTCTTTTTGATATAATCTAACTAAATCTATTAAAGGAGAGGGAATATGGAAGAATTAAATAATACAGTAGAAGCAATATTGTTTGCACTAGGACGTGAAATTACTCCTAAAGAAATAGCACAAACTTTAGAAGTAGAAGAAGAAAGTGTAAAACAGAGTATTGAACTTTTAAAAGAAAAATATAATAATACACAAGGAGTAACTTTAGTAGAAGTTAATGATACAGTTCAACTTGTTACAAATAAAAAATATTATGAGCAAGTGGACAAGTTTGTGGAAAATACTAAAAAACAAAATTTGTCTGTATCTGCTCAAGAGACTTTGAGTATAATTGCATATAATCCAAAGATTACAAGAACAGAAATAGAGGCAATACGTGGAGTAAATAGCGATTTTGCTGTAAGTAGATTACTTGAGTGTGGATTAATTGAAGAAGTAGCAAGATTAAATCTACCTGGTAGACCTGCTGCATATAGTGTAACAAATGAGTTCTTAAAATCATGTGGTATTAGTAGTGTAGAAGAATTACCAGATTATGAGAAAATTAAGATTAAAGATGAACAAATGCTAGTTTCAGACTATGAAAAAATGGAAGATGAAAATAGCGATGAAACTAAATCTGATGAGGAGTAATTAATGTTAAAAGTAATTTTAGGAAAATCTAAAACTGGAAAAACTACATACATATATAATCAAATAGAAGATAATATATCACAAAAGAAAAGAGTAATACTATTTGTACCTTCTCAATCTCGTGCAAAAGCCGAGAATGAATATATGAAAATATTAAATAAAAAGGGAGTAATAGGGGTAAATATTACTACTATTTCTGAATTTATTAAAGAGGAATTAAAAATTCAAAACCTTCACATAAGTGAGAAATATATGTCTAGGTTAGATAGAAAAGTAATTTTAACACAAGTAATTAAAGAAAATCCTGAATTATTTAATATATTTAGCAAGGTAAAAAATTATCCTGGTTTTTTAGATACTTTAGACATATATATGGATTTATTTAGAAAGGGTGAAATTACACCAGAAGAATATTCTAGTATTGAAATAGAGGATAAAAGAGTAAATCTTAAATTTAAAGAAATATTATCTGTCTATGCGAAATATATTGAAAAGATAAAAGAAAATTATATAGATAGTGTAGATGAGTGTGAACTATTTTTATCTAGTTTTTCAAAAAGCGAATGGTTTAAAGATAATAATGTAATAGTATTTTTTGATGCGTATAATAACTTCTCAAATAGTGAGTATAAATTAATAGATAAACTATTTAAAAATAATATTGATGTTGTAATTACTCTTAATACAGATATTGCAAGAATTGAAGATACTTATATATCTTCAAGTATATTTGAAGAAAGTAATAAAACATATAAAAAGTTATTAAGACTGGCAGATAAAAATGATATCGAAGTGGAGAATATTGTAAAATATGAGAATAAATTTGAAGCACCACAAGATATTAAATATATTGCAAATAACCTTTTTAATACTAATGAAAAAGTAGAAGAAAAAATAGAACTTAACAATATTAAGTTTGTAATGTACACAAATATTTTAAAAGAAGTTGAAGCCGTTGCAAATACTATTTCTCAATATATTAAACAGGGGTATAGATATTCAGATTTTATTATTTATACAACAAATATAGATGAGTATTATAAAATAATAAATAGAGCTTTTTATGAACATTCTATGCAAGTTTATTCTGCTCAAAGTAGGTATATTACAGAGTCTATTTTAGTTAAATATATACTTGCTCTTTTAAACTTAAGTATGAAAGGACTTAATCTTGAACTTATTTTTGATATATTAAAATTAGGTTTAACAGATATTGATTTAAAAGATATTTATATTCTTGAAAATTATATGAAAGAATTTAATGTAAATAAATATTTAGTAAATAGTAAATTTACATTAAATAACCAAAAGAATTTCTATAATTTAGAAAGATTAAATGAGATTAAGGAAAAAATAGTTTCAATGTATTCATTTACCAAAGAACTTAGAAATTTAACTGCAAAAGAATATGTTGAGAAAATTTATGCTCATTTAGAGAAAAACAATATATTTAATAATTTTGAAGAAATTGTAAAACCAATTGTGGTTGATACAATAAATGTAGATAGAGAAAATTTTGAAAAACAGGTTTGGAACGGAATTTGCGAGATTTTTGATTCAATAATTAGAATATACAATGATACTGAATTAAAAATTGAGGAATTTACAAATATTTTTAGTATAGTATTAAAGGATGTTAAAATTAAAACCCTTCCACCTTTAAAAGACCAAATTGAACTTGCAGATATAAATGTAACTAAAACAGAGCCTAAAAAAATTGCCTTTTTTGTTGGAGTTGTTGAAGGAAAATTTCCAAAAAAAGTTGAGGAGGATATATTTTTCTTAGATAGTGAACTTGAAAAACTAAAAGAGAAAAATATTGAAATAAGAGAAACTACAATATCTAAATTAAATATGGGATTTTTCAATATTTATGAGGCAATGAATAATATTGAGGAAAAATTATTCATATTTATACCATCTGCTACATTAGATGGTAAAGCTACAAGAAAATCTAGTTTAATTACGTTAATGGAACAAATATCTAGATTTTATATAGAAGGACAGGTTACAGCTAAGGATGAAAATATAAGCATAGAAAATATTAGTTCAAAGGATGAATTATTTATGTGGTTACTAAAAAATATTCGTATATTCGATACCTTAGATGATAACCAAAAACAAGAAGTAATTACAGTATTTGAGTATTTTAAACAGGATGCAGAATATAATAAAATACTAGAATTTAAGAAAGATGACTCAAATTTAAGTGAAGAATTACTTAGTGAAATTTACTCTAAAGACTTTAAATCTAGTGTATCTAAACTTGAAGCATACAAGAAATGTCCATTTATGTATTATATGCAATACATACTTAAAGTGGACAAAAATAAAGAGGCAAAATTAAATGTAATGGAACTAGGAAATTTTATGCATGGAGTTTTAGAGGACTTTTCAAAATATTTACTTGAAAATGGTATTAATTGGAAAGAGATATTAACAGAAGATTTAGAACAAATTCAAGACCAATATGAAGTAATTTTAGAAGGTATAATAGAAGACAGAATTGATAGTATATTATCTAAACAAAAGCAAAGTGTAAAGTACGTAATTTTAAAAAGAAAATTAACTAACACTATGAAAAAAGTCATTAGAACAGTTGCTATTGGATTTTACCAAAGTGATTTTGAACCACTTGGATATGAAATTGAATTTAAAGATGATAGTTTATATTTTCCAATGGAGATTGAACTAAATGGCAATAGAAAAATGAAGTTAGTAGGTAAAATAGATAGAGCAGATATTTTAGATTTAGGCGATGAAAAATATATTAGAATAGTAGATTACAAATCTAATTATAAGGATATTAGTGTAGACAAAATAAGAGAAGGAATATCTTTGCAATTAATTACATACTTAATGACCTTAATTGAAGATAAAAAAGAAGAAAATATAAAACCAGCAGGATTATTATATTTTAATTTATCAGATAAACTTGTTCCAATAGGACAATACGAAAATGATACAGAAGTTATTAAAAAGAAACTAATTAAAAAATTAAAAATGAATGGATTATTTGTAAAAAATATAGAAATTTTAAATAAAATGGATAGAAATTTTGAATCGGACCCTTCACATAGTCTTATAGAAGTGTCAAAAAAGAGTATGAGCATGAATAGTCCAAAATTAGTAAGTGAAGAAGAATTTGAAACATTATGTAATGAAACAAAAGAAGTGCTAAAATCAATAGGAAATGAAATAGTAAAAGGGATTGTAAAAATAGCTCCAAATAAGAAAGCTAATCCATGTCAATATTGCAATTATTCTGCTACTTGTAGAAGAAGAATAGGAGTGTAAAAACACTAAAAAAGTCGATAAAATAGCACGTTGTAAAACTTTATTACATACTTATGTATATAGAATTAAAAAAAGATTACGAAAATTAGTGTTTTAAAAATGTAGGACTTGAAATTATTTGAAAAAAAGATATAATATTATTAGATTATAAATGTAATCAATTTTAAATTTTAAGTTTATATATCAAAAAAAGAAATTTTTTTGTAAAGATATACACTATAAATTTTTTAAGGGGAGAGTTGTTATATGGCAGATATAGTTGTAAGTTCTAAAAAGAAAATTAATTTCTTTGATAGAGTAATACAAAGCGTAGTTATTATGCTTAATATGAATAAAATGAATAAGGCAATAGATGAGCATCTATCTGTAATACGTAAAACTGAGGGTGACGATAAAAAGTTATATCAAGAAAACATATTAAGAGAAATTGTATTTGTAAAATATCAATATGATATTATGCAAAGAAGTATGTATGAATTAAAAATGTCCTATCCAGATGAAATAATAGATAATATTAATTCATCAGAGAAAAAAACAAGACTTGAACTTCAAAAGACTTTTTTAGAAATGGAATATGATAGAGTAACTCGTTCTAAGTTTAAATCTAAAGAGGAGATAAAATTTAATCTTTTATCTATTTCATCTGCAATCGATGAAGTTAAACAAAACATTAAAGATGAAGGAAAAGCTCAAAGATATAATCAAGTAATTAAAATTGCAGAAGATATTGATACTGCAATTCAAACAGATAGTTATACAGATGAATTGTATAAAGATTTGTTCAAAGGAATAGATGAATATGTCGGATATATAAATGATAATTACGACATATCTAAATTACCAGCAGATGAAAGAGAACTAATTGAATATGTAATAGAGTCTATGATTAGAGGAATTGAATCTGATATAGACAAGCATATGTATGAGTATAATCTTATAATAAATATATGTAAAAATTCATACAGATACTTTAAAATTATAGATAAAATTTTTGGAAAAATATTAGCTATTTATGATGAAAGTTTTGAAAAAGAAATAGTTAATAAAACAGATTATATAAAGATGTTTAAAGAAATCTATGACATGATGATAAAAACAAAAGTTAATGATGTTCATAGAACAATTACAACAGAAGATGAATATCTTGAATATTCAAAACTATTAGCTGATGAAAATGAAGAAGAAATAGATAAATTCTTATTTAGAAAAGCTATGGAGATTACAGAATCTGAAACTGTAAAAGAAAAAATCGAAAATATTCTTGCTGAAGAAAATGATGAAGATGAAAATAAAGATGAGCTTGATGTAAGTGAATCTGAAATTAATGAGGAAGATTTTGATTTAACACTTGATGATGTGTTAAGTGATGAATCAGAAGATTTAGAAGAAGATAATGAAGATAATGAAGACGAAAGTGATATAGAAATAGAAGAGGAAAAAGAAGAGGCAGAAGAAGAGAAAACAAAGAGAAAGGCAGGTAGACCTAGAAAAGAGAACAAGGAGGAGAAGCCTAAAAGAAGAGTAGGTAGACCAAAGAAAGTTAAATAATTCTTATGTAAAAATAGCCAAATTTCCATTTGACTATTTTTCTTATATAGAACTTTTAAAATATTTATTGATGATTTATTTTTTGACAAATTATTGTTAGTTGATATAGTAGAATATACAGTAGAATATAAAGAAATATAAGAGGTGTAAAATATGTTATATAATAAGTACTTGGATAATGATATTGACAACAAGCTTGATTCAATATTTAGTACAATGAGGAAAATCTTTAGTTTTAAAAATTTAACATTTATGTTATTTGCGTTTTTACTTTCTACTAAGATACTTGTGGGTGAGTTTAGACCATTTAATTATGTTTTACTTGCGGTAGCAAGTGCATTTGATGTGCCTTTAATACTTGTGTTAATTAGTTCTGTTATAGGACTTGCCATAGGTGGTTATTCATCTACTTTATTAACACTTGTTGCATTTTTCCTACTATACAATTTAATAACTGCTGTAGTAAACATAGAAGGTATTAATAAAAAATATTCAATATTTATTAAGTTTTTAGTTTCTATGACAATACTGCAAGTAGTTTCAGCATTTATAACAGGAGAATTATTTACATCACTATTTACTGTTTTATCTACTATTGTTATATCTGGAATTATTTATCTTGTTACTGTAACAGGAATGAATGTAATACTTAACTTAAAAGATGGATTTGCATATACCAAAGAGGAAAGCATAATGATGGTAACAACACTAGCAATGCTAACTTCTATATTTGGTAGTGTATCTTTTATGGGATTTAATGTGGTAGAAATTCTCGCTTTAATCCTTATCCTAATATATGGTTGGGGAAATGGACCATTTCTTGGAGGATGTGCAGGACTTATAGTAGGACTTAGTTATACATGCTTATGTGATGTTTCTATGACTTTTGTTGTAGCTATAGCATTTACAGGTTTCATCTCAGGATTATTAAGAAGGTTTGGAAAAATCCCTGTAATTATAGCATTTGTAGCAGGCAATTTATATCTTTCATACTACTCTAATGGAACTTCACAAATGAGTATTGTAGGATGTGAAGTGCTAGTTGCTTCTGTAATATTATTCTTTATGCCAAAACAAGTAGAAAGAAAACTAGATAATCTATTTGACCTTGGTAGAGGACTAGAAGCTATTAAAAATAATTTATTAAATCCAACTAGAGAAGCGAAAGAAAAGATTGGTGCTGTTTCTGAGGTATTCGAATCACTTGCAGATATAACACTTATTCCAACAAAGGAAGATGAAGAAGAAACAACACAAGTAATTAAAAAATATTTGTTGAGTTATGCAAATAATACTTGTTTTGCATGTAGAGATATAGATGAATGTATAGATAAAGATAATTTAGATGAAACAGCTGCTTTTCTTGCACAAAAGCTTGAAAATTGTGAAAGAATAGAGCCTGAAATGCTTAAATTTAATTGTAAAGAGGCAAAAATTATTATAGATAATCTTTATGACATATATAATAGTATGAAACTTATGCGTGTTTTAAAGCAACGAGAATTAGAAAACACAGAAAAAGTTGCTCATCAGTACAAAGAAGTATCAAAGCTATTAAATAACATTGCAGATGATATAAAAGAGGGTAGTATTGTAAAAGATGATGCTCAAAAGAAATTAAGAGATGAGTTGAAGTTTTATGGATATAATGTATATGAAGATGAATTTGAAAGAGATAATGACATTATAGAGTATACGTTTGTTACAGATATACTAACAGATATAGATAGACAAAAGAAGCAAATAGTAGAACTTTCAAGTAATATATTAGAGCAAAGTATGACAATAAAATTATTGCTTAATATATCTAAAACAGAGAGGTCAAAAGTTAAAATTGTTTCTACACCTAAGTTTAGCATAAAATCTGAGGTGGTGTCAGAAACTAAATTTGGAGAAACAGTTTCAGGAGATTCATATTTAAAAATGGAGCTTCAAGATTTACGACAATTATGTGTACTTAGTGATGGAGTAGGTTCTGGTGAGAGTGCTCAAAAAAGTTCACAAACAACAGTTAATATGCTAGAAAGATTACTAAGCGGTGGTTTTACAGAAGATAAAGCAATAGAGATAGTAAATAGTATAATAAAATTAAAAGGTGAAGATGAAGCTTATGCTACATTAGATGCACTTATAGTAAATCAAAAAGATGCAATGTGCTATTTTATAAAATTAGGTGCTGCACCAACATATTTAATTGAAAAGGGAAAAGTGGTTATCATAAGCCCTACTACAATTCCTATTGGAATTGTGGAAAATGTGGAATATGTTCCTATCGTAAAGCAATTAAATGAAGGAGATTTTATAGTACAGATAACAGATGGATTTTTACCAGATAATATGGATCCAAATAGTAATTATCTTAGAAATTACTTAGCTACTTGTGATACAACAAAAACAGCTAAGGTAATTGCACAAGAGATAAAAGAGGTATTACATCTAAATAATGGTTTGGAACTTGACGATGATGCAACTGTTATTGTAACTAAAATAGAAAAAAACTAATAATCTAAAAGGGAGTACTTACTTAGTACTCTTTTTTTTGACCTTTTTTTCTAGTATTGTCTATATACAAGAAAGTCAAATTTTGATATAATACACATAGGTGATAGACGTGAGTTTTGTTCATTTACATTTGCATACACAGTATAGCTTACTTGATGGTGCAATAAGAATTGATGAATTAGTTAAGAAAGCAAAAGAATATAATATGCCAGCTGTTGCTATTACTGACCATGGCAATATGTTTGGTGTTATAGAATTATATAAAGAGTGCAAAAAAAATGGAATAAAACCAATTATTGGTTGTGAATTTTACGTTGCACCAAGAAGTAGATTTGAAAAACAAGGAAAACTTGATAGTGAACCAAATCACTTAATTCTTCTTGCTATGAATAATGTGGGATATAAAAACCTTGTTAAATTATCCTCATTGAGCTATACAGAGGGGTTTTATTATAAACCTAGAATAGATATTGAATTAATAGAAAAATACAATGAGGGGCTAATATGCTTGTCTGCGTGCCTAGCTGGAAGCTTATCTCGAAAAATAGTTAATGGAGATGTTACTGGTGCAAAAGAAATGTTAGAAAGATATATGAATATCTTTGGTAAAGATAGGTACTTTTTAGAAATTCAAGATAATAAATTACGTGAACAAATACTAGTGAATCAAAAGTTAATTGAGTTTTCAAAAGAATATGGTTTACAACTTGTAGCAACTAATGATTGTCATTATTTAAACAAAGAAGATTATGATTTTCATGAAGTGCTATTATGTATTCAAACAAGAAAAACATTAAATGATGAAGATAGGTTAAGTTTTAAAACAAATGAGTTTTATTTTAAATCTCCAGATGAAATGAGGGAAGCTTTTAAAAATGTTCCCGAAGCAGTAGAAAACACAGTAAAAATAGCAAATATGTGTGATGTGGAGATTGAATTTGGTCATACTATTCTTCCTGAATTTAAGATAGAAGATAATATTTCACATTTAGAGTATTTTAAAAATAAATGTTATGAGGCAATACCTAAGAAATACAAAGAGGAAGAATATGAAAAGGTAAAAGAAAGATTAGATTATGAGATAAGTGTAATAGATAAAATGGGGTATATAGACTATTTTTTAATAGTACAAGATTTTATTAATTATGCTAAATCTCAAGGAATTCCCGTTGGACCAGGTCGTGGAAGTGGTGCAGGTTCTATTGCAGCATATTTAATTGGAATAACAGATATTGACCCTTTAAAATTTAATTTAATATTTGAACGTTTTTTAAATCCAGAACGTGTAAGTATGCCAGATTTTGATGTGGATTTTTGTTATGAAAGACGTCAAGAAGTAATAGACTACGTGGAAAGAAAATATGGTAAGGACCATGTTGCACAAATTATAACTTTTGGAACAATGGCAGCAAGGGCAGCAATTAGAGATGTAGCAAGAGTTTTAGATGTGCCATATCAAAAGGCGGATATGATTGCAAAGATGATACCACATAGTATGAAAATAACTATAGATGAAGCCTTATCTCAAAATAGTGAACTTAGAAAATTGTATAACGAAGATATGGAAACTAAAAGAGTGATAGATATTTCTAAAAAAATTGAAGGATTAAATAGACAGGCCTCAACTCATGCTTGCGGTGTAGTAATTACCAAAGAACCTGTTGTTAGTTACGTTCCACTATATGAAAATGATGGTCAGATATCTACTCAATTTACTATGACTACTTTGGAAGAACTAGGACTTTTAAAAATGGACTTTTTAGGACTTAGAACATTGACTGTAATAGATGATACTAAAAAGTTAATTAAGAAAAGAAGAAATATTGAAGTAGATTTTGGCAATTTTGATGATAAAGAAACATATAAAATGCTATCTCAAGGAAAAACTCTTGGAGTATTCCAAATGGAAAGTAATGGTTTTAGAAAAGTAATGATGAAAATGGAGCCAGATTCTATAGAAGATATTATAGTTATGATTTCATTATATAGGCCTGGGCCAATGGATCAAATTCCAAGATATATAAGAAATAAAAATAACAGAGAGAATATAGAATATACTCATGAATCTTTAAAAGAGATTTTGAAGCCAACTTATGGTTGTATGGTATATCAAGAACAAGTAATGCAAATATTTAGAGATTTAGCAGGGTATAGTTTAGGACACGCAGATATTGTTAGACGTGCTATGGGAAAAAAGAAAATAGAAGTTATGAACAAAGAACGTGTTAGCTTCGTTGAAGGTGCAAAAAATAACGGAATAGATGAAGTGTCTGCCAATAAAATTTTTGATGAAATGGCAGAGTTTGCAAAATATGCTTTTAACAAATCTCATGCAGCAGCGTATGCCGTTGTAGCATACCAAACAGCATATTTGAAATGTCATTATCCACAAGAGTTTATGGCAGCATATATGAACTCTTTTATTGGAAATCAAAATAAAATACCTATATATGTAAATGAATGTAGAGAATTAGGAATAGATGTATTAAGACCAGATATAAACGAAAGCTTCTCTAAATTTACAGTAGTAGATAATAATATTAGATTTGCAATGAGTTCAATTAAAAATGTTGGTGAAACAGCAGTAGAAGACGTAATAAAGGAAAGAGAGAAAAACGGAAAATATACTAGTTTTATAGATTTTTGTGAAAGACAATCATCAGATACAGTAAATAAAAAGTGTGTAGAAAGTTTGATTAAGGCAGGTTGTTTTGATGAAATTGAAAAAGAATATACACGTTTTGATTTATTAGATAATTTCGAAAAAATAATAGATGGTGTAATTCATACAAGAAAAAATAATTATATTAATCAAATAAACTTTTTTGGAGAAATTGCAGGAAATGATGATAGTATTCAAATAGAAAAAAGTGAGAGAGTTCCGACACAAAGAGAACTTTTAGATATGGAAAAAGAAATGCTTGGAATGTATCTTACAGGTCATCCTCTTGATGAATATAAAGCGATTATAGAAAAAAATTCAAATGTAACCACTTTAGATTTGAATATGCAAGAATTAGATGATGAAAATGAAGAAGATAATGAAGATATTATAGATTATGATGGAAAGAATGTTTCTATTTGTGGCATATTTAAAAGAGGAAAGGTATTAACTACAAAGTCTGGAAAAAATATGATGTTTGCAGGACTTGAAGATTTATACGGAGAAGTTGAACTTGTATTATTTTCAAATGTTTTTGATAGATATGGAACAATTCTAAAGGATGATAGTATTGTAAAAGTAGAGGGGAGAGTAAGTGTAAAAGAAGAAGAAACTACAAAAATTCTCGTATCTACAATTCAATTATTAGAAAAAGATAACAACGTAAATGAAGAAAACAATAAAATTCCACAAAAGAAAATATATGTTAGAATACCAAAGGATAAGTTAGATTTGGAAGATAGAGTAATAGGATATATCAAAGATTTAGCTAAAGAGCAACCAGGAAATATTCCAGTATATATTTTTTATGATGGAACAAATAAAATGAGACTTCTTGGAAGCAAAGATTTCTTGAACGGTAGTAATATAGTTATTGAAAAGTTAGAACTTGCTTTTGGAAAAGAGAACGTTAAAGTTAAATAAAAAAATAGAGATAGGAAAGTATGAAATCCTATCTCTGTTTTTATTTAGTTATTATTTCTTTGCAACTTCCCCTATAGCACCGATAGTACCAAGAGCTTTTGTTGCATCAAATGGAATAAATACTTTGTTTGCTGTACCATTTGAAACATCTTTTAATGCTTCAAGTGATTTTATTGCAACAAGTTTATCATCTGGTTTTGAATCCATAATTGCTCCATAAACCATTTTGATTTCTTCAGCTTTTGCTTCTGCAACTTTTTTGATTGCTTCTGCATTACCTTCAGCTTCAAGAATTTTAGATTCTCTTAAACCTTGAGCACGTCTAATACTTGATTCTCTTTCAGCTTCTGCATTAAGGATTGTAGCTTGTTTATTACCTTCAGCAAGTGTAACATCTGCTTGACGTTTACCTTCAGCTTCAAGAATAATAGCTCTTTTATTTCTTTCTGCGTTCATTTGTTTTTCCATCGCATCTCTAATATCTGCAGGTGGTTTAATGTCTTTAATTTCAACTCTATCTACTTTACATCCCCATTTATCTGTTGCTTCATCAAGAACATCTCTAAGTTGAGTGTTGATAGCATCTCTAGAAGAGAATGTAGAGTCAAGATCCATTTTACCAACGATATCACGAATAGTTGTAATTGCTATGTATGCAATACCTTTTTGTAAACTTTCAATTTCATATACAGCTTTTACAGGGTCCATAATTTGATAGAACACAACTGTATCAATAGTGATAGTAACGTTATCCTTAGTTATAACACTTTGAGGTGTAACGTCCATAGTTTGTTGTTTTAAGCTAACAACAGCTCTAACTTTATCTACAAATGGTAATAAGATATTAAGACCAGCTTCAGCAGTAAAGTTATATCTTCCAAAACGTTCAATTACTTTAACTTCAGATTGCTTTACTACTTTAATAGAAGCAGCAGCAACAACTAAGCAAAATACAAGAACTAAAACTAAAATAACAACAATACCCATATATAATTCCTCCTTATTATTTTTATGGTTTTCTTACTAAAAGTTTAACACCATCAATTTTTTCAATAATAACACTTTCGCCTTCTTTTATAGATTTGTCTTGGTCAGATTTTATTGCAGACCAAAGTTCTCCATTAACTTTTACTTGGCCTACAGGACTATCATCAGTTATAGGTTTTACAACAATTCCTTTTTTACCTAAAACAGCGCTATTATTCATAGAAGTATCATCTTTGTTTTTGAAGAATTTCTTTACTAGTGGCTTTGTAAATACTATCATTATTACTGTAGAAATTACAAAAACAAGGACTTGAGCAACAAGATTTTCAGGCATCACTAGACTGATTAAAAATGCAAGAAAAGCACCTACACCTGGCCAAAATAATAAGAATGACACAGTAAATATTTCGCCTAAGAAAAATACTCCACTTGCAATAAGCCATAATACCCACATAGGTAGCATAAATATCCCTCCTTTTAGCTTGTTGAATTTCAATGTTCAATACCAACATTATACTATAAGAATAGTAAAAGTACAATATAATTATTCATTAAAAAGTCAATAAAAAAATATAATGTAATAAAATAGTAACTTAAATTAAACTAAAGGCAAAGAAAAAATTACTTGACATTACGCAACTAGTATGTTAGAATTATTGTGCTTCTGGAACTAATAAAAATAATGCAAATTTGACAAAAACAGGCATTGGTGCTATAATAATAGTGTGTTGCCTAAAAAAAGGAAGGTGCAAAATTTAATTATGGGAAAGAAAAGTGTGCTCAGTACACTAAGATTTGTATTGTTTACAGTACTATCTGTTGGACTTTTATTTACAGCAGTATATGTAACAATACTAAATACATATAAACCAGTTGTTAAAGCATATATAAATGGAGATTTTATTGGTTATTTTTCAGACGAGCAACAGTTCGATGAAATTTATAATGATTTAGTGACTGAAAAGAAAAATATTGATGAAAATGTTAAAGTTTATTTAGAGAGTGAACCAACATTTGAAGCATGTTACATAAGAGATTCACTTCTAAAACAACAAAATGTATATACAAATCTAAGAGCAGAAATTAAAACAGAATATACAGTATATGACCTTCTTGTAAATGGAGAACAAGAAATGACATTTACAGCAGAAGACCAAGCTGAAGATTATGTTGAAAAACTTAAAGCAGAAGTTTCAGATATAGACACTAATATTAGATTACAAAAAGTATCTGAACTAGAAAATATAACTTCAACAGATAGAGCTGATACAATTCTTGCAGATATTGTTGATAGAAATAAACCTGTTGAAATTCCAGCAGCACCTGTACAAACTTATCAACCATCATATCCTACAACAGTATATACTGGTCCAGTTATACCAGCAGTAAGTGGTAGAATGGTATGGCCATCTTCTGTTTATGGTGGTGTAAACTGTGAATATGGTGAGTATTTTGGACACTCAGGTATTGACCTTACAGCTCATTACGGAACACCAGTTTATGCATTTATGGATGGTACAGTAGTATTTTCTGGTTGGGACCCTTATGGTCTTGGATATTGTGTAAAAATTGACCATGGAAATGGTTTAGTAACATTTTATGGACATAACAGTTCATTACTTGTATCAGCAGGACAATATGTTAGTGCTGGTCAACAAATAGCTTTAAGTGGTTCTACAGGTAACTCATCAGGACCTCACTTACACTTTGAAACAAGAGTAAATGGTGTTTCTGTTAACCCAAGAATATACTTAAATCAATTATAATTTTGAAAATAGATTACGAAATGTAATTTATTATATAACACCTATAACTCAGATATTACATTAAAAACCTCGTATATCTTAGTTTTAGGCAAGTAAAGAAGGAGGAACTATCAATGACTAAAGAAAGAAAAGCTGAAATTTTAACAACTTATGCTACTAAGGAAAATGATACTGGTTCTGCAGAAGTACAAATTGCACTTCTAACAGAAAGAATTAATGAACTTACAGAGCATTTAAAAGTTCACAAAAAAGATAATCATTCTAGACGTGGTCTTTTAATTATGGTTGGAAAAAGAAAAAGACTTTTAAGATATCTTGAATCGAAAGATGTTGAAAGATACAGAGATATCATTTCAAAATTAAATATCAGAAAATAGTTTAAAATTGAGAAGGTGATTTTTTCATCTTCTCTTTTTTTGTGTTAATTTATGAATAAAACTAGTTTTACCCTATATTAAGGGCTTTTTTTATGTTTATTTCAAAATAATGACAAAAAAATGTAAATAAAATATCTTTTAATCTAAGAAAAGTAAAATTCAAAAAAAATATTGAATATTTTATCTGTTTAAAAGATAATAAAAGTAAATGATAGAGGTGAAATATATGAAGAGACAAAAAGTAAAACTTTTGTTAGCAATGCTTGTGCTATTTTTGGGGATTGGTTGCTTAACAACTTCTGTTAAAGCAGCTAGTATAGGCAAGGTTGCAAGCAACACAATGCTTAGCACAGATTATTCGTTTACATTTGGATTTATTGATGGAAAAACAACTACTCAAGTTTCTAGCACAATGACAAATAACACTGCAGATGCTAGAAATGACTCAGGTGTAAATTTGAATAATTATTATTCAGCAAGATTAACAACAGATACTCAAAAAAATCAAATCTGGGTTAGGTATAATAACGTAGGAACATACAAAGGTCAAAATGTAGACATAAAAATAACATTAAGAGATTGGAAGTATTTACAAAGACCAAACACTGGAGCTGGTTCATATCCAACAGTATATTTTGCAAAAGATGAAATTGGTGGATATATAACATCAGAACCTGCTGTTTGTGAAGCAAGATTTAGATGCGAATTTTTCGTTAGTGGAACAGATACACCAATTCTAGTAAGAGGATACGAAACATTTGAAGATGTTCAAGATGGTGAAGTATTATCTCCATTTACTGGTTTTGATTATCTTTACTTAGAATCTGGTTCACACTTACTTTACGATAATTTAACAGCTTATGCTCAAGTAGGTGATACATCAACTGAAACTGAAAAAACTCACTGGGCAACTGGTGCATTTAATGGAAGTTTCTTTGAATTTAAGTATCACAGATTACAAGATATTTATGGAGATACAACATACAGAGATGTAATGCAACAAGTAGGTTCATCTAAAAAAGTATATCATTGGCAGATGACTCCTAAGTCATTAGTTCCATTTGTATTTCCAACACCACAAAAAGAGGCTAGTGTTTCAGAAATTAGTGGTACAGATTCTGTAAAGTATACTGTAACTCAAGATATTCCTTATGAATATTCAGATTTTTACTACAATAATTATGTATTTAGTGACCAAATTGCAGAATGCTTTGATATAAAAACAGTAAAAGTAAAAGATGTAAATGGTATTGATAGAACAAATTGGTTTAATGTACAAATAGAAGGAAATAACATAACAGCAACTGCAACAGCTAATGCAATTTCTGTTTCAGCTTTCTATAACAATACATTACATTTTGAAATAGATGTGCAAAAGAAAAAAGCATATAACATGAGTCCTTGGATAGAAAAATTAAAATGTGTTATACCAAACACAGCTGAAATTACAATGAGATCTCAAGATTCTATGTATCATGCAAGAACAGAAACTGTAAAATCTAATGTTGCAAATGTAAATTGCACTTTTGATATCGTTACAAGTATTCAAAATGGTACAATAACAGAAACTAGATTAAAACAACCTGCTGGAAGTTCACAATCTGTTACATTCACACCGGCTATAGGATATTATATTACAGCAATTATAGTTGATGGAGTAGAACAAGATTTAGCTTCATACAATGTACTTGGAACAAACACATATACATTTAAAGATGTTTCAGCAGACCATGAAATAAAAGTAGTATGTAGTTCAAGAAGAGTTAACTTTATAGTAAATAAAACAGATGCAAAAACTGTAAATAAAACACAAGGTGATGCTACATTTAAAGATGCAGTATATGGAGTATATACAGATGCTGAATGTAGAAATCTTGTTACAACTGTTACTTTAAATGAACAAGGAACAGGAGTATCTGAAAGTGAAGTAGATATTTCTAGAGTTGAAAACGGAGAGTATGCATATAATGAAGATTATTACATAAAAGAAATTACAGCACCTGCAGGATATAATCTAAATGAACAAGTAAATCATGTAACACTTGACGTTGCAAATCTTACTTCAATATTAACTACTTTAACATCAAATACAAATGATACAATTATTACAAACT
Source organism: uncultured Clostridia bacterium (assembly GCA_947631415.1). Taxonomy (GTDB): domain Bacteria; phylum Bacillota; class Clostridia; order TANB77; family CAG-465; genus CAG-465. The sequence goes on from CANRLG010000002.1 coordinate 49,456, forward strand.
CTATAGAATTAACAAAATACTTAGAAAAAACTGATTCAGTTTTAAAGAAAGAACTTGAAGGAGTAATGTTTACTGCAACTTTAGATTCAGATATAACAAAATCTTATAGTGCAATAACAGATGCTTCTGGTAGAGCAACAATAAAAGATTTACCTTATGGTACATATACAATTGTTGAACAAAGTTATCCAGCTCTTGCTTATGACGGTCAATTTATGATGGGTTCATCAGTTGCAAGACTTAAAAAGTTTAGTGTATTCATTCAAGAAGATGCAAGTAAAAGGGGACCATACACTTATGATGATATCGTAAATGTTGCAAAGAAAATGAATGTTACTGTATATCTTTTAGATGCAGAAACAGGAATTAAAACACAAGGTGATGCAGTTCTTGAAGGTGCACAATATACAATATATTCAGATGAAGAATGTAAAAATGTTGTTGAAACAATAACAATACAAAAAAATTCAGATGGTGGATATAGTGCAACAACAGGATGGTATTTAGTTGGAACATATTATATTAAACAAACAAAAGCTCCAACAGGATACCTACTTGATGAACAAGTTTATACTGTAAGCCAAAATCCAGAAGACCAAGCTGAAGAAAAATCTTCACATAATATAACTTCTAGAGATTACGTAAAGAGAAATAATATTGAAATAACTAAATATGTAGATGAAACAGTTTCTACTCCAAAACAACCAGTTAGTGGAGCTGTATTTACTGCTACATTAAGATCAAATACAAATACTTATGGAATTTCATCAGAAACTGATAGCGAAGGAAAATGTATTATTAGAAATCTTCCTTATGGTACTTATACAATAAGAGAAACAACAGTTCCTCCTGTAGCATATAATGGAGAATTTTATGTTGATGAGGGACCAAGAACAACAACATTTACTCAATTTGTAGAAAAAGACACTTCAGAAGCTGAAAATTACAAATTTGAAGATGTAAATGATGTTCCAAAGAAAATGAATATAACTGTATTTCTACAAGATGCAGAAACTGGTAATACAACACAAGGTGATGCTGAACTAGAAAATGCAGAATACACAATTTATAGTGATGTAGCTTGTGATGCAGAAGAAGCTATTGAAACTCTAACAATTAAAAAGATAGATGATGTATATCAAGCAACTTCAGGATGGTATTTAGTTGGAACATACTATGTAAAACAAACAAAAGCTCCAACAGGATATTTATTAGATCCACAAGTATATACAGTAACACAAGTTCCTGAAGATCAAGAAGAAGAATATTCAAGACATTCAATCACTTCTAAAGACTATGTAAAGAGAAATGATATAGATATAACAAAATATTTAGATGCAACTTTCACATCTGAAAAACAACCAATTTGGGGAGCTGTATTTACAGCAACACTTGATTCAAATGAAGAAACATATTTTGTTTCAAATCAAACAGATGAAGAAGGAAAATGTGTAATAAAAGATGTAGTATATGGTACATATACAATTAAAGAAACTTTCGTTCCAGATTTAGCATACAATGGAGAGTTCTCTGTTGATGGTGGAGAAAGAACAAATGAATTTAGTCAATTTGTTGAACTAGATAAATCTGAAAGAGAGTCATATAAATTTAATGATATAACAGATGTTGCAAAGAAAATGAACATAACAATTTATCTTGAGGATAATGAAACTGGAATTAAAACTCAAGGTGATGCAACTCTAGCTGGAGCAGAGTATACATTATATTCTGACCCAGAATTAACAAATGAAATTGAAACATTAACAATTGCTAAAAATGAAGATGGTACTTGGTCTGCAACTAGTAACTGGTACTTAACTGGTACATACTGGGTAAAACAAACTAAAGCACCAACAGGATATTTAATAGATGGTAGTTTCTATGTTGTATCACAAGATCCAGCACAACAAACTACAGAATATAAATCACTTTCTACAACTTCAAAAGATAAAGTTAAAGAAGGATTAATAAGAGTATCTAAATTTAGTAATAATCAAGAAACAGATGAAAAAGTACCTGCTATTGGAGCAAAGGTAAGATTATCATTAAATAGCAATCCAGATGTATATTATGATGCAATAATAGATGATATTGGATATGCTGAATTTGTTGATACAATAGATGATAAACACTTTAGCTCAACAGAAACTCATTGTGCAGACACTTGTTATCCATATACAATTCCTTATGGTGTTTACACAATATCTGAGGAAGTAATAAGTGATTATGGTGAAAATATTTATATTAAGAAACAAATAGCTGAAATTAGAGAACAAGACCAACTTTCTAGATATATACTAGATGAAGAATTTGTAAGAATGAGACTTACAGTAAATAAAACAGACGTTGAATCTGGTGATGTACTTGGAGGAGCTAAATTCAAAATTTGGGATGTTTCAAATCAAAGATTTTACTCTGAAAGAGTATATGGTTCTGGTGAATATACAGATGAATTTACTGTAAATAACGAAGGATACTTTACTATAAAAGGCTTTTTAGAAGCTGGAACTTATGTTATATATGAAACTAAAGCTCCTTATGGATACTATTTAGATGAAAATATGGTTGAGGGAGCTGCAGGATATGAATTAACAGTTGGAGTTAATAAATATAGTGAAGTTATAGCAAGTCATGGTGATGAGGAAACTGTATTACACAAACATGAAGAAGTATTTGAAGGACTTCCAATTACAGTATATCCACATTCAATTACTGTTACTAACTTACCACAAAAAGCAGTTATTGACATAACAGATATTGCAAGTCAATTTACTAACGTAGCAACTGTTCCTGGTGAGTATGGAAATGTAAATACTCCAGAATATCAAGATAGAGGATTACTTGGAGCAGAATTTGATGTATTAGCTAAAGAAGATATTGTTACTCAATATGGTACTGTTAAATATCATGCAGGAGATTTAGTTGAACATGTTGTAACAGATGAAAGTGGTGTAGCTTCAACAAGTGAATTATATCTTGGAAAATATCAAGTAGTACAAACTAAAGTTCCAAATGGATTTGTATTAGATACTACTCCAAGAGATTTAGATATTGGTTACACAACTCAAGATGTAAAAGTTCAACAAATATCTCTAAAATATGAAACTAAAAAACAACATGAAAATATAGTTTTTGAAAAATTATTTGATAGAATTTATGATGAAGTATTTATAACAGATAACTGGCATTCAGTATTTGGAATTTACACAGCAGAGCCAATTAAAAACTACAGAGGAATTAATACTGTTGCAAAAGATGAATTAATTGAAGTTATAGATACACAACCAAATCATGTAATTAAAAATTCAGTAGATTTACCAGCAGGTAAGTACTACATGAAAGAATTAAAAACAACAAATCCTTATGAGATTGCAAAAGATTTATATCCATTTACTATTGAATTTACAACAACAGAAGATAGAGATTATGAAATTAAAATAAATGGAGGAAAAATCAATAACACTACAGGAATAGTTTCACTTGAATTATTATTATATCCACAAGATGTATATAATGCTAATAATTTAAACTTAGAAACTGATACTACAACTCTTGAGAAAATAGCAGCACAATCTGGTGTTAAAAATACTAGTTACGGTTTATTCCATGATGAAGAATGTACTACACCAGTATATTACATGGATGGAACTCAAACTAAATTTAATACAGGAACTGAAGGAAAGATTTATATAGAAAAAATGCCAACAGGTACATATTACCTAGCAAGAATAAATGAAGAAGGTAAGAGAATAGGTTCAAAAGTATTTGAAATTGTACTAGATACTTCTAAATCAACTTATGTAAATAAATTTTCTGAAGAAAATAGAAAAGGTGATATGAACGTTGATGGATTTATAAATTCTACAGATGCAGCTATTGTACTAGATTTATACAAAAACGATAATGCAGTTGAAACAGATTATCTAAGAGGAGATATGGATAATAATGGAGTTTTAAATTCTACAGATGCAGCCATGATATTAGATATATTTAAAAATTCATAATCAAATGAAAGATACCTTTAAAACAGAAATGTTTTAGAGGTATTTTTTTTATCAAAAATTTTGACTTGAAAATTGCCTTAAACTCCATTAATTAATTGCATATATGTCTTTTTTATGTTATAATTTCAGGTGTTAATTATATAAAAAAGGGTGGTAGATTATGAGTATTCTAAAAAATAGAGTAAAATTATCTAAAATAAACGAAGGATATAGTAAAATGGACGGACGAAATGTTATAGTTGCAGGATGGATAAGAAATTTAAGAAATTCAAAAAACATAGCATTTATTGAATTAAATGATGGTAGTTACTTTAAATCAACTCAGATAGTACTAGAGGCAGATTTACCAAATTATGATGATATAGTAGCTTTAAATATAGGTTCAAGTGTTATAGTAGACGGAAAAATTAAAGTAACTGAAGGTGCAAAACAACCATTTGAAATTGTTGCAAATAATATTGAGATATCTGGTGTTTCTTCTCCAGATTATCCATTACAAAATAAAAGACATTCTATGGAATATTTAAGAGATATTGCACATTTAAGACCACGTACAAATACATTTTTAGCTGTATTTAAAGTAAGAAGTGTAATAGCTCAAGCAATACACGAATTCTTCCATAATAACGAATTTGTATATGTTAATACTCCAATCATTACTTCTTCAGATTGCGAAGGTGCAGGAGAAATGTTTAGAGTAACAACACTTGAGGATACAAAAAATACTGACCCTTCACAAGATTTCTTTGGAAAAAAGACATCTTTGACAGTATCAGGACAGTTATCTGCTGAGGCAATGGCAATGGCTTTTTCAAATGTTTATACATTTGGACCAACATTTAGAGCTGAAGATTCACATACTGCTCGTCATGCATCAGAATTTTGGATGGTTGAACCTGAGATGGCCTTTTGTGACTTAGAAGGCGATATGGAAGTTGCTGAGACTATGATTAAATTCGTAATTAGAAAAGTATTAGATTGTTGTAAAGAAGAAATAGAATTCTTTAATCAATTTTTTGATAAAGGTTTAGTTGAAAGATTAAATCATATATATAATTCAGATTTTGAAAAGATTACTTATACAGATGCAGTTGAACTATTAAAAGAACATAATGATAAATTTGAATATAAGGTAGAATGGGGAACAGATTTACAAACTGAACATGAAAGATATTTAACTGAACAAATATTTAAAAAACCTGTTTTTGTAACAGATTATCCTAAAGATATAAAAGCATTCTATATGAAATTAAATGATGATGGAAAAACAGTTAGAGCTGTAGATATGTTAGTACCAGGTATTGGAGAAATAATAGGTGGTTCTCAAAGAGAAGAAAATCTAGATAAATTATTAAATAGGATGAATGAATTAGGACTTAAAGAAGAAGATTATTCATGGTATTTAGATACACGTAGATATGGTACAGTTATACATTCTGGATTTGGACTTGGATTTGAAAGACTTGTTATGTATATGACAGGTATGTCAAATATTCGTGATGTTATTCCATTCCCAAGAACTCCAGGAAATTGTTTATATTAATAGAAGGAGAGAAATAAAATGAGTGAATATAGAACACATACATGTGAAGAATTAAGAGAAAAAGATGCAGGAAAAGAAGTGAGACTTTCTGGTTTCGTTAAAAATATAAGAGATTTAGGAGGATGTGTATTTATAGATTTAAGAGATCATTATGGTATTACACAACTTACTACAGAAAATCCAGAATTATTAGAACAAATAAAAAATATTAATATTGAATCAGCTATAACAGTTGATGGAACTGTTGTAATGCGTCCAGAAGAAAATATAAATGATAAATTAACAACTGGTAAAGTTGAAGTAGATATTAAAAACATTATAGTTCAAAATAATGTACTTTTACCTTTACCTTTTGAAGTAGAAAAATCACATGATGTAAAAGAAGATTTAAGATTACAATATAGATTTTTAGATTTGAGAAATGAAGAAATACATCAAAAAATTGTATTTAGAAGTAGAGTTTTAAAAACAATTAGAGATAAAATGGACGAGATGGGATTTATAGAAATTCAAACACCAATACTAACATCTTCTTCTCCAGAAGGAGCTAGAGATTATATTATTCCTTCAAGAATTCATCCAGGTGAGTTTTATGCTTTACCACAAGCACCACAACAGTTTAAACAATTACTTATGATTTCAGGTTTTGATAAATATTATCAAATAGCACCTTGCTTTAGAGATGAAGACCCAAGAGCAGATAGAAGTCCAGGTGAATTTTATCAATTAGACTTTGAAATGTCTTTTGCTACACAAGAAGATGTTTTAAAATCTCTTGAAGAAGTTACAAGACATGTATTTAATACACATGGTCGTGTACCAATTTCACAAGATTCATTTGTTCAAATTCCATATAAAGAAGCAATGGATAAATATGGTTCAGATAAACCAGATTTAAGAAATCCTTTAATAATTAATGATGTAAGTGAATGTTTTGCTAAATCAGAATTTAACGCATTTAAAAATAAAACAGTTAAAGCTATTGCAATTGATTCTTCAACTGTTACAAGAAGATTTTTTGATGAAATGACAGATTTTGCAAAATCTGAATTAGATATGAAAGGTCTTGCTTGGATTAAAATTAATGAAGACGGTAGTGTAGTAGGACCAATAGCAAAATATTTATCTGAAGATATTCAAAAAGAAATGTTTTCAATTACAGGTGCAAAAGAGAATTATGGTATATTCTTTATTGCAGATGAATATCTAAAAGCTTGTAAGGATGCAGGAAATGTTAGACAAGAACTAGGAAGAAGACTTGGAATTATAGATGAAAGTGTATATAAATTCTGCTTTATCGTAGATTTTCCATTTTATGAAGAAACAGATGATGGAAAAATAGACTTTGGTCATAATCCATTCTCAATGCCTCAAGGAGGACTTGAAGCTCTAGAGACAAAAAATCCTTTAGATATTTTGGCATATCAATATGATATGGTATGTAATGGGTATGAACTAGCTTCAGGTGCTGTTAGAAATCATGATACAAAGATTATGACTAAAGCATTTGAAATTGCAGGATATAGTGAAGAAACAGTTAAAAATAAATTTGGCGCACTATATAATGCATTTAAGTTTGGTGCTCCACCACATGCAGGTGCTGCTCCTGGACTTGATAGAATGATGATGTTACTACTTGGTGAAACAAACATTAGAGAAGTTATTGCTTTTCCAAAGAATAGTAAAGCAAGAGACCTTCTAATGCAAGCTCCAAACTTCGTAACAGATGAACAGTTAAGAGATGTTCACATCAAAGTTGATGTAAAAGATAATAACAAAAAAATATAATTAAAGAGAGGTATAATTAAATGAAGATAGCCATACTTGGTGTTGGTGCGTATGCTATTGCACTTTCAAAAGTTTTTAATAAAAATAAAGAAAATACTGTTTCAATGTGGACTAAATTTAGAGATGAAGCAGATGTTGTAATGACACAAAGAGAAAATCCTGGAGTACTTCCTGGAGTAAAAATAGATGAAGATATTGAAATAACAAGAGACCTACAACATTGTATGGAGGGGGCAAAAATTGTTGTTTTAGCTGTTCCTGCTGGAGCAGTTAGACAAGTTAGTGAAGAAGTATCTTTTCATGCAAAAAAAGAGCAAATCTTAGTTGTAGTATCTAAAGGAATTGAGCCAAGAACTAATATGTTCATGTCAGATATAGTATATCAAGCTACAAAAAATAAAAATATTTGTATGTTAGCAGGACCTTCATTTGCAATAGAAATAGCAAATGGTTCAAAGACTGGATTTAATGTTGCAGGTTCTAATCCTGAGGCAACAAAAATAGTAAAAGAGGCTTTTGAAAATGATGGTCTTGTAGTTACACAGTGGGATGATATTATAGGAATAGAAGTTGCATCTTCAATGAAAAATGTATTTGCAATTTTTATGGGAATGCTTGATGGAATGGGACAACCTGAGTCATATAAGTCAAGTTGTTTAGTTGCATTAATTAAAGATCTAGAAACAGCAATTAAAGCACTTGGTGGAAAAGGTGAAACTATATTTACATACGCAGGACTTGGAGATATGCTACTTACTTGTATGAGCCCAAAATCAAGAAATTATACTTTTGGTATGTATATAGGACAAGGTTACACAATGGAAGAAGCATTCAATACTATGTCAGTTAAGACTGTAGAAGGAATATATACTCTTGGTACAATTACAGATTTAATGGAAGAAAAGAATTTCAAAATTAGGTCTTTAGAAATATTACATGGAATATTATATAACGGAGACTCTAAAGATAATCTAATTGAGAAAATTAGAATGGAGTAGTAAATTGAATAAAGAAGAAATTCTAAACGAAATAAAAACAGAAGCATTAGAAAATCATGTTCCAATAATAGAGGATGATTCTCTAGAATATATAGAGAATATACTAAAAGAGGAAAAACCAAATAAAATGCTTGAAGTTGGAACTGCTGTTGGATATTCTGCTATATGTTTTTCAAAATATTTAAGTGGAGATAATGCAAAAATAAAAACTATTGAAATTAAAGAAAATATGTATAAAAAGGCAATAGATAATATTACTAAAATGGAGTTAAATGACAAAATAGAAGTAATACTTGCTGATGGAACTGAATATATGAAAGAAATTCCAGATACTGAGCAATATGATATAGTATTTATTGATGCAGCCAAAGGTCAATACTTAGTTTATTTAGAACAAGCGATAAGACTTACAAGAGTAGGTGGAATAATAATAGCAGATAATATGCTTTATAGAGGGAGAACTTTATCAGATTATAATGAGCATAAACATAGAACAGCCACAAATAGACTTAGAAAATATCTTGAGATAATGAAAGAGGATGAAAGGCTAAATTCTGAGTTGATTATGGTTGGAGATGGTCTTGCAATAAGTAAAATTATAAAAAAATAGCTAGGAAGAATATATACTTCCTAGTTTTTTTATATGTTTATTTTTCATTTTGATTTTTAAATTTTTTGTTAGTATATGAAACATTTGATTTATTAAATATTGAATATGTTTCAGATAGAGTTACTTTTTTGCAACTTACTTTGTCATCTATTATATCCATATTAAAGATTTGAAAATCATCAGTTGTAAGTACTAAAACTAAAGTGTAGTTGTCTATATTTGTAATATAGAGTTTTTCAATTTCAATATTTTTATATTGTGTAAAGTTTTCTTTTATGTATGTATAAAGTTTTTCAATATCTTGTGTACTTTTCGTAGATATTGGACTATTAAGTAGAAATTTAAGATTATCTATCTTAATTAATTCAGTATTATCTATTAGAGCTTTAAAAGGCAAATTAAGGTCTTTTACTTTTATTAAGGATACGAATGTACCCTCAACAGATAAAGCCATTATTTCAGTGTTTTCTTCAAAATCTAAGCCAATTAAACGATTAAAGTCCATACTGTTATATATTTTTACGTATTTATCTGAAGATAATACTTCAGAAGCTATACTGTATTTCATTTTTTCTATTAAATTAGAAGAACTACTTTCAAAACTATTTAGTATTTTGTATGAAATTGTATTAAAAATACTATTTTCTAGTTTTTCACTTTCAAATATAAGTAATTTAGATAGTTGTTTTTGTCGTATTACAAAATCTATAGGTGAATATTTATTTTCTGAAAGTACTAGAGTATCAACTAATATGTTTTGAATAACAGTTACATCTTCTAAAATACTTTCTTCAAGTGAGTTAATAGTTTCATTAAGACTTGCAGAAACATCTTCAATATCATCTTCTTCGCTATTTGGATTAATTTCTAAAATAGCTTTAGAGATTAGATAGTGTAGTGTATTTCTTTCTTTTTCTACTTTTTCATCTGCTTTTTCATTTGGTAATTTCTTTTTAGATTGAAGATAATTATCATCTAGTTGCATATTCAAATATAATAATTTGTTATAGTTTGAGTATTTTCTACTAACGTTATCGAAAATACCGAGTAGCATATCTTGATTTTCAATTTTTCCTTTAGCAAGTACTTTTTCAAGATATGAATTTGGATTTAAAAATAGGTGATAATATAAATCTTCTTCTTGAATTCCTATAGAGAAGCATAATTGCTTAAGTATTTGTCCTTCTAGAAAATAAATATTATTGTCTGTAACTATACCATTACCAAGAAAATCGTTGCTATAAGTTCTATAAGTAGGAACAATGCTTAAAGTAGTAGGTTCAGTATATAGAAGTCTACATACAAGATTTGATACTACTGCACGATTAAAGCCAAAATGTTTGTGCTCTTGTTTATAGCTTAATTTTGAAAGTGAAGTAGTAGAGTAGCCTACATTATATGAACTATTTTTTCCTGGAGTAGTTGTAATAGCATATACAAGTCTTAGAAATAATGCTTCTAGGTCATTTATATCTTTTATATATAATTCTTTTTTTATTGCATCATAATATCCAGTTTTATAATCATGAACTTTATCTGGACTTAGAAAAACGACATTTACATTGTTATATAATTTTTTAGCAAGTTTATTTACATTCATATTATCAATATAACCAAATGATAAAAGCTTTTCAAATAGATAGTTTACTTTTTCCATAAATTCATCACTTAATTTACATTTTTCTTTAAACTTATCTAAATAATTCATATAAACCTCCTAAATTTATTCAAAATTATAATATAATAAAGAAGAAAAATATACAAGTGTATTGACAAAATGTAACTGAATTTAAAGAAAAAAATACACTCTAGCTTTACTAAAGTGTATTACATAATTTAAAACGTTATAATAAAATTAAATAATGTGTTAAATTAGATTTTAACATTATTTTAATTCAACTTTTGGATTTTCATCTATTCTAAGAGTTTGAGTAGGGAATACTCTCTTTTCTGAAGGAATAAATCCTCTAACTTGAACAGTTGGAAGTATCCATGTATAAGCTCCTATAAAAGAGCCAGGAAGTGTAGTGCTATTTGCACCAAGTCTAGTGGAATCTCCAATTATAGCTCCAAAGAAGTCAGTTCCAACATCAACTTTTTCTCCCATAGAATTTTTAACAGTAATATCTTTTTGGTCAAATCTTCTGTTTGCACAAATTATACCACTACCAATTCTTGTAGATTTTCCAAGTATTGAATCTCCTAAGAAGGCAAGGGATGCAACTTTAGATTTATTTTGCATTATAGAATGTTTAATTTCTGATGCATGACCTACAACACAGTTATCTCCAATTATTGAACCAGGTCTAACTAATGCTCCTGATTGAATTTCAACATTTTTTCCAATTATAACTGGTCCTTGAATTACAGCATTTGCATGAATATGAGTTCCTTCTCCTATTATATAATTACCAGAAAATGAAACAAATTCATCAACAGTAGCATTATTTATCTTTAAATCTGGTTTAACAACCTTTTCTTCAAGAAAGTCATTTACTTTGGCTAAAACTTCCCAAGGATAAGTAGTGTTTTCAAAAAGTTCACTATATTCAAATTCATCTATATGATTAAAATAATATTCATTTTTTAAATTGTTCATTTTTTTCTCCTATCTAGTCATTTCTAATATCTTTTAAAGATGGTACACGAAGATCATCTTTAATATATGTATTTTTTAATACATTTGAGAATGGTCCAACTGTACAATTTGAACCAATTGAAGACCTATCTATCTTTGAAGATTCAATAGTTGTATTATCTCCAATAGTAGAGCTAATAATTGTAGAATTTGGTCCAATAATACAATTTTCTCCAATTATAGTTTCTCCTTGTATGTTTGTTCCTGGATATATAATAGTATCTTTTCCTATAGAAACATCTAAAGAAATGTATGTATTATCTGGGTCTATTAAAGTTACACCGTTATCCATGTGTTTTATACGATTATCTCTAAGAAGTGTTTTTGTAACAACAGATAAGTCATTTCTTGAATTAACACCTTGAGCTTCATCTGAATTTTGCATTGCATATACACCAATTCTGCCACCTTTTTCAATTATATAGTATGGAACATCAGTAATGTAATATTCATTTTGTGCGTTGTTATTATTTAATTTAGAGAATGTTTCTTTTAAATATTTACCTTTAAAACAGTATAATCCTATATTAACTTCTTTTATATTAAGTTCATCTTCGTTACAGTCTTTTTGTTCAACTATCTTTTCAAGATTACCATAAGAATCTCTAACAATTCTACCATAAGCTGGAGTTTTTTCAAAAACAGCTGAAACTAAAGCTCCATCAAAATTACCAAGTTCTAGGAATGATATAAATGATGTTATTGTGTAAGATGAGATTAAAGGCATATCGCCATTAACAATTAATACTAAATCATCATCATCAATATATTCTTGAGCTTGCATTACAGCATGACCTGTACCTAATTGTTGTTCTTGTAAAACACAGTGTATGTTTTCTCTGTTTTCTAAGTGCTTTTCAACATCCTCATGTTTATGACCTACAATAACATAAGTGTCTTCTATATTTGCATTTTCACACGCATCACATACATAATCTATGATACATCTGTCATAAACTTTATGAAGTACCTTTGGAAGATTAGATTTCATTCTTGTACCTTTTCCCCCAGCAAGTACAATAGCTTTAACTTTGTTCATAAAAAAATTACCTCACTTTACTAAAATAAATATATTATATATTATAACTTAACAGAAAAAATTGTATCATAAAAGTAGTAAAAAGTCAATGAAAACGGGAGGTTATCCCGTTTTCAAAGTAGTTGAGTATTATTCTTGAAATGTTTCTTCTTCTTCATCAGTATCATCTTCAGATATTTCATAATCTTCCTGAGTAATTGCATCACTTGGTATTGCATCAGGTAGAGAATAGAAATCATCTTCATTAGTAACAGGTAAAGCTTCAACATTTTTTAATTTTCTTTGAATAGTTCGTGTTTTAGCACTTGCTTTTTCCATTGTATGACTAATTTCTTGAAGTTTTTTATTTGTCTTATCTAGTAATTCTCCAAATTTTTCAAATTCAGATTTAACACCTCCAAGTAATTTCCAAACTTCACTTGAACGTTTTTCTATAGCTAAAGTTCTAAATCCCATTTGTAAGCTATTAAGTAGGGCAACAAAAGTGTTAGGACCAGATACAACAACTCTGTATTTTTGAGCTAAAGTTTCTATTAAAGCTGTGTTTTTTACTACTTCACAATATAGACTTTCAGTAGGTAAGAACATAATACCAAAATCTGTGGTATAAGGAGTTTCTATATATTTATCATGAATGTCTTTTGCAAATAATTTAATAGAATTTTCAAGGCTTTTTCTAGCATCATTTATAGCATCAATGTCTCCAAGTTCCTCACTATCAACAAGTCTTTTATAATCTTCAACAGGAAATTTAGAGTCAACAGGTAATAATACGTTTTCATCAGTATTTTTCCCTGGAAGTTTAATGGCAAATTCAACAAATTCTGTTGCATTAGGACGTGTTTTGGCACTCTTTAAATATTGGTCTGCAGTAAGGTATTCATCTAGTATATTTCCAAGCTCAATTTCTCCCCAAGTACCACGAGCCTTAACATTTGTAAATATTTTTTTAAGGTCTCCAACACCTTGTGCAAGATTTTGCATTTCACCTAATCCTTTATATACAGATTCAAGTCTATCATTTACAACTTTAAATGATTCTCCAAGTCTTTGTTCTAGTGTTCCTTGTAGTTTTTCATCTACAGTTACACGCATTTTTTCTAGTTTATCTGCATTATCCTTTTGCATATATAAAAGTCTATCTTCAACTGTTCTACGTATAAGCTCTAATTTTTCTTCTATATTTTTACGAGTATTATCTAGTTTTTGTTCATTCAAGTTGGTAAGATTAGTCAATTGCATTTGTTGTGTATTGCCATTTTCAGCAATTTTACTTCCTAAAGTATTGTAAATTTCTTCACGTGTTTCTTTAAGCATAGTAGAAATTTCCTGACGTAAATTATCATTTCCATTTCTATTTTTTAATCCTATTAAAAGTACTATTATTACTAGTAATAAAACAAGAATAATAGCACATAAAATTGTTGTTATATTCATACATTTACCTCATTTCTTTACACTTTGAAATTATATCAAAAAAACAAAAGTTTGTAAATGAAAAAAAGAATATATGTTTAAAAATAATGGGGAATAAAAAATTGGAAAAAAGATTAAATTTAGATTAAAAAAGTATTGACAAAATGCCATATAAATGGTATTATTATTAGCGTAGTCGCGGGTATGGTGGAATTGGCAGACACGTCGGTCTTAGAAGCCGATGCCGAGAGGCGTGAAGGTTCAAGTCCTTTTACCCGCACCACAAATTAAGTTACCTAGAGATAGGTAATTTTTTTTTGCTCTTGTGAATTTTTAACACTATATGATATAATTCAAAATATGAAAGTGAAATGAGTGGTGAATGATATATGAATAAAAAAATTAAAGTATTAATATTAGTTTTGGTAATTGTAGTAGCTATCTCTTTGGCGGTAGTATTTGGCTTAATTTTAACAAAATCCAAAAAAGATAACTCTGGAACAGGAGAAAAACTTGCAATTGTACCTACTATGCAAGATGAAATTAGTTCAGACAGCGCTTGGTGTGGTGCATTTCAACTAATTTGGAATGATTTAAAAAATGAAATTGCAGGAAAAGACATTGATTTTGGTGAGAAGAATCAAATGCTTGATAACTTAAATCAAGAAAGTTATACTTCTGATATGATATCAGATGAATATTATTATAAAAAGTATGGAAAGAAAAGTATTGAATTAAAAGAAGAAATAGAAAAAGCAATACATGAAAAATTTGGACAAGGTAGTGATATTTTAAATAACATTGATTGGAACCAAAATCCAAATTATGATGATGAATATTTTCTATATGTAATGCTCTATAGAAAATTTGAATTTCGCCATGCTTTTGAAAAATTAGATAATGGAAAATTTGGAAAATATAAAGATGTTGAATACTTTGGAATAAAAGGAAATGAAGAAACATTAGGAAACCAAATTAATGTATTGTATTATAAATCTAAAAATGACTTTGCAATTGAAATTGAAACTAAGTCTAATGATGTAGTAATGTTATGTAAAAATCCACAAGGAGATAATTTTCAAACAATATATAATAATATGATTAACGAAGCTACAAAATATCGTGGAGATAGGAGTTTTAATGAAGATTATGATAAATTTAAAGCTCCATATATAAATATAGATGAAATAAAGGAATATAAGGAGCTAGAAAATAAAGAGTTTGGAACAAGTGAAACTGGACTTGCTCAAGGAAAAACAGGAACAATAACTAATGCAATACAGACAATTAAATTTAAAATGGATGAAAATGGAGGAGAGGTAAAAAGTGAAGCAGGAATACTTTCAGGAATTACAGGAAGTGCTTTAGGAACTTTTAGGGAACCAGAACCAAGAATATTTTATGTAGATGATACTTTTGCATTATTTTTAAGAGAAGAAGATAATGAAAATCCATATTTTGCTTTAAAGATAGAAGATATAACTAAATTCCAAGAAAGCAAAGAAATCACCTAAAAAGGTGATTTTTTTGTGCTAATTATTCTTATTACATAAGTGATTAATTGAACATTTATCACATTGAGGTCTATTTGCTATACAAATTTCACGGCCATGAAGTACAAGTACATGATTTAAGTCTTCCCAATATTTTTTATCTAGTAATTTTAATAGTTCATTTTCTATTTCAACAGGATTTTTTCCATTAGATAATCCAATTTTTCTAGAAATTCTAGTAACATGTGTGTCCACTGCAATTCCTTCACAAATACCAAATCCCTCAAGCATAACAATATTTGCAGATTTTCTTCCAATGCCACAGAGTTTTTGTACTTCATTTATATCACAAGGAACTTTACCATTGAAATCATCCATTACTATTCTTGCACTTTCTTTAATTGAGTGAGCTTTATTGTTATAAAAACCACAAGGTTTAACAATCTTTTTAATATCTTCTATATCTGCATTTTTTAAATCTTCAATTGTTGGATATTTAGAAAATAAAATAGGAGTAACTTCATTTACTCTTTTATCTGTACATTGAGCTGCAAGAATTAAGGCTACCACAAGCTCAAATGGAGTAGAGAAGTGTAGACCTACTTCTTTGCCCTCATACTCTTTTATTAATATTTTTACAATTTCTTCTGCTTGTTTTTTACTTTGTTTTTTATATTTCATACTCACAATAATTTCTCCTAGTCATAATATATAGTAGTCATTGTACAATAATTTATTATTTTTGTCAAAAAGAGGAGGAATGTGAAATGTTTACCAGTGGCTTTAGAAAAACTATAGGATTATTTTTATTCTCGTTTGGAATAGGAGTAGGGGTAAGTTTAATACTTCCTTCTTGGGGTTGGGTAGCAATATGTGCAATAGCAGTTGCTGTGTTTGGAATTACATGGCTGTTTTGTTAAAAGGAGGAATAATAATGAAAGTAGTTATATATACACCTGGAAAATTAATGAAACTAATATTAAAATCTATATTTAAAATATAATTGAAATTGAGTTAGATAGTATAGGAATATACTATCTTTTTTTGACAAAAAAAAAGAAACCATTTCAGGTTTCTATATATCACTACTAAGATTATTAAGCTCTTTCAACTTTTCCACTTCTTAAACATCTAGTACAAACATTCATTTTTTTAGGTGTTCCATTAACATTTACTCTTACTGATTGAACATTTGGTTTAAATGTTCTAGCTGTTCTTCTGTGAGAGTGACTCACTTGTAGTGAATAATTTACTTCTTTATCACAAATTTCACATTTTGCCATTTTACAAGCCCCCTTTTCTTATTCGAATAAGTTAATTACTCAAATATTTTAACATAATCTTTTCAAATAATCAAGAACTTATGTAAAAAAATAAGGTAATTTAAGAAAATTACCTTATCTTAAGGAGTATAAAAGTATATTTATACTCTAACAATTTTACCAGTGATTTCATCTTCTAGTGATTTTCCGTTTAAGAATCCACCACTTAGAACTACTGTATCATTATCTTTTAAATATCCTTTTTCTTTTAACATAGAAATTCCTTTATTAAGAATTGTGTTGAAATCTGATTCTCCTTCAACTAAAACTGGAGTTACGTTATTTTCTACAGCAGCAAGTCTATAAGTAGCTTTGCTTGGAGTTATAACATAAATTGGGCATCCAATTCTAAAACTTGAAAGAATTGATGGAGTAGTACCATCTTCAGATACTGCAACAACAGCATTTGCTTCTGAGAATAGAGCAGAGCAACATACAGAGAAGTTTGCTTTTGTTTTAAGGTCTTTTTCAGTTGTTTTACAACAATCTTCATCCCAACAAGCTTTTTCTAGATTATATTTTTTAAATCTATTCCAATAATGAATTTCTTTTTCAACTGTATTTGAAATTCTTGTCATTGTTTCTACACAGTTTAGAGGATAATCTCCTCCAGCAGTTTCTCCAGATAACATTATTGCAGAAGTTCCATCATAAATTGCGTTGGCAACATCAGAAACTTCAGCTCTTGTTGGTCTAGGATTTTTTTGCATAGATTCAAGCATTTGTGTTGCAGTTATAACTGGCTTACCAGCTTTTATAGTCTTTTTAATCATCATTTTTTGAGCTACTGGTACATTTTCTTCAGGAATTTCAACTCCTAAATCTCCACGAGCTACCATTATACCATCACTGACTTTAAGAATTTCATCAAAATTATCTAAACCTTCTTGGTTTTCAATTTTTGAAATTATTTTAATATGATTTTCTCCACAAGAATTTAAGAATTCTCTCATATCAATAACATCTTGTGCTTTTCTAATGAAAGAAGCAGCAACGAAATCAAAATCGTTTTCTACAGCAAATCTTAAATCATCTTTGTCTTTTTCAGTCATTGCTTTAAGTTGTAGTTTAGCACCTGGTACGTTAACTCCACGTCTACCTTTTAATACAGCAGAGTTTTGGAATGTACATTTAATTTCATTTCCGTTTATTTCATCAATAAGAAGGTCAACTAAACCATCATCTATTAATATATGTCCACCAACTTCTACATCTTCAGGAAGTTTATTATAATTTACATATAGTAAATCTTTAGTTCCTTCTACTTCTTCTGTTGTTAGAGTAATTTTGTCTCCTTTAGTGAAAGACATTTTTGTGTTTTGATCACTACCAAAAGATCCTGTTCTAATTTCTGGTCCTTTAGTGTCAAGTAAGAATGCAGTGTTTGTTCCAAGTTCTTCATTAATTTCTCTTAATGTTTTTACTTTGGCAAAGTGTTCTGCGTGATCACCATGAGAAAAGTTTAATCTCATTACGTTCATTCCAGCTTTTACAAGAGAAGTTAAAACTTCTTTGTTTTCACTAGCTGGTCCAATAGTACAAACAATTTTAGTTCTTTTCATCTTTTACATCTCCTTAAATTAAAATTTGCAAAATACTCTAAAGTATCTTGCTTGACCATTAATAAGTATACATTTTAAAACTTAAAAAGTCAACATTTTAATGCAAAAAAAAGTAAAAAAAGAAGAAACTAAAAGCCTTTATAACTTGAAAAAATAACATAATTATTGTATAATGCTATATGTATCAATTTAGATATAGAAAGGAATGAAAAAAATGACAGCTTCTTTAGAAGAATATTTGAAAACAATTTATATACTTTTAAATCAAGCAGATAGTGCAAGAGTTACAGATATTGCTAATGAGCTTGGCTATTCAAAACCAAGTGTAAATAGAGCTTTAAAAGTGTTAAAAGAAGAAGGTTATATTTGTTACGAAGCATATAAAAGCATTAAACTTACAGATAAGGGAACAGAAGTGGCTAAAAAAATTGTAAGGTCACAAATTGCTATTGAATCATTTTTATCAGATATTTTAAAAGTAGATGAAAAACGTGCAAAAGAAGAAGCTAACATTATGAGACATGCAGTTTCAGAAGATACAATAGAAAAATTTGAAAATTACGTAAAAGAATTTATAGATATTGAACAAAAGGAATGTGCATTATATAATCCTAATAGTCAAAAATGTAAAATATGTAGAACAGGAAAAAGCATTAAATATAGATTAAACGTAGAAAAAGAGGTGCTAAATAATGGAATTAAAAAGTAACCAGTTTATAATTAACCTTGATACTATAAAAAATGAAGGGGATAGTAAACTAGAAAAATATGCAAAAGATGAACAAATAGATGTAGATAGTGTTATTAGAATAATACTTAGTGAAGCAGAAAGAAATAAAATAAAAAATGTAGCAAAAGTTACTTTTCAAATGCTTGAAGATGATAATATTAAAATAATTGTTGAAAAAGTGGAAAATGAGAAGAAAGAAATCGTTATTTTTCCTTATAATAAAATAAAATGTGGAGATAAAGAAATAATTTTAGAAGATTTTGTAGGAAAAATAACATTATATAATAAAGAAGATAAAAATATATCGGTTACTATTGATGGAGTGTCTTTGAATTTATTTTCAATGACATATAAAAAAGCTACCGAACTATTATGTAATATCTCGGATAGGAGAGGTAAAAATAATTATCTAAAATTTGAAGATAATATTGCATATAAAGAATTTGGTATTGTTGTAAAAAATAAGATTAATTCAGAAGATATAGAATTTATAGAAGTATATAATAAAGAAGAAATACAGTTGCATTATGAGTTTGTTGAACAAAAATATGATGTAGATATTACTAAAGTTGGAACTTCACTTGAATATAAAGTACCTGAATTTAATCCAGCTCCAATACTTGAAGAAACTAAAAAAATAGATGAAAAAGAGAAACTACTTGAAGATAAACTTTTTGAAAAACTAAAGAAATTTAATAAAGTAGAAGAGGTAGAAACAAAAGAAGAAAATGAAATAGAAATTGAAATTCCAGAAGAAAAGACAGAAAAATTAAATGTAGAAGAAAATACTAATATTATAGATAGTCAAATTGAAGAACTGGTAGATTTATATGAAAAGCAAAAGCAACAACAACAAATACTTGAAGATAGAATTTCTAAAAAAATAGAGGAATTAAAACAGCTAAAACAGTCAAAAAAAGAAGATAAAGTAGTTGAAGAAAAGGTAGGTGAAGTTAAGGAAGAATTAGCACCAAAAACAATAGTTGAAACTAAAATAGATAATACGCAGGAGCCTAGTGATATTAAGACTTATATAATAGAAAGTTATAAAGGATTAAAAGAAAAAGGAAATAGTTATCTATCATTATATTTAGGTCAATCAAAAGATGATATTAGAGCATATTTTAAAACAGTACCTAAAGAGGCAAAAGATTTTGAAGAAATGGAATTATATAATAATTTCTACGCATATTATGATGAAGAAGATAAATGTACAGGAATTGGAATATATAATCAACAAGAAAACCAAGATGAAGTAGCTGTATATTTATTTGGAAAAAATTTAATCACAATGCCATATAAAGAAATAGTAAAATTAATAAAAGACCATGATTATAAAGCGATAGAAGATGAAGATGGTATAATTTCACTAGAGTATGGTATATCAATAGACCCTAAAGAAGAAAAGAATTACAAAGATGAAATATGTGATGTAATACATATATTCAAAAAGGGTTATTACGATGAAGTATATAATGTTTAAGAGAGAAAATGAGTTTTAAAAAGCTCATTTTTTTATTTACTTGCATTTTTTATCATAAAAATATTGGTATAGAATATATTTTTACTAAGTTTATTTGGAGGTAAAAAATGAAAGATTTAGAAATATACAAAGATATTTCCAAAAGAACAAATGGAGATATTTATATAGGAGTTGTTGGACCTGTAAGAACTGGAAAATCAACATTTATTAAAAATTTTATGGACAGATTTGTTATTCCAAATATTGAAAATGATTATAAAAGAGATAGAGCACAAGATGAATTACCACAAAGTTCATCTGGAAAAACTATTATGACTACTGAGCCAAAATTTGTTCCAAATGAGTCAGTTGAAGTTAGTTTAGATAATAAAGTACGTTTCAAAACTAGAATGGTAGATTGTGTAGGATATTTAGTTGATGGAGCTGTTGGAGATATGGAGGGAGATAATCCAAGAATGGTGAAAACTCCGTGGTCAGATGAAGAAATACCATTTGTAAAAGCAGCTGAGATTGGAACTAAAAGAGTAATAAATGAACATTCTACAATAGGAATAGTAGTAACTACAGATGGAAGTATTACAGATATAGAAAGAGAAAATTATGTTGAAGCAGAAGAACGTGTAATTAATGAGTTAAAACAAATAAATAAACCATATATTGTAATTTTAAATAGTAGAAATCCAAATTTTAATGAAACAAAAGAACTAGAGCAAGAATTATCTAATAGATATAATTCCACTGTTATGAGTTTGGATATTGAGAACATGAATGATGAAGATTTCTCAAATATATTTGAAAGAGTTTTAGAAGAATTTCCAGTAACCGAAATTTCTTTTGATTTACCAGAATGGTTTAACATTTTAAATCTAAATCATTGGTTAAAACAAGATATAATATCTTTAGTAAAAGATAATTTTAGTGATGAATTTTCAGTTCGTGAAATTAAAAATATTATTTCTAAACTAGAAAGTAATGAAAATTTTAAAACTATAAATATTGAAGATATAAACATGGAGAATGGATATATAAGAATAAATATGGAAATTTCTCCTAATGTTTTTTATAAGATACTCAGCGAGTCTTCAGATTTTAATGTGGAAAATGAGGCAGATATATATAAACTATTAACAGAATACTCAAATGCTAAAAAAGATTATGATAAAATAGCTATGGCGTTAGATGAAGTAAAGGCAAAAGGATATGGAATTATAAGTCCAGGAATTGATGAATTAACACTTGAAGAACCAGAAATTGTTAAGCAAGGAAATAAGTATGGAATTAAATTGAAAGCATCTGCTCCTTCAATTCATTTACTAAAAGCAAATATAGAAACAGAAGTATCACCAATTGTTGGAAGTGAGAAGCAATCTGAAGATTTAGTAAAATATTTATTGTCTGAATTTGAAAATGACCCTAAGAAGATATGGGAGTCTAATATATTTGGAAAATCACTTCATGAACTTGTAAATGAAGGACTAAATAATAAACTATATAGAATGCCAGATGAAGCACAAATTAAACTTCAAGAAACATTAGAAAAAATAATAAATGAGGGTAGTGGTGGCTTAATTTGTATTATTCTATAGATAGTTTTTTGTTGCAATAACATAAGAAAATATAGCTTATTATTTTGAAATATTTATGTTTGCTAAATTCCTTGACAAATAGAAAAATAATGGTAAAATTGTTAGGGTAAGGGGGAATTTTGTCAAATAATATGGAAATAGCTGCTTTAATATGTAATGAAAAATTAGATATTGAATCTGCTTTAAAAACATATTCTATTTTCAAGTGCTTGAAAGATACAGGAAATCAGATACAGATTATAGATTATAATTATATTAATGCAGATGAAAAAAATATATTTAGTAAGATAAAAAGTAAAAAGTTATACAATTTTTTAGATAAAAACATTATATTCACAGCCAGAAGGTATGAATCTATTGAACAATTAGAGGATGATTATCCTTTGGCAGATAATTTTTTAGAAGTTAATCCAAAGCAGAGTGAATTAGATATTTTTCCTAAAAATAAATGTATTGTATACGGAGTAAAAGATATAAATAGATACTATATTGATAGTATGAAAGAGGGATTTAAGGCTTTTTATACAGAACAAGAATTCGAAAATGAAGAAAATGAGAGGGTAGTAGACCCACTCTTTTTACTTTCAAATGAGCAATGGCAAGAATTTGGAGAAAAATCACTATTATCAGATAAATCTAAAGATTATGTTTTGATATATGCTAAAGAAGTTAGCAAAGAAATGTTGATTTATGCTAAAAATATCGCACAAGCTAAAAAGGTAAAAATATATATAGTAACAGATAAGATGGAATGCTTATTGTATAGAGGAAAAAGAATTTTAAATCCAACTCCAGCTGATATAGTAAAGTTAATTTACAATGCAACTGATGTTATAACTTCAAAAAATGATGGAATAAAACTATCATTTCTATTTGGAAAAAAAATACATATATTTTTTGATTCTAAGAATGAATTACAGATGGAATTAATAAATGGGTTGAAACTATTAGATAGAATAGTAACATCTCAAGATAGAGTTATTTTAAAAGATGTTGAAAAAAATGAAATGTCTCTTAAAATTGAACTTTTAAGAGAAAAGTCTTTAAGACTTTTAAGAAACGAATAAATCTACGGATTACCCGTAGATTTTTTTATTTTCCAAAAAAGCTTGTTAAATTTTTTAGTGAACTGAATAAACTAACTAGTAATATTATTCCAAGAATTATTAGAATAAAGATATCACTTCCCATACCTCTTAATTTAGCGAAGAAGTATGACATTTTTTCTTTTCTATTTAGTTCATTTATTTGTTCTTGAGTCATTCCAGCATAAGGATTATAGTTTTGTTGATTAGCATTATGACCAAAAGTAGGACCCTCCTCATACTCATCTGCATATCCATTATTTGTATATTGATTATTTTGTTGGTAGTAACCTGTCTGTTGATTTTCGTAATTTCCAGTAAGTCTTGCAATATAATCATTTTTTTGTGCAATAACTTGTTTTAAATAATCGTTTTCTTCTTTTATAGTCTGAAGCATAGAAGCATTTCCGCCAGTTTTTTCACTTTCTGCAAGTTCTTCATCATACTTTGCTCTTGCAGCATCATCATTTAAAACAGTATATGCTTCAGTATATTCTTTACATTTTTCTTCTGCTTTAGTTTTTTCTTCACCTTGAAATAAATCTGGATGATTTGCTTTCATAAGAAGTTTAAAGACCTTATTTATAGTGTCTTTTGAAGCTTTTTTATTAACTTCTAATATTTCATAATAATCTTTCATAATACAATCCTCATTAACTTATAAATTTATTGTACTTTAAAGTTAAATTAAAGTCAAGTGTGGAAAAAAAGGACAAAAATAATTTTTTTGAAATTTTATGTTGAAATAAACATTTTGTTATAATATAATTACAAAATATATTAGATGTTAACGATTAAAAAAAGGAGGAGAACAATGGAAAAAAAATACATTTTTGTTACTGGTGGAGTAGTTTCAGGACTTGGTAAAGGCATAACTGCCGCTTCAATAGGAAGATTATTAAAATCTAGAGGGATAAAAGTCACTATCCAAAAATTTGACCCATATTTGAATATAGATCCAGGCACAATGAACCCTTGTCAACATGGCGAAGTTTTCGTTACAGATGATGGTTTAGAATGTGACCTGGATCTTGGTCATTATGAGAGGTTTATAGATGAGAGTTTGAACAGATATTCTAATATAACTACAGGAAGAATATATATGCAAGTGCTAAATAAAGAAAGAAACGGAGATTTTTTAGGAAAAACTGTTCAAGTTATACCTCATATAACAAATGAAATTAAAGAAACAGTATATAAAGCAGGAGAAATATCTGGAAGTGATGTTGTAATAACAGAAATTGGAGGAACAGTTGGAGATATTGAATCACAACCTTTCTTGGAGGCTATAAGGCAAGTTCAAATAGAAAAAGGACGAGATAATGTTATGTTTGTTCATGTAACACTTATACCATTTTTACCTAAATCTGAAGAATTAAAGACAAAACCTACACAACATAGTTGTAAAGAATTAATGGGAATGGGAATAATACCAGATTTAATTGTTACAAGAACTTCATATCCGTTAAATGATGATTTAAAAGAAAAAATTTCACTATTTTGTAATATAGCAAAAGAAAATGTAATTGAAAATTTAGATGCTGAATCAATATATGATGTACCACTTATGTTTGAAAAACAAAATGTGGGTCAAATTATAATGAAGAAATTTAGACTTAAAGAAACAAAAAATGATTTAATTGAATGGCATAATTTATGTAGAAAAGATGAAAATACAAAAGATGAAGTGGAGATTGCACTTGTAGGAAAATATGTATCACTTCATGATGCATATATTTCAATATATGAAGCTTTATCTCATGCAGGAGTTAAGAATAAGGTAAATGTAAAGATAAGATGGATAGACTCAGAAGAAGTAGAAAAATTAGGTGCAGAAAAACTTCTTTCTGGAGTGGATGGAGTAATAATTCCAGGTGGCTTTGGAAATAGAGGAATAGAGGGAATTATTAATTCAATAAAATATGCAAGGGAAAATAAAATACCACTATTTGGAATATGCTTAGGTATGCAACTTATGGTGGTAGAGTTCTTTAGAAATGTGGTTGGATTAAAAGATGCAAACTCGTTGGAATTTAATACTGAAACAAAAAATGCAGTAATAAATATTATGGAGGAACAAGTAAATGTAACTCAAAAAGGTGCTACTATGAGACTTGGAAAATATCCATGTACTTTAGATATTAATACTAGAGCATACGAAGCATATAAAGAAAATTTGATATATGAAAGACATCGTCATAGATATGAATTCAATAATGACTATAGACAAATTGCACAAGAAAATGGAATGGTAATTGCAGGAGTTTCTCCAGATAATAGACTTGTAGAAGTAATTGAAATAAAAGATAATCCATGGGCAGTAGGAGTACAATTCCATCCTGAACTTAAGTCTAGACCAAATAATGCTCATCCACTATTTGCAGAATTTGTTAAAGCAATAACAAAGAATAAAAAAATGTCATAATTTTATTGAAATAGTTTTTTTTATAGTATATCATATAACTATGTTTGTATAGGAGGTTAGTACAATGGTTACAGAAAGAAATATTGTCGTTCAAGTTATACTTTCAATTATTACATGTGGTATATATGGAATTTATTGGTTTATCACATTAACAGATGATGCTGCTCTAGAGGCAGGAGATACTGAATTTTCAGGAGGAAAATCATTCTTATTCTCATTAATAACATGTGGAATTTATACATGGTATTGGTATTATAAAATGGGAAAAACAATGTATACTGCAGGTCAAAAAAATGGTGTTGACATTTCAGATAATTCAGTACTTTATATAATATTAGGTATTTTTGGATTAGGAATTGTAGATTACTGTATTATTCAAAGCGACTTAAATAAATTAGCCGTTAAAGATAATCCAGTTGCACAATAATTATATGACAAAAACATATAAAAAAATATTTATTGGAAGTATTATTGCATGTATTGTAACATTGGTATTGATATACCGTGTTACAATACCATGCCCTATTAAAACATTTACAGGTCTTTATTGTCCTGGTTGTGGTATTACGCGTGCAATATTTGCATTGTTAGATGGTCAACTATATCAAGCATATAGATATAATTCAATTTTGTTTATTGATATACCAATTGTTTTGTTTTTGGAAATTTTTGAAAAATTATTTGGTAAAAATAATAAAAAAATAAAATGTATATCAAATATAATTTTGAATATATTATTAGTTATAACTATTTTGTATGGTGTTTTAAGAAATATTCCGTCCTTTTCCTATTTGGCACCAACACAGGTCGGTTAGGAGTAGATTTAATCTATTCCTATTTTTTTCTTGTATTTTTGAGGACTTTATAGTAAAATATTATGTAGTTTGAAGATAATGGAGATGATTATATTTGTTTGATATATTTTCAAAAGAAGGATTGATTTCTTTTTTTATAATGCTACCTGCACTTTTAATATCTTTATCTATTCATGAGTATGCACACGCATTTGTAGCATACAAGTTAGGAGATACATCTCAGAAATTAAGAGGCAGATTAACATTAAATCCTTTTAGACATATAGATTTATTTGGTTTTATTTCAATAATACTCTTAGGAGTTGGTTGGGGTAAACCTGTTATGATAGATGATAGAAATTTTAAAAATAGAGCAAGAGGAAATATGCTTACAGCACTTGCAGGACCTGTTTCTAATTTACTACTTGCCATTTTTTTAACAATAGCATTAAAAGTAGTAGCTATGTGTGGGCTTTTGTCTGGAAATGTAAGTTATGTTGCAAGTATTATATTGCAAATGGTATTAACAGCAATACAGTTTAATGTAATATTTTGCGTATTTAATTTAATACCACTTCCACCACTTGATGGTTCAAAAGTACTTGCATATTTTCTACCTCAAAAATTAAGAGGATATATGTATTATCTTGAAAGATATTCATTTATTATCATTTTAGTTTTATGGTGTACTAATTTATCATATTATTTAATACAACCTGCATATAACCTAATTGCTAAATTATTAGGATTTATACTTGGATTATAATATAGAAAGGAAATACAAATGATTTGTTTAGGAATTGAAAGTAGTTGTGATGAAACAGCTGTTGCTATAATTGAAGATGGAAGAAAAGTACTTGCAAATATTGTTTCAACGCAAATACCTATACATAAAAAATTTGGAGGAGTAGTGCCTGAAATAGCTTCACGTAAACATTTAACAAATATTGCTTTTGTGGTTAAAGAGGCTTTGGATACTGCAAATATTGGATTTAAGGATATAGACTACATAGGTGTAACTTATGGACCAGGTCTTATAGGGGCACTTCTAGTAGGAGTAGCGTATGCTAAATCTTTAGCCTATGCACTAAATATACCAATAGTGCCAACACATCATATAGAGGGGCATATTGCAGCAAACTACTTGACTTATGAGAAACTTGAGCCACCATTTTTAGCTTTAGTTGTTTCTGGTGGACATACTCATTTAATACATGTAAAAAATTATACAGAATTTGATATAATAGGAAAAACAAGAGATGATGCAGTTGGAGAGGCTTTTGATAAAGTAGCTCGTGTACTCAATCTTCCATATCCAGGAGGACCAGAAGTAAGTAAGCTAGCACAAGAAGGTAAATTTACATATAATTTACCAAAAACAAAATTTGAGAATTTAGATTTTAGTTTTAGTGGTATAAAGACAGCAGTAATAAATATTGCACATAAAGAAGGAGATAAACTTAATAAAGCTGATCTTGCATGTTCTTTTGAACAAACAGTTACAGATGAATTAATAGAAAACTGTATGAAAGCAATGAAACAATTAAACACAAATAAAGTTGTACTTGCAGGGGGAGTATCTGCAAATAGAGTGCTTAGAGAAAAACTTGAAAAAGCGTGCAAAGAAAGAAAATATGAGTGTTATCTTCCAGATTTAAAATACTGCACAGATAATGCGGCTATGATTGCAAGTGCAGCTCACTTTAATTATATTTCAGGAAAGAAATACGATATATTAGATAAATTAAATTTGAATGCAATAGCTAATTTAAAGATAGGGGAGTAGGTGATTGAATGGCAATATATGCAATATCAGATTTGCATTTGGCTTTTGGTGTGGATAAACCAATGAATATATTTGGAGATGTTTGGGATAATTATGAAGAAACAATAAAAAATAATTGGAAAGAAACTGTAAAAGAAGAAGATACAGTAATAATACCTGGAGATATTTCATGGGCTATGACACTAGAAGAAAGTGTAAAAGATTTTGAATATATAGCTAGTTTACCAGGAAACAAAATATTAGTTAAGGGAAATCATGATTACTATTTTTCTACCAAAACTAAAATGCTAAATTTCTTTAAAGAACATGGTTTTAATAATTTTCAAATTTTGCACAACAATGCTATTGTTGTAGAAAATTATATTATATGCGGTACAAGAGGCTGGGGAAAAGTGGATGGAAATACTGCCGAGCAAGATAAAAAAATAATTGAAAGAGAAGAAAAAAGATTAATTCTTTCATTAAAAGAAGGAAAAAAACTTCAAGAAAGTTATTTAGAAAAAGGAGAAAAAAAAGGTATAATAGTTGCACTTCATTTTCCACCATTTATATCTAATTTTCAAGAGATTATGAAAGAATATGGTGTAGAAAAATGCATATATGGGCATTTACATGGTTATGGTCATACTACGGTAAAAGAAGGAAGTATAGATGGAATTGAGTATAAAATGGTTGGATGCGATTATACTAAAATGAATTTAATAAAATTAAATTAAAAAGATTTACATTTTATGTAAGTCTTTTATTTTACTTAATTTACATAATACTTGACAAAATATTATTAAAATGCTATAATTTGGAACGTACATGAGATATTAACTTTTTTAGAATAATTTAAAAAAAGGGAGGATATAAAAATGAGTGATAAGAGGTCAAATCAAGAAGAAATTGATAAGACAAATGAGCAAGAAAGCAAATTAATTGTTCCAGATGTAAATGAAATGAGTAAGGATGTCAAACCACTTAACTTAGATGTAGCTTTTGAAAAGTATTCTGATGAAGAAAAAAGAGAGATATTAGCATTAGCAGACTCTATTGATTTAACAAAAATAGATAACATTATGCAATATCGGAGCGACAGCATTAGTTAATACATTTGAGCAATGTGGGAATTTTTTAAAAGATGAAAAAGGTTCAGAGGCTGACCAAAAGATTATTAAAGAAGTAATTGCATTAACAGATAAGGCAAATAAATCTTATGAAGATTTTCAACTTCAAATTAAAGAGCCTAATGCAGTTCAAAAACTAATTTTGAAAGTTTCAAGTGTAGCTAAAAAAGCACGTACTAAAAAGATACAATCAGCTGCTGTTAATAACTATAAGTTACTAATAGAATTGCAAAATTCTTGTAAATCATGGATAGATACATTAGTAGAATCTATGGGAGAAATATATAATTCTTTTGAATCAGATTTAGAGAATGTAACTTTACTTGAAAAGTATATTATTGCAGGAAATAAAGCTAAATCTAGATTAGAACAAGAAGTAAAAAGATTAGAAAGCGAGGCAAATAGTTCAGGTCTTCAAGAAGATATGGCAAAATATGAAGGGGCTAAACTTTCTTATGAAACTTTTATTGTAGTGTTAAATAATCTTGAAAGGTCAAGACTAGTATATAATTTAAGTGCTAGTGAACTATCTCAAATTAAAAAGAGTAATCTTCAAACTCAAGTTGGTATAAGAACTCAAATGAACAACAGTATGGCATTACTTGGACAACAATTAAGGAATGCTGTGCATAATGCTAAAAATCAAGATGTAATTGAGGGACAAAAAGCTATTAATAGACTAAATGATGAACTTATGGTTTATGTATCAGAGTCTGTAAAAAATACTTCTTTAGATTCAACTAAGCTAATGTATAATGGCTTTTGTGATGTTGAAGCTGCAAAAAAGGCCGTAACTACAGTAATAGAGTCTTGTGGTCAAGTAAAAAAATTGGCAGAAGAATTATTACCTAAAATGGAAAAAGAAACAGATGAGATAAAACAGTTAGTTGAACAATTACAACCAACAATAGATAAAATAGAAGAAAAAAGAAGTTTAGAGGATAATAGTAATTATAAAACAATAAAAGGTCTCAAATTTTAAGATATAGGGGAGTAAAAACTCCTCTATATTTTTTATGTATACAAAAACATACAAAAATATTGCAATATCAATTAATTTTATTGACATAATACCTAAAAAATGATAAAATTGTGGAGCACGACATTTTATATACCTAAATTAAATTTAAGGAAAGGAGATATAATTATGGTTATTAATTTACAAGGGTTATGGCATTATGATGAAGGAAAGAATAATCAAGATTTTGTCATCAAAGAAAAAAATATGGTACTTGTACTTGATGGCTGTAGTGAATCTAATTATTCGGAGGTAGGTACTCGTTTATTTGGACAATATTTTAAAACATTAAATGATTATGATAGCGAAGAAAAATTTGAAAAGAATGTAAATTTAACATTTGAAAAAATGATTGAACAAATTAAACAGTGGTATCCTACACAGCAAAAGTTAGAAGATTTTATCAGAGAAAATTTACTTTTTACAATTCTTGCTTGTTTTGAGAAAGAAGATAAGTGGATAGTTAAAATCTTTGGGGATGGGTATATAGTTACTCAAAATATCATTGATGAAGTAAGTTATATTGCCTTATCTTATGGAGATGCTCCACCTTATTTTGCGTATAAATACTGTAACATAAAGTTAGGATGTATTAATCAGTATAAGTTTAAAACCTTTATTTTTGATAATAAAAAATTTAAAAAAGTCGGTGTTGCAACTGATGGAATTAAACCTATTGCACGAGGAACATTAAATCAAATGGATAGTATGATTGTTAACAATAGTAATAACGAGGAATGTAAGTACTTTATTAAAAAGAATAGAAACTATTTTAATGATGATGTTACAATAGGAATATTATAAAAAATGGAGGGGTTAATTATGGGATTAAAAGAATTTTTTGTTAAGAATGAAAAAAAAGTGGATAACTCAACTGAAGAAAAATTGTCAAACAAAGAAAATATGGCAGAAAATAAAAAAAATATTGTAGAAAATATAGCAGAAAATGAGAAAAATACAGATAGTTTTTGGAGTAAGGGATTTAAAAAAATAAAACGCATGCCATTGTACATTTTTCTTATTGAAGATACAGGAGAAATGGTAAAGCATAATGATAAAGTTTTAGCCTTGTATGAAGCTATACCAAAAGAAAGTCTAGTGTGTTTTATACATTATGGAAGTCTACTATTTAATAGTGGAATTTGCTTAAATAATAGTATTCGGAAAAGATGACATAGTATGCGTGGAAGAAAATTCAAGTAATAAATCTTTATATGATGCGCTATCTGAAGTATTGTATGAATTGGATTGTGAACATAACTTAAATTTAGAAAATGAATTTGAAAAATATGCTGTAGAAAATATAGAGATTATTGGTATTGGAACAGGTACAGATAACTGCTCAAACACAGACAAGCAACAAGCAATGCTAAATTTTAAAAGAGCTATAAAAATGTATAATATTAATACAAAGTATTGTTGCTTATATGAAGAAAATATTGTAGATGTTGCAGAACTTGGATTTAGGTCTATAGCAGTTATGTTCAAAAAAAATTTTTAGAAAGGATAAAAAGCAATGAGTTTTTTTAAAAGAATATTTGATTTTTTTAAACATTTCAAAAAAGAAAAAACAGATAATTCACAGAGTTTAGAAAAAATATCTGAACTTGAGAAAAATGCGAATGAACTAGAAGAAAAATTAGAAATTTACAGTCAAAGTATTATTACTAAACTTTATTCTTTAGAACAAATTGTAAACATCTTAAGAATAGATTATCCAGAAAAATATGAAATGTTTATAAAAAGGATAGAAGAATTGCGAACAGATTATTTAGAAAATTTAGCTGAATCAGAAAAGTCATTAACCTTTGAAATTAATCCAAATAGAGATTTTCAAAAGATGTCTGAGGTTATAGGACTTGAAAAAAAGATAAAAGATTTCATAGATATAGATATGAAGTACGATATTATATCTAAAAAAGTTCAAAAATTCATACTAAAACTAAATATTCTGTATAATACATCTATATTTTATCCAAACGAAAAAAATAAGGTATTAAAACAATTATCTCAGGGCTTTATATCTCAAAGAAAACTTACAGCAAGCTTTAAAGAGTGGGGAAAAGTATTAGAAAGAGAACTTGAAAAAGAAAAAATGTATATATTATTTTCATATTCTGAATATTTAATGTTTAAAATTTATATAAGAAATTCAGAAAATTTTCATCCAAAAGATTATAGTTTTGTAATAAATAGGAATTTAAGTTCAGATAGTTTATTTAAGAATTTTAAAGACTATATGTTAGATGAAATTTCAGATATTGAAGAACTTGTTGAAAGAATAAATGATGAATTTTTCAGTAATTCATATAGAAACAGAATAAATGAAATTAATAAAATAATTGTTTCTAATAGGAATGAAAAAGACATTATTTTTAATGAACAAGTTTGGAAAGAAAAATTACAATTAGAAAATGAAATATTAAATAAACTTATTGAAGAAAACTATAAAAATAAGGATGAAATTAAAATAAAAGTCTTAGATAAATTAAATATTTCAGTTAAAGAAAAAGAAATATATACCGTTCCTAAAATTGAAACAATTTTGAATTTATCAAGTATATACTATGGTAAAATAAAGAATGATGCATTAATAATAATGAGATTTTTACAAGGTTTATCAGATGATATTTCATATAAAGACATATATTTCTTAATTGTGTTATTTGATATGTTACCAGATGTAAGAAAAAAGTGTCCTGAGTTATATAAAAAAATTGAAAAGTACGATTTAAGATACAAATATACTAACGAAGAAATGAATGTGAAAAAAGAACAAGTTTTAAAAAGTACAAAAAAAGAGTATATATTTACTTTTAAAATTAATGATTATGAAGAAAATTCAGTCAGAAAATATCTTGAAAAATATACTATAGATTACCATATTGAAGACAATAAAGTATATATGAATAAGATTTATTTTTCTGATTTAGAAAATATAAAAAAGGATTTAGAGAAAAACTCTAAAAATTAAATATTAGGAGGTAAAAGTATATGGATATAACAAAATTTGGAACTGATCAAATAAGTATTTTTCATTTGGTGTTAGATTGTTCTGCTTCAATGGAATCAGATTATGATGCTATGTGTAAGGGACTTAAAATGTATAAAAATAGTATAGTTGAATTTTCAAAAAACGATTCAAATTCAATAGCTATATGTATTAGTAGATTTAATGATAGATATACACCTGGTGATTTTAAAACTCCAGAAGATATGGATATTTCATATAGAGTTGGAGGAAATACAGCAATGTATGATGCAATACAATATGGTGCAAAACAATTAGATGAGTACGTTTTACAAGTTATAAGAGAAAATAATGTAAGACCAAATGTTACTTTCTTACTATTTACAGATGGAGAATCTAATAGTGATAGCATAGAGGACAGTTATGAAACAGCAGAGCAAAAGATTAAAATGCTAAATGAAATGGGAGTAAATACAGTATTTGTTGCATTTGGAGAGTCAGTACAATCAGAACTTGGAGTAAAACTTGGATTTAAAGCAACTATAGATATAAATGATAGGTCAGTACTTGAAAAATTTATGGGAAAAGAATTGTCTAGGTCTACAATAGAGCAATCTAAAAATATTAGGTCTTTAGGTTCAAATTTTTTTAGTAAAGCTACAAGTAATGAAAGTTCTCAAAAAATGTCAAATGAAGCTAAAAGTGCAATAGAGGATAGAAAATGGTTAGATGATTTATTTTTATAAAATAATGATAAACATAATAAGTATAAAAAAATTTTTATGAAAGGAAGAAAAAAATGAAAATATATAATCCGTTTTGTAAGGAATCGTATGATTCAAATTTTTCACCTTCGAAATATACTAATAATTTTCATTATTTTAAAAATTCATCTATAAATGAAGATATTTATTGGTACACAAAAAAAGTTTTCGTGGTAGTAAAAAATGAAACTATTCGGAAGAAAATTGGTACCCATTTTAAGAGATATAAAAGATCTTAAATTCAAATCTGAAATAAGTACTTTTAAAATTGATGAGATTATATTAAATTCGAAAAAAGATACAGTTCTTGCATGGAAAATAACGTATAAAATATTAGATAGTTACGTATATAAAACTGTAAAAAAGTTGTTTGAAAACTATTATTGTGAAGAATATGAAGATATAGTAATGAGATTACCAGGGTATGACATTAGAAATAAATTATTTTTAGATTTTATTAATATAATGAAAAAATTATTTGAAGTAGGATATAAATTTATTAGTGAATTAGATTTAGAACAAATAGATGGATTTAGTAGTATTATATCACAGCTAAAAAAAGAAGGAGATGTATATAATAATAGCATATATAATGAAAAATCTTTAATTAGAATTGTGTACTATTTGTTCTATAAAAAAGATATGGAAAAAGACATTAATAAATCAAAAACTACAGGAATAATTCAATTACACAAATACTGTGATTTAGATGATTTTATATTAATGTATGAATCTTATGTAAATAATTTGTATATAGATTATTCTTTAATTAATCGTATAAGATTTTATAAAAACACGAATGAGTATATAAGTACGGATTGTTGTGATCAGGAAGTTTATATCTTTGATGTAGATGAAGATAAAGAAATAGTAGATGGAGATGAAATAATAAAAGTTATAAAAAATCCAGATAATAAATGCTTATCTTTTTTGGGATTAAATTTTGAATTTATTAATCGTTATATATCAAATAAATTAATATCTATTGTATACAATTCTAAAGGTAGAATAATAGGATATAGATACAAAAAGTGTATGGAAGATATTAAACCAATTACACATGAATGTTTTGATAGTATCCATGATATTTTTTATTATATAGATACTGATTTTAGAAATTTTCTTTATGATATTAATAGTGTAATAGTCAATAGATATTCTATTTTGAATATGAAAAAAAATGGATTATTATCAGATTTTCCATATAATATAAGAATTAGTAATAATAGAGAAAAAATTACATTATTGGATGTAGAAGATTTGTTAAAGTTATTATGTGCTTTTGAGTTGTATAGTAAAAAGATAGATATAGAAATAGCAAAATATAGTATGAAGATATCTGCACAATATATTATTTCAAAGTATCCAAATATTAAAGAAATGAGTACTTTTTATAAAATACCTGAACTAAGATACCTTAGTGCTGGTTTAGCAGATGAGATTATTAGACAAATATTTGGCAAAGAATTCTCAAAAAATCTATTTAGTGCATATTGTCAATATTATGAGGAAATTACTGTTAATGGACAAAAGTATGCTTTATGCAAGGAATATAATGATAGTGACTTTGTATTCATTGAAGAATTGAAAGAAGCTAATCCTACATTAAACTTAGATAATTTAACAGAGATAATAGAGCTAGATGAAAATACTACATTTGTACCACTTTCAACGCAAAAACAATATAATAATATAAAAGAGATATGTCAAATGGATAATAATAATAGAAATTTAATTGCTTTGAAATATCCTGAATTATTAAAATATTATGTGGGTGCAAAACGTATAGTCTATTCGTACTATATGAGAGATGACAAAGATATTAATATGTATGAAGCAGTAGGGTATATTTGTAAAAAAATAAAAGGCGAAAAACTTACAAAGAATAATCTACGTAAGTTAGATAATAAGGATTTAGCTTTTTTACAACTTAATCTTTTTAAGTTTTTCGACTCACAATATGTACCACTTGAATATATATATTATGATACTGCTACTAAAATAATTCAAATAAATGGTTTAGAAAATAATATTAAACTAGAAAAGATAAGTAAAAAACTAAAAAATAATATGCTGGTTATCTTTGATGCAAATGAACCACAATTAATTGAGATAAGAAAGAAATTTTTTAATGAATTAGTATTAAATAGGAAATATCCAAAATTATTGCTAGATAGAATAGATGAAGATATTTTGGCTATTGATACACAAGAGCAATATAACAAATATATTAGCAAGTTAAACTGTTATTGTGAAAGACATAATTTATACTATAATAGTGAGAATGGATGTAATATTTGTAACAAATATTTTGTAGATTTAAAAACTTTTGAAACTCAAGAAAAAAAATATATTATGGAAGATAGCTACGCAAGTTATTATAGTGTGGAAATTGGTGATGAAAAGTTATTTATCAAACAAATAAAGAATAAAGAGGCAAATGTTGAAAGAAGTATAGAAGAACTAATTTATGATGAACAAATACAAAAAATTCAGAAATTATATTTGCCACTTAAGCTAACATATAATAACGGAGTATTTGATGGATATATTTTTGAATATTGTGATGCTAATGAATTTTGCGATTTAGAAAACTATGAACTACTTTCTAATCTACAGAGAATAAAGGGATGTATTTCACTTGCTAAAAAAGTAAGAAAAATGATACAAGAAGGATATACATTTTGGAAAAATCCATTCGGAAAAGTGCTTGTGGTAAAAGGCTTTAATAATGAAGTTCAAATAGTAAATATAGAATATGTAAGAAAAAATAACAAAGAAAAATCTATACGCAATACCATATTATACACTATAAAATATATAGAAAAAGTTATAGAAAATGATGAAAATATTCTTTTCTCATTACCTAGTGTAAATTATTCTTTAAAAAGTTTAAATGAGGTAATATCTGTGTTAGAAAACTATTCTTCAAGTTTAAAAAAGATATGTAGAAAGCATGGATATTATTCAGATAAATTATTTTATTGTCCTAGATGTATAAATAAAGCTAAATTAGAAAGTGTGTCAAATAATATACAATATTTAACTCAAATACCTAAAAACAAAGCTAGGTCTAAAGTGGATGAAGGTGGTGAGTCTGTTGTATATAGTCTATCTAATGATGAAGTTATAAAAGTATTTAAAGCTGATGAAATAGATTTAGGATATAAAGCTCAAGTTATAATAGAAATGATGTGTAAAAATCAAGAATTAAAAAGTATTGAAGAAAAAGTACAAAAAGGAGGAATTTACAGTTTTAAATATATTACTATAGATAAAGTAAATGTAGATGGTTATAGTAATAACATTAATTCATATATAATGAAAAAAATAGATGCAATGCATATTTCTTTTTTAAAGAGTAGAAAATTCATAAGTGAAAGATTAAATTTTACTAGAAAAGATATTCTAGAAATTTTAATCAATATTGGAAAAGGAATTGAATATTTACATCAATTAAATATCTATATTGGAGACTTAAATGGAAGAAATATTATGTTTGATAAAAACAAGACTGTATATTTTATAGATTTTGATGGAATGGGTGTAGAAGGACTTAAGCCAGAATTTTATACAGATGGATATGTTGACCCAGTTGCAAAAATAAATAATACGATTGGAATGGAAGATGATTGGTATTCTTATGCAATACAAGCATTTTATTATTTGACGTATACTCATCCATTTAATGGAATTGAAGAAGGAAAAGAAGATGAAGATATTGTAACTAGAATGGAGAAAAGAAATTCTGTTATAGGGAAAGAAAATATAAAAGTACCAAGTATTACTATAAACTGGAATTGGATGCCAGATAGTATGATAAATACTTTTAAAGATATATTTGAAGGTGAATGTAGGCAAAGCATGAGAATATTTTTTGAAAAGTATTACGATTTAGCTTATGGTAATAAATACAACAGCTTTAAAGATTTTATAGGAGAAAAAGAAAATTATTCTATTTCTAAAGATAATCAAAGTCCATGTGAAGTAGTAGATGTAACAGATAACATTTCATTAACATTACTCAAAACAATAGATGAAAATATGAGCATTATAAAGATAAATGATAAAAATAAGTATTATTTCAAAGAAAAAGATAAAAAAATAATGCTAAATAATGTGGATAATGAAGAAGTTAGTAAAATAGTGGAGATAATAGAAAATGAGAAATATTTGTATATTATTTTCAAAAATAGATTAGATATTTATTCTAATGAAAAACTAATTTTTTCAGAGCATATTTCAAGTGATAATAATGTAGTAGTAAATGGTAACTTTTTCTATTGCTTAGATATAAATAGTAATGAAATAAATGAAAAGCATATATCAAGTAATGATGAAATTACAACTCAAAAAATAAAATTTAAGTTACCTGTAAAGAAATTTAATGTAGTAAATAATAGTAAGTTTGTTATTATCACTCAAAATGAAGAAGGAAAAGACCTTGTATATTGCAATGATGATTTATTCTATACTTTTGATAATGCAGATACAGATTATAAAATACTTTATGATAATAATACTAAAAAATGGTTAATTATAAGAAGTGATGGAAATGGAATTGTTATACATGAAGATGGTAAATATGATAAAATTGAAATTAAAAACACTACTAAGACCAATATATATAACTTTTTATGGGACTATAATACAATATATATACCTCAACAAAATAAGTTAATTGTATATAATACTCTATCAAAAAAATCAAAGGAAATTGAATTATTAAACTTAATAGATGAAAATTCAAAAATAAAGATATATGAAAAAGGATTTTATATCATAAATAGCAATAAAATATACAAATGTATTTTTAATTAAGTATAAAAAAAGTTTGAAATTATTAAAATTTCAAGCTTTTTTTTTATATTATAGGAAAAATCGATTTTAAAGATAGAAAACGAAGGAAAAAGAAAGCATGATAAAAGAGCATACA
>CANRLG010000003.1 GCA_947631415.1 uncultured Clostridia bacterium
GATAATGAGGAAGTAAAAAAGGAAAATTATAACAAAAAAAGAAGAAAATATAGAGGATTATTTATAACAGAAAAAGGGAAGAAAATAAATGCAGATATAAATGGAAGTTTAAATATATTAAGAAAATATATAAAAAATTATATTCCAAACCAAGAAATTGCGATGGATAATGGTCGAGAACAAAGACCAATAAAGAAAAGAGTAGCCTAAAAGAAAAAACTTAAAGGCAAAAAACTCTTTATAAAAAACATTGCAAGGAACTTGCAATGGAGTGAATCTTTGATTCACTTTTGTTCTAAAACATTTCAAATAAAAATAAGTAATTTTATATTTGTTGACATAATGTAATGCGCTATGTTATAATAATATAGCTTCTTAATTTAAGTATAATTTCTTAATAGAAATTTAAAGAAGTATGTAATAATTAATTACATATACTAGGTAAGGAGGGTTTTTAATGACTGAAGAAATAATTCGTTATGGTTCTTGTGTTGAGGGACTAGTATTAATTGCATTTTTTTTATTTGTTTTGTTAATTTTTTTTATTCTAATTGCTCGATATTCTACTGTAGGAAAAGTTAGTGCGTGTGTTGTACTTGCTTTATTTATTGTAGATTTTTTATTAGCACTTATAGTAATGGATGATATTAGAGTAAATCCAAGTCTTTTAATACCGGCAGAGCACAATGATGAAAGTGTGTATGCTACAGCTTATTACGTTATAGAATACAAAAATTCAGAAGAAGTAACATTAACGGTATTTATAAAAAATGACTCAGATAAAACTTTAAAGAGTGCAACAGTTGAGGAACAAAAATCATCAAAAACTGCTCGAGTAGAAGCAATAAAACCAAAAGAAGAAAAAATGGTTAATTTAATAGTAAATCCTTTAAAAGATGAAGAAAGCTATAAATTCGAATTACTGAATATGGAATTTGAAGAATAAAAATATTAAAAAATAAACTAGGAAGCATAGAATTCCTAGTTTTATTTTTTTAGTCGATATTTACAAAATAATAATATTTTTTAGCCTTATTAACTGTAGATGTAATAGAAGACTTTATAGTTTTTAAAGGCTCTTTATTATCCCATTTTCCACCTCTATAAGAGGATATTTTTGAAAGATTTATAGTTTTAGAATTAACATCTATACTATCTACTTTAAATATTGTTACATTATGACCATTTTTGTTATATTTTGCTTTTATATAATAGCATCCTGGATATATTTTAGCTATTTTTATAGTTCTATTGTAATTATTAAAAGTAGTATATATTTTTGTTAATTTTCCATCTCTTGTACATACAGAAGTTGAACTTCCGTATCTTTTTGTTGGTGATGTAAATCTAGAACTTTCAATCTTAATACATTGTTTATTTTTTCTAGTTATTTTTAATGGTTTAGTTATTGAATTTAATTCTTCTTCATCCATTGTATTTTCAACATTTTCTTCGTTCATATCTCTACCTTCCTTAATGACATTAGTATAACATATTACTATATATAAAGTCAAAAAAATTTTTTAAAAAATTTATCAAAAATTGTATACATATAATTTTTTTTTTGTTATAATCTTAAATAGTTCTTAAAAAAGGTATGGGAGGTATATATGCAGCTTAAAAAAGGCTTTACAGAAGATATTGAGAGAATTTGTAGAGCTGCTGAAGATTATTTGATAGAAGGAAATACAAAAGATGCCTATAGAAAATATAAAGAGGCACTAGACATTATTCCTGAACCAAAAACATCTTATGAAACAGCAACTTGGATTTTAGTATCTATTGGAGACTTATATTTTAAAAATAAGCAATACGATATGGCAAGAGATTATTTTTTTGAAGCTAAAAATTGTCCTAATGGTGTAAGTAATCCGTATGTACTATTTAGACTTGGACAATCTCTAGTAGAGATGAATAATCAAGAACAAGCAAAAGAGTTTTTACTAAGAGCATATATGCTTGTTGGTGATGATATCTTTTGTGATGAAGATGAAAAATACTATAATGTAATAAGTGAACTAATTAGAACAAGTGATAATGAAGAATAACACCTAATTGATTGTTAATATCAAGGGTGTTTTTTTCTTGTAAACATAACTTTTTTATGATATAATATAGTACGTAGAAAATATTCAAATAAAAAAATCCAAGAATAATTTTAAGGAGGTGCTTGTTATGGTACTAGCATTCATAATTGAAGTTTTATTTGTTTTTGTAATTATGAAGTGTATAGAAAGCATTGGCTTTGTAAACTGTTGTCTACTTTATGGACTATTTTCAGCAATTTCTTCTTTGCTTTGTGGTCTAGGAGTAGGAAGCTTTATAGCATCATTCTT
Organism: uncultured Clostridia bacterium; assembly: GCA_947631415.1. GTDB lineage: Bacteria > Bacillota > Clostridia > TANB77 > CAG-465 > CAG-465. Next base: position 2,337 of record CANRLG010000003.1, read on the forward strand.
TGGCGGATTATTATCTGGAGCAATAGCTTTCTTAATGGCTAAATTTTTCTTGTTCTTAATTCAAGTCCTCGGAAGTTTAGCATACTTTTTAGTAATCGCTATAGTAATTATATTAATTGTGGCAATAATTTTATAACTTTTGAGAGGGGTAAACCCCTCTCTTTTCAATGCTTTAAAACTTTATTGTCGATAATTGTCAAACGATTTTTCTTGACTTACTGTACTTTTTAGCATTATAATCATTCTTGCTGATGAGGAGGTGAGTTAGTGAACAGAGTTTTGAAGACTCTTCTGAGCTTTGGAATGACGAGTATAATTATATTAGTCATTGTATTTTGTATATATCCCTTAATTCAAAAAAATAATATCAGATTAATTCATAGTGATTTTAATTCAATAAATAACAATTTTATTCAAGGAGAGAGTAATTTTATCCAGAAAGACAATTCATGGTCTTTAACAATCCCAAGTATAAATTTAAAAGAAGTTACAATAAAAGAGAGTGTTGATAGTGAAGTGCTAGAAGAAAATATTGGACATTTTAATTTTAGTTCATATTATAATGGAAATGTATGTTTAGCAGCTCATAATTCAGGTTTTAAAAATAATTACTTTTCTAATTTACATTTAGTAGAAATAGGAGATGAAGTAATATATAACTATGTTGGAAATGTGAGAAAATATGAAGTTGTGTCCAAATATAATATTTCTGCTGAGGATTTTTCATCTCTAGAAGATAATGGCATAAATGAAATTACTTTAATTACTTGTGTTCCTAATTCACCAAATCTTAGGCTTTGTGTAAAGGCAATAAGTAAGGAGTGAAAATATGAAAAAAGTAATTGAATATGCACAAACCCCTTTTTATCTATTTTGGTATAATAAGAGGAAGATAAGTGCAATAATTAAAAGAAGTAAAATACGAAGAATAAAAGTGTATATAATGCTCATGGCAATACTATTATCCAGTTTAGAACCTATATTTGCAATACAAAATGATAATCTTCCTTTTGGAGATAAAGATATATATTACAGAGTAGATGATAAAAGCTATATTATTTATGACAATATACCTCAAAAGAATACAGAGTATTATTATAACCAAGATGGAAAAGAACGTGTGGCATACTGTATAGATTTAGGCTTAAATGGAGCAGAATATGCAAAAGATGGACATTATGTAGTTGATGCATCCTCTAAAATAGAAACAACAGACAAAGTATTAAACGATATATTATTAAATTGTTATCCATATAAAAGTGTAGAAGAATTAGGACTAAATACAGTAGATGAAGCAATATTTGCATCACAATTTGCAATATGGTGTTATACAAGTAACTTAAATTTAGACATAATGAGGCCAACTACAGATGAATATAGTAGGGTAGAGAGTTGTATAAGAAATATATATAATTCTGGAATAAATGGAGTAGATTCTGGTATTGTAATAGAGAAAAATATATCTAAACAAAAAATTGAAGAAATAGACCAAAAAGAATACTATACTAAAACTATTGATTTTACAAATATAAAAAATGTAAAGAATATAGATATACATACAGAAAATGGAGTAGTAAAAATAATTAAAAATGATAACAAATATAAAGTATGTGTACCTGTGGAATATGTGGATAACGTAGATAATTGTAGTATTGAATTAAATATGGATGCTGTTGCAGAGGAAAACGCCGTATTACTTGGTATTTCTAATAATGCAGAATTTCAGAGAGTGGCGGTAACTCTTGAAGATACTTTTGAATATAGTGAAAAAATTAATATAGATTTTAAATCAGTTATGTCAAAAATAATTGTAAGAAAATTAGATGAAGAAGATAATACAGCATTAGAAGGTGTTGTATATAAAGTAACAGATGAAAAAGGAAATGAAATAGGAAGATATACAACAGATAAAAATGGAGAATTTGAAATAATTTTACGAAATGAAGAAAAATGTGTAATAAAAATAGTAGAGGAGAAAGAATTAGAGTATTATTATAAGGATGATAAAGTACACGTAGTTGAAGTGGATGTAGGAGATAGTAAGCAAGTAACCTTATACAATAAAAAGAAGGAAGGAACTATTGAAATTATTAAGAAAACAAAGCAATATAATGAACTGACTGGAATTGATGAAAATAGTCCTTTATCTAATGTTTCTTTTTATATCTATGATGAAAATTGGAATTTAGTAGATGATGTTACAACTGATGAATTTGGAAAAGCAAAAACAGTACCATTAAAAAGTGGAAAGTATTATATAAAAGAGTATAAAACACAAACAGGATATAAATTATTAGATGATGTTATTGAAGTGGTAATAAGTTTTCCTGGTGAGAATAAGCAAGTAAATATTTTAAATGATAACTTCGAAATACCGAAAAAATTACCTGTTACAGGTAGATAATTTTATGTACAAAATTTTACAAAATTATTGTTTTTATATTGGTTATATTATATAATCTAGCTGGAGGGGATGACTATGCCAAAAGTATGGTACAAAGTTGTAATAGTTGTTGTATCAGTTATACTAGTCGTATTTCTAGCATTATTTGGAGTTTTAGTATTAAATGAATATTTCCCAGAAGATAGAGAAGAATTAACAATTGATGGAGAAAGTGCAAAGACTCTTGAAATTGGAAAAGATATAAATATAGTAACATATAATTTAGGGTATTTGTCTTTAGATAATACACAAGATTTTTTTATGGATGGTGGCAAGAACGTTAGACCAAAATCTGCTACTAATGTTACTAAAAACTTAGCTGCAGTTAAAAATTTCATGGATACACAAAATGCAGATATTTATATGTTCCAAGAAGTAGATTTGAATGCAAAAAGGTCTTATTGGACAAATGAGTATGCAGGATTAAAAGAAGATTTTAAAGGAACAGCTACGTATGCTCCTATGTTTAAATCATTGTATATTCCATATCCTATATTTAACACAGTAGGACATGTAGAAAGTGGACTTGTTACTTTAAATGAATATGAAATAAATAGTGCAACAAGAGTTGCAGTTCCTAACTCTATTAAATGGCCAAAAAGAGCAGTTATGTATAAAAATTGTGCTTTAGAAGAAAGAATTAAAATAAAAGATTCAGACAAAGAATTTGTTATATATAATATACATTTAGATGCTTATGGTACAGAGAATAAAAAGACAGAACAACTAGATGTATTAATGGAAGATATGAAAGCAGAATATGAAAAAGGAAATTATGTAATAGCTGGAGGAGATTTTAATCAAACTTTTCCAGATGTAGATATGGAAAAATTCCCTATCATAGACAGTTCTCACTATGTTCCTGCAACAATTCCAAAAGACTATTTACCACAAGGTTGGAGATTTGCAGTAGATTATACAAAGCCTACTTCTAGACTACTTAATGAAGAATATAGTGGTAACTATGATAATACTCAGTTATATATAATTGATGGTTATATATTAAGTCCTAATATAGAATTTGGAAGTGTAGAAACAATAGAAAATAACTTTTCATATAGTGACCATCACCCAGTAAGTTTAAAAATTAAATTAAAATAGAAAAGGAAAAAGAGGAAGAAAAAATGGAAATAAAAAATAACGTATATTATGTTGGTGTTTTAGATGAAAAAATAAAAACTTTTGATGCGATAATGGAAGTAAAACATGGAACATCATATAATGCTTATCTTGTAAAAGGCGAAAATGAAACAGCTCTTATAGAATCAGTTAAAGATGAATTTTCTGATGAATATTTAGATAATATAAGAAAGTATTGCCCAATAGAAGAAATAAATTATTTAATAGTAAATCATACTGAACCAGACCATTCTGGTGCTATTGCAAGATTACTTGAAATAAATCCAAATATAAAAGTATGTGGAACTAAAATGGCAATTGACTTTGTAAGAAATATAATTAATTTTGATTTTAATTCTAAAGTATTAACTGCAAATGATAGTATAGATTTGGGAGGAAAAGAACTTAAATTCTTTGCTTTTCCAATGTTACATTGGCCTGATTCTATGTATACATACCTTAAAGAAGATAAAATGCTATTTACTTGTGATTCTTTTGGTGTACATTATGCAAGTAAAGTACTATATAATGATTTAGAGGAAAAAGAAGAAGTATTAACAAATAAAGTAATAGTTGATGAATACAAATATTATTTTGATTGTATTCTTGGAGCTTTTAAAAATCCATTTCTATCTAATGCATTGAAAAAAATTGAATTAATAGATATAGATTATATTTGTCCAGGACATGGTATGATAATTAGGAAAAATCCAGAAAAATACATTCAAATGTATAAAAATTGGTGTATAGAAGAAGAAAAAAAGAAAAAAATAACAGTATGTTATATTTCATCTTATGGTTACACCGAAGCAATAGCTAAAGCATTAGTAGAAGGCATTAAAAAATGTGATGTTGAGCTATGTGTATATGATTTACAAAAAGATGATATGGAAGAAGTTAAAAAAGCACTTGCATCATCTGATGGTATTGCAATAGGTTCACCTACAATATTGTCTAGTGCATTACCACCAATATATCAAGCAATGTCATTATTAAATCCTATAATAAATAAAGGAATGAATGCTATTGCCTTTGGGTCATTTGCTTGGAGTGGTGAAGCTCCAGATAATATAATGAATATATATAAAATGTTAAGGTTTAATGTTCCTTTTGAACCTATAAGAATAAAATTAAAACCTTCAAAATACGATATAGAGCAAATTCAAAATATAGGAGAAAAATTTGCTATGAAAGTATTAGATGAATAAATGCGGAGTAATCCGTATTTTTTCTTGTAAATTGAATAGACTTCAAAATTAATAACCAAATAAAATTCAACATTTATCATAAATTAAATTGAAAATTTGCACTTATTTCAATATAATATATATCATAGGTGAATATAAAATATGAATGTAAGTATTTTTTTTACTATAGTTTTAATAATTATTATTTTAATATTATTAGCATTAGTTTATATAAGTATAAATTGTTTAAAGCATACAACGTATGTTATAGAAACAAATAAATTACCAGAATGTATAGAAAATCTAAAAATAGTTCATATCTCAGATGTACATAGTAAATTATTTGGAAAAAATAATTGTAAAGCTATACAAATGATTAATGAGATTAAACCAGATTTTGTTGTAATGACAGGAGATATTATTTCACAACATGAAAAAAATATAGATGGTTTTATAGAAAAGTATAGAGAAGTTTATGAAAAATATCCTGTGTTTTATTCAATTGGAAATCACGAACAAAAACTAGGACATGAAAAATATACATATTATATAGATAAACTTAAAAAAATAGGTGTTCATGTCATAGTAAATGGAAATGAAAAATATTATAATAATGGAGATTATATTGTAATAAACGCATTGGAATTTTCAGAAGATAAGAATATTAAAAAATTTACTGATGAGATTAAGCAAAGAGAAATAGAGGCTATGAAAAACAAACTAGGTTATATAGATAATTCAAAATATAATATATTACTTGCACATGATGCAGAAAACTTTGAAATGTATAAAGAGCTTGGAGTTGACTTAGTATTATCTGGACATGTACATGGAGGCTTAATTAGAATAGGTAAACTTTGTTTATTATCTCCAAGAAGAAGATTTTTTCCAAAATATGCATATGGCATGAATGTATCAAATAACACTACAATTATTACTAGTTCAGGAATGGGACCCGCTAGACTTCATATAAGACTTTTTAATAGACCTGAAATTGTAGAGATAAATATAAATAAAAAGTAGAAAGTAAAAAATACTTTCTATTTTTTTGAAAATATGAAAATTTACTTGATTTTATGTATGAAATAAATTAAAATATTCCTTGTGTCAAAAGTTAAAAATAAAAATATAATATTTTTGTTGCATTTTTATGTAACTTATGATATAATAAAAATGTGTGTTTAAGGGAGGAAATAATGGAAGAGTTAGACATAGTTGAATTGCTATACGCTTTAAAGAATAAAATAGTATATGTAATAATAGCTGTTGTAGCATTCGCATTAGCAGGACTAATATATTCTAAATTTTTTATTACACCAATGTATAAGTCAAGTACAAGTTTTGTACTATCAAAATCTGTTAATACAACAACATCTGGTGAAGATAATACAAATAATGAAGCCATCACTGCTAATGATATAACATTAAATTCAAAATTAGTTTCTACATATAGTAAGATAATTAAAAGTAAAACTGTTGCTAAAGAGGTTATAGCTTCTTTAGGATTAGATATGAATACAGATACTTTTATTTCTAACATAAGTGTATCAAATGAAACAGATACAGAGTTAATTATAATAACAGTTTCAAACGAAGAACCACAACTTGCAGCAAATATTGCAAATTCACTTGCTGAAGTTTTTAGAGATAAAGTAAATGATATATATAATATAGATAACTTATCAGTTATAGACATTGCAGAGCCAGATTTAATACCATACAACATATCTCCAGTTAAGACAATTTTATTATTTGCATTAGTTGGACTTTTTGTAGCATGTGGTGTTATATTTGTAATGGTATATTTTGATGATACAGTTAAAGATGAAAAAGACATTGAATCATTACTTTCAATACCTGTTATCGCTGCTATACCAAAGATGGAAAATGATGAAAGAGGAGGTAAAGCTTAATGGATAACGTTGAAACAATAGTAAATGACTTCCCACGTTCACCAGTTGCAGAATCTTTTAGACTATTTAGAACAAATTTATTGTATTTATTTGAAAATGATGAAAGTAAAACAATATGTATAACAAGTTCTAATGCTAGTGAAGGAAAATCATGGGTAACAGCAAATTTAGCAATTTCTTGTGCTCAATATGGTAAAAAAGTATTAATTATAGATGCAGATTTACGTAAGGGTAGACAACATAGAATATTTAAAAAATCTAATAGAACAGGATTTTCTGAACTTTTAAAAGACTTAAGAGGAAATTTAAAAGAAGAAGATATAGCAAAGATAGAAGATGAACTTACAATTAAAATACAAGATACAAACATTAGTAATGTTTATTTACTAACATCAGGACCTGTACCATTCAATCCATCAGAGCTTATTGGTACAGCAAATATAGAGCTACTATTAGACTTACTTAAAAAGGAATTTGATTTAATAATAATTGATACTCCACCAGCATCAATTATTACAGATGCCTTAATATTTGCAACTAAAGTAGATTATATGTTTTTAGTTGCTTGTTCTAGAAAAACTAAAAAAGATATACTTTTAAATACAAAGAAAACTATAGAGGCTGTTGGTGGTAAAATACCAGGAATTATATTAAATCAAATTTCTGTTGACAGAAGTAAACAATATAAAAAATCATATCAAAATTATGAATCAGATTATGGAAAAAAATAAAATGTAATGGCTTGAATAAATGATTTGTTCAAGTCTTTTTTTAAAGTAAGAACAATAACATTTTATTGAAGGGAGGGGAACAAAAGTGATAGATATTCATTGTCATATTATTCCAAATACAGATGATGGCGCAAAGGATTTAGATAGTTCAATAGCTATGGGAAAAGCTGCTCAAAAAGCTGGCTATAATGCTATAATCGCCACATCTCATTATATTATACATGATATAGAAAACGATTATGATGAATACAGAAATAATATAAAAAGATTAAATGATGTATATAAAGAAAATGGAATAGATGTAAAAGTATATAATGGTAATGAAGTATTTTTTACAAATAATATAACAGGACTTATTAAAAATAAAAAAGTTTCAACTCTTTCAGATTCAAAGTATGTACTATATGAGTTCCCATTATTTAATAAGATTGTTCCATTAAATGCTTATGATGAACTAAATGAGTTACAAGATGCAGGATATATTCCAATACTTGCACACCCAGAACGTTATGAATTTGTTCAAAATAATGTAGATACTTTAATTCCTCTAATTGAATCTGGTGTATTATTACAATCAAATATTGGAAGCGCTTACGGAAAATATGGAAAAAAAGTACAAAAAACACTTAAATTAATGCTTAAAAAAGGAATGGTACATTTCTTAGCAACAGACTCACATAATACAAATACGTATGAAAATATTGATTTGGCTATGAAGAAAATAAAGAAATGGAATAAAAATGATGAAAGGTTACAAGCTATTTTATCTAATCCAGAAAAAGTAATTAATAATGAAAAGATAGATATTTGGTATCCTAATTAATAGACTCTAGAAATAGAGTTTATTTTTTATTTTCGTTATGATATAATCTTTATATTATAATGAGGTGAAATATGAAAGAGGAAGAAAAAGAAAAGGCACTACTTGTTGGTGTAAATATAGATTATAAAGAAAATTTTTTAAGACTTATGGATGAACTAGAAAATCTAGTATATGCTTGTGATTTATATGTTGTTGGAAGAGAAATACAAAATCTACCAGAAGTAAATAAACCACTGTATTTAGGAAAAGGAAAAGCAGAAGAAATTGCACAAAAAGTAAAAGCATTGGATATAGATGTTGTGGTGTTTAATAATGAATTATCTCCAACACAGCTTAGAAATTTGCAAAGTATTTTAGATTGTGCAATACTTGATAGAACTTCTTTAATACTTGAAATTTTTTCAAAAAGGGCAAAAACTAAAGAGGCAAAGTTACAAGTTGAAGTAGCAAAACTTGAGTATATGTTACCTAGACTTGTTGGACTTCATAGCTCACTTGGTAGACAAGGTGGAGGAGCAGGGGTATTTAATAAAGGTTCAGGAGAAAAGAAACTAGAACTTGATAGAAGAAGAATAGAAGATAAACTTACTGAACTAAAATCTGAACTTGAGGAACTATCTAAAGATAGAGAGACTCAGAGAAAACAAAGAGAAGAATCAGAAATTCCACTTGTAGCTCTTGTTGGATACACAAATGCAGGAAAATCCAGTATTATGAACTATATGATAGATAGATTTGTTCATGATGAAAATAAAAAAGTAATAGAAGAAGATATGCTATTTGCTACACTTGAAACATCTGTAAGAAAAATTGAAATTGAAAATAATAGAAAATTTTTATTATCCGATACCGTTGGTTTTATTAGTGAACTTCCGCATGATTTAGTTAAGGCTTTTAGGTCTACTCTTGAAGAAATTAAAAATGCAGATTTATTAATAGAAGTAGTAGATTATTCAGACCCACATTGGGATGAACATATAAATGTTACAAAGGAAACTTTAGAAAAAATAGGAGCATCAGATATTCCTATAGTATATGCATATAATAAATCTGAACTTGTTTTAGATAAACTACCACTTGTAGATGGAGATGAAATATATTTATCTGTTAAAGAAAATAGAGGAATGAATGAACTATTAGATTTAATTACAGATAAATTATTTTCAAATTATAAAAGATGTAAAATGAGAATACCTTTTTCAAATGGAAGTTTGGTTTCATATTTGAATGAACATGCAAATGTTATGAATACAGAATATGATGAACAAGGCACTATTCTAACTGTTGAATGTAAAGAGGCTCAATACAATAAATATAGAGAATATGTGGTAGAAGATTTAGATTAAAAAAGATTACACCGTAAAAGGTGTAATTTTTTTATGTTGGAAAATACTATTATTATGAAAAAGAAAATAATAGATTTTTTGGTATTGGTAATTATTGGTATAATAAATGGCCTTTTTTCAACAGGCGCAGGACAAATTCTTGTTTTTTATTATATTTATATATTAAAAAAAGATACTAAAGAGGCAAGGGAAAAGAGTTTAACTTTAATACCTGTAATTTCAATTCCTACAATGTTTTTCTACTTAAATAAAAGTAATATTGAAATAAGGAATATAATTGTTGTACTGCTAATTTCTCTAATATTTGGCACACTTGGAAATAAATTAATGAAAAAAATAAATAGTAAAATCTTAAATTTTGTATCTGGATTATTTTTAATAATTTTTTCAGCTATAAGTCTGTGGAGGTTATATTTATGATTTATTTTTTAAGCATAATTTCTTCTGTAATTTCTAGTTTAGGAATTGGAGGAGGTGCAGCATTTATTCTTCTATCAACAATGCTTAATTTATTAGATATAAATGAGGCAAGAGCATATAATTTAATATTATTTGTAGGTGTAGGTATTGCAATAATAATTAAAAAAATAAAAAAAGAAAAATTTTTTAGTAAAGAATATTTTAAAACTCTTTTAATTATTTTTCTTGGTTGTATGTTAGGTTATTATTTTAATGGTTTTATCTCTGAAAAAATTTTAAAAACGATTTTCTATGTTTTTATGATATTTATAGGAGGATATGAAATATTTTTTTGTTTAAAGAATAGAAAAACTGTGAAGAATAATACAAGAAAGGAGTGATTAAAATTATGGAATTTATTAAAGGTGCAATAATTGGAATGATAGCTGGAACATGTGTAGGTTATTTAAAAAATGACATGATTTGTGAAGCAATTAGAAATGGTAAAAAAGAATTTAAAAAAATGAAAAGAAAAATGTGTTATTAATATTAAAAAATATGAGTCAAAGGTCAAAAAAATAAAGACTTTTGACTTTTTTTATGTAAAATAGATAGTTTTTCAAACTTTTTAAAATCTTGCACTTGATATTTGATTTTATTTATAATATAATTATAATGTATTAATTTAATTATTAGATAAGTGAGGGAATCAATATGGCTAATAGAAAATTTATAACTACTTTAATGATTTTATCAGTATTATTAGCAGTAGTTAATGAATTTGTGTTTGCAGCATCAACTGTAGTAACAAATGACCAAATATTAGATGGAGCATTACAGATATTAGTATACATTCAAAAATATTCATGGCCTGTTGCAATACTAGTATTAGTATTTGCACTATACAAATATTATGTAACAGGGTCAGAAGTTTTAGCAGACCAAATTAAAGGAAAAAGTTTGTTAACAGGACTTTGTATATTTATGACGGTAGTTCAATGTTTACCATTGATTTATGCCATTATAATACTTTAAAAATATCGTAGATATTATAATTAATATAAAAATCCAGATTTTGATTGAATAATTAGAAGGGATAGAGGATATAATGAAGGTACTTTTTGGAATAAGTAATATTAACACTGTAAAAGGTATAGTTGATTTGTATGAAAAAAAATATGGTGAGAAAATTGAATATAAAATAGCATATTATTTTGGTCAATTTAGTAAAGAAATTGAAAAAGATGATTATGATAGAGCTGTTCTTAAAGAAGATTTGGAACAAATTTCTACAAAAAACTATGCTGAGGCAGATAAACAAATATTTGAGTTTATAGATAAAATAACTAATAATTTTGAAGCAAGAAATTTAATATTTTTAGCTTCTGAAAGAAGAACTCTTGGTGATAGTTTCTTATCTAGATTATTTGGACTTGGAGTTTATACTACTTTAACTGGTTCAGATAGAACTTTAGGTAAAGTTTGTGCAGCTTTAAAAAACCCAATGTCTAAAAAGGAAGCTAGAAAGTATTATGATAACGCCGCTACAATGGATGATATATATAATACTTCTCAAGTTGATGAAAATGAAATTAGAAGAATTATTTCTTTTTATAGAAATTTGAATGGTGATACTAGTAAGTATTGTGAAATTTTTGATAGAATAACTCCACAATATACAGTAGAACAAATGCAAGTAATAATTCCTTATCTACCAGAAGATGTTAGAAACTTTTTACAGGCAAATAGCCAATCATATAGAAGTATTGTAGAATCTTCAGACTCAAAAGTTGGTGAATTAGGAAAACCACAAAATAATAGTATGGTTTCTGATGCTAAAAATAATGGTGGAGTTGAAATTCAAAAAGGAAATGATATTGTAAATAAAATACTTGTTAATGGTAACGAAATTAAGAATAAAGTAGTTCAAACTGCACAAGGAGTTGCAAACCAAGTACAAAGTACAGTAGCTGAAAAAGCAAAAGAAATAAAAGAAAATAAGGAAAATAAAGAAAATAATCCAGAAGAAAGTAAACAAGGAAATATATTAAACAAAATTCAAGAAGCTATTCCTGTTAAAGTTACTGTTGAAGATGTTGAACAACCTACAAAAGTTGAAGAAAAACCAGAAGAAAAAGTTGAGCAAAAAGTAGCGGAAAAAGTAGAAGAAAAGGTTGAACCAAAAGTTGAACCAACTCCTCAACCACAACCTCAGGTGCAACAAGCTCCACAACAACCTGCTCCTCAACCTCAAGTCATAACTAAAGAAGTAATAAAAGAGGTACCAGTAGAAAAAGAGGTAATTAAAGAGGTAGTTAAGGAAGTACCGGTAGAAAAAGAAGTAATAAAAGAAGTAGTAAAAGAAGTACCAGTAGAAAAAGAAAAAGTAATAACACAAGTAGTAGAAAAGGAAGTTGTAAAACAATATTTTGATGTTCCTAAAGATTACAAGAAAACTGTAGTTTTTGTAGGAGCACCAAAAACAGGAACAACATTTTGTATAAATGCTATTGGAACATATTTAGCTAAGCAAAAAGTAAAAGTTGCAATGGTAGATATGACTAGAAAAAGAGATTTATATACAATTTATACTTATGATAATACAGGAAAGAGAAATATAGCAGGAGAAAGTATGAGATATGCTTCTGCAGGTAAGAATGAACCTTTAGTATATGATAAATTGAGTATTTATACAGCTGTACCAGGAGAAGATAGAAAAGCATATAATCCAAATGTTTTAGTTGATACAGTAGCTAGAAATAATAATATTGTTTTAATTGATGCAGATTTTAGTACTCCTTTAGATTATTTTAGACTTTCAAATGAAATTTACATTGTACAAGACATGAACGTTTTAAATATCCAACAATTAACTATGTTTTTAAGAGAATTGAAACAAAGAGGAATTGGAATGGATAAAATAAAAGTTGTTATAAATAAATTCGTAGATTGTTCTTTAACATCTAAGGATATAATAGATATTATGGCAACTTATACAAGTTATGATTTAAAAATGTATGATGAACTATTTAATCCAAAGAGAATACAATATTTTATATTACCTTTTGATGTAGATAACTATACAAAATATATTGAAATGGTATTCAAATATTCAAATAAATTTTCTAGTTTTACTCCTAACTTTCAACAAAATTTAAACCAGATTATTAATAGCATATATCCAACACGTGGAAAAGTTAGTGTAGAAGAAAAACATTATACAGAAGAAGATGATAGAAGAAATAAAGGTGGATTTGGATTATTTAAGAAGAAATAGTATAATAATATTTTAAGAATAGATATAATGAAATAAGGAGAGTGAATAGTATGGATCAAAATACAACAGTATTTACACCACAAAAAGATGAATCAAAAAGAGTAAAGGAAATTATGGAGCAAGTAGTTGCTGCATTAAAGGACAAAGGATATGAACCAATAAGCCAAATTATAGGTTACATTTTATCTGGTGACCCAACATATATAACATCTCATCAAAATGCAAGAGCATTAATTTGCAAGATTGAAAGAGATGATTTATTACAAGAAATGATAAAAAAATATTTAGATTTATAATAGGTGTAGCATGAAAAGAATACTAGGAATAGACTATGGAGATGTTAGGGTAGGTCTTGCTATTTCAGACCCTTTGGGTATTACAGCACAAGGCCTTGAAACACTTGTCATAAATGGTAGTGATAAAAAATTCATAAGTGGTATTAGAAAGCTTAAGGAAGAATATGAATTTGAAGAGGTAGTTATTGGTTATCCTAAAAATATGGATGGGACTAAGTCACAAAAAACAGAAAAAGTAGATGAACTTATCCCAAAACTAGAAGAACTTGGTTTAAAAGTTCATACATGGGATGAAAGACTTACTACTGTTTCAGCATATAAGACAATGAGAGAAATGAACATTTCTCAAAAAGATAAAAATAGAGTTGCAGATAGGTTTGCAGCGACATATATTTTAGAAGGATATTTAAACAAACTTTCAAAGTAGTTTTTAAATATAGACCAATAAGGAGGATATTATAATGGATGAATTTAGCGGATGCACAGGTTCTTGTGGAACATGTGGAGGATGTGGACCAACTTCAGAAGATTCATTACCTATTCTAGTATTAACAGATGAAAATGGTAAAGAAGTTACATTTGAAAAACTAGATGTTGTTGTTTTAGATGGAAAATCATATATGATAGTATCTGAAATTAAAGAAGATGAATCAGATGAAATTGAAGTTGTTATTTTAGAAATAAAAGAAGAAAATGGTTCTGAAGTATTTGATACAGTTTCAGACCAAGACTTATCTAAAAAAGTATATTCTATGTTTCTAAAACAACAAGGAATTGAAGAAGAATAAAAATAAAAATATATTAGGAGAGGGAATACCTCTCCTTTTTTGGCTAAAATTATACTTTAAAACAAATAATTTTAAAATTTTTGGCAAATGTGAAAAGTTTGTGTTAGTAGTGATTTTTTAATGAAATGCTACATAATATGTTTATTTTTAAAAATTGCTGTGGTATAATAACTAACGGTGATAAAAAAATGGAAAGTGCATACAAATTATTTAATATTAGTGATGAATTGGAGCAAATTTCTAGAAAAACAGAAGAAGAGGTAAAAGATGTTTTTAAACAAATAGAAGAAATGGCTTTATACAATCAAGCAAGAGTTTTGAAAGCATTTCAAAATGTTCCAGTAACAACAGTTCATTTTGGAAAGACAACAGGTTATGGGCACGGCGATGCAGGTAGAGATGCAATAGAAAAAATTTATGCTGAATTATTTAATACAGAAGATGCATTAGTAAGAGTTCAATTTGTTAGTGGAACACATACTATTGCTACAGCAATGAAAGCATTACTAAATTATGGAGATAAAATACTTGCAATATCTGGTAAGCCTTATGATACTTTAAGTACAGTTATTGGTTTAGACTCAGACAATGAAATGTCATTAATTAAAAGAGGAATTAAGTATGACCAAATAGACTTAGATGAAAATGATAATTTTAAACTTGAAGATATAAAAGATTATTTAAAAAACAATGAAGTAAAAATGGTGCATATTCAAAGGTCAAGGGGATATGCGGTAAGAAAAGCATTACTTATCTCAGATATAGAACAAGTTGTTAAAGCAATTAGAAGTGTAGATGACAAAGTAATTATTTTTGTAGATAATTGTTATGGCGAATTTACAGAAGAAAAAGAACCAACAGCAGTAGGAGCAGATATTTGTTGTGGTAGTTTAATAAAAAATGCTGGTGGTGGTCTTTGCGAAATGGGTGGTTATGTTTGCGGTAAAGCAAATTTAATAGATAAAGTAGTACAAGAACTATATGCACCTGGATTAGAAAAAGAGAATGGAGCGACACTTGGACAAAACCAAAATATAATTCAAGGAATATTTATGGCACCAACAGTTGTTGAGTCTGCACTTAAAGCAATGACTTTTGCATCTAGACTTTTTGAAAATCTAGGATGTAATGTATTTCCAAAATATACGGATAAAAGAAGTGATATAGTACAGATTATCAATTTTGGAGATAGAGAAAAGTTAATTAAATTTATACAAGGAATTCAATATGGTTCTCCAGTAGATAGTAATGTTGTACCAATGCCTTGGAGTATGCCAGGTTATACAGATGAAGTAATAATGGCAGCAGGAACATTTATGGAAGGTGCTTCTATAGAACTTTCAGCAGACTCTCCAATGAGAGAACCTTATGCAGCATATATGCAAGGAGGACTTTCGTATGAATCTGCTAAACTTGCAATTTTAATTGCAGCTCAAAAAATGCTAGGTGAATAATATGAAAGTAATTGTAGTTGGCGGTGGTGCAGCAGGAATGATGGCTGCAATAACTAGTGCTAAGGAAGGAAATGAAGTTATTTTATTAGAAAAAACACATAGTTGTGGAAATAAACTTAAAATAACTGGAAAAGGAAGATGCAATTTAACATTTGATGGGGATATGGAAACGTTCCAAAAGAATGTTGTAAGGAATAATAAATTTATGTATAGTTCTTTTATGAATTTTACAAATTATGATACCTTAGAATATTTTAATTCTTTAGGAGTTGAAACAAAACTTGAAAGAGGTGGAAGATATTTTCCTGTTTCGGATAAAGCAGAAAATGTTGTAAAAGCTTTAAAAAAAGAATTAAAAAGGTTAAATGTTAAAATTGAATATGATACCTATCTAAAAGAATTAATAGTTAAAAATGGCGTTTTAGAAGAAATAAACACTAATAATGGAAAGTATGTGGCAGATAAGTATATAATTTGTACTGGAGGAAAAAGCTATAAAGTAACAGGAAGTAGTGGAGAGGTTTTTGATATCATTTCAAAAGCTGGTCATAATATAATAAAACTTAGACCAGGATTAGTTCCACTTAAATGCTCGGATAGCGAATGTAAAGAACTTCAAGGATTATCTTTAAGAAATGTTTCATTTAAAATTTTAGATAGTGGTAAACAAGTATATGAAGGTTTTGGTGAAATGCTATTTGCTCACTTTGGTATAACAGGACCTATAGTTCTAAGTGGCAGTAGTGTATTAAATAGGGTAGATAATATAGATGAAAAATTTACAAATAACAGTATTTGTGGTATAATCGACCTGAAACCAGCGTTAGACCTAGAGAAATTGGATACTAGGGTACAAAGAGATTTTGAGAAATTTTCAAACAAAGAATTTAAAAATTCACTCAATGATTTATTACCACAAAAGCTAATACCTGTAGTAATAAAAAGAAGTAAAATCAATCCAGATAAAAAAGTACATCAAATAACACGAGAAGAAAGATTAAATCTTATAGATTGCATTAAAAACTTCAAATTAAACATTGTAGGACTTTTACCAATAGATATTGGAATAATAACTTGTGGTGGAGTAGATGTAAAAGAAGTAAATCCTAAAACAATGGAATCTAAAATAATTAAAAATTTATTCTTTGCAGGAGAGGTATTAGATGTAGATGCTTTTACAGGAGGTTTTAATTTACAAATCGCTTTTTCTACAGCAGTAGCGGCTGGTAAAAATTAAGGAGGTATGAAAATATGGATAATAATGAAAATCAAAATAATTTTAACAATAACAACAGTAATAATTATAATGCAGATAATGGCAATAATTATGGTGGTTACACACCTAATCAATATGTTCAACAAGAAACATATTATCAAAACGCACCTGAAAATAATGCAAACGTAAATAATAGTTATAATACTAATAATAGCAATAATACTAATTTTGATAATAATAACTACAATAACGGTAATTTTAATAACAATAATAACTTTAACAATAATAATAACTACAATGGAAATGTTAATAACAATATTCCAAAAAAGACAGAAGTTAAGTTATATAAACAATCTTCAGGCACAGGAAAGATTGTAGCGGTATCATTATTGGTTGCTATAATAGTATCTATTATTAGCAGTGCAACAACATATATTATTATAAAACACGGAGGAATAACAAAGACTTTAAGTGATATAACATATAGTGTAGAAGATGTTGAAAATCCAGTTGTTGCAGTTTCAAAAATTGCAGGACCATCAGTTGTTGGCGTAAAAGTAGATTTTTATGAGCAGAGTATGTTTGGACAATTAGAAGAAGGAGAGGCTGAGGGCTCAGGAATTATCTATACAGAAGATGGGTATATAATAACTAATAACCATGTTATTGAAGATGCAGTTAATTCTTCAAGTGCGTCAGTAACAATTACTTTATCTGACGGAACAGAATATGAAGCAGAAATAATAGGTAGAGATGAAACAACAGACCTTGCACTTTTAAAAATAGAAGCTAATGGATTAAATGCTGCAAAATTTGGAAATTCAGATGAATTACAAGTAGGAGAAATTGCAGTTGCAATAGGAAATCCTCTTGGCTCAGAATTTGCAGGAAGTGTTACAGGTGGATATATAAGTGCCTTAGATAGAACTTTAACTATTGATAGCACTTCATATAAATTAATTCAAACAGATGCTGCAATAAATCCTGGAAACAGTGGAGGAGCATTAGTAAATGCTAAAGGAGAAGTTATAGGAATAAATTCTGCTAAAATATCTAGTACTGGAGTAGAAGGATTAGGATTTGCTATCCCAATAAACGAAGCACTAAATATTATAGAGCAACTTAAGACTACAGGAAAAATTATTCGTCCATATATTGGAATTTATGGCTTAGATTTAGATGAAACAATGGCTAAAAGAAATAGTTTAGTAGAAGGAGTGTATGTATATCAAGTATATACAAATTCACCTGCTCAAAAAGCTGGAATAACTAGAGGAGATATAATAGTTGGAATTGATGGAAAAGATATAACAACTACACAAGAACTTAACGAAATTAAGAATACAAAACAAATAGGTGATGAAGTAGAACTAAAAGTTTATAGAAATGGAAAATACGAAACACTAAAAGTTACTTTAGACAGTGATGAAAGAGCATCAGAAACAGCTACAAACTAAAAATAGAAACAACTATGAGATAAAATCTTATAGTTGTTTTTTATATAATATTATGTAAATCTATTGCTTTTAGAAGTGCTTTGATGTATAATATTTTGCAGACACTATATATTTACGTATACTTTCTTTTAAATCATAATTGAAAAAATTTTAAAAAAAGGAGGAGTAAATAGATGAAAAAAATATTATACATTTTCATCACAATAATTATTATTGCTTTAATATTTGTTGCTTCTAAGTTGTTTATAGAAAATAATTGTAAATTAGAAGTTAAACAAACTATGAGGGAATCTTGTTCATTACAAGTAACTCAGAAAGAAATTGAAGATAAAGATAATTATTACTCAGAAATTGAGAAATTAAATTCTCAAACATTTATGGATGAGCAAGTAAATACATACATTGCCTCAATCCGAAGTGATTTTATTGAAGAAACTAAATCATACAATAAGTTGAAGAAAGGTGAAAGAGCAGTAATTACTGATACGATTGATTCATATGAAGTAAATGACAATTTATATGGAATACGAATAACTATTAACATGAAAAAAGTTAACTCAGATGAATATACTACAATAATTAAAACATATAATTTTGATAGTACAAATCAAAAAGAAATCAATTTAAACGATTTATTTAAAAGTGGTTATGAAGAAATTGTTGGAAAATATGACCAAGTGCTTTTAAAAGAGAAAGCTATGTACTTATATGATGGCGAATATCTAAATGAAGTAAAATACAATGATTTAAAAGAATATGTAATTAAAGATATGCTTTTATCACAAAATTTAGATATTACTCAAGAGGAATATGATGAACTATTTGCAAGTAAGGTAGACCCAAATAAAAAAATGGTTGCAATTACTTTTGATGATGGACCAAATCCTAATAACACACCACAGATATTGGAAGCATTAAAACAAAATAATGCTAAAGCTACATTTTTTATGCTAGGTCAAAATGTAAAACAATATCCTGAAACTGTTAAATCTGTATATGACCTAGGTAATGAAATTGGAATACATACATGGGATCATCCTCAACTTACTAAATTAAGTGTAGAAAATATTAAAAAACAAGTAAGTGATACATCAGATGCTATATTTGAAATAACGGGGTATAGACCAACTATTGTTAGACCACCTTATGGTTCTTTTAATGATACTGTTAAGTCTACTTTAAGTGATTATTCATTAATTTTATGGAACATAGACTCTCTTGATTGGAAAAGTAGAGATGAAAACAAGTTTGTACCACTTGTAATGAATGATGTTCAAGATGGTGATATTATATTATTACATGATATACATAGTACAACTGTGCCAGGAGCTCAAAAAATTATAACTCAACTTACTGAACAAGGCTACCAATTAGTAACTGTTTCTGAGCTTATAGAGGCAAAAGGTTATGATACAAGTAAAGCACAAGTTTTTTATAGTGGAAGACAATAATTAGAAAACAACCTAATTTTTTTAGGTTGTTTTTTATATGCAAATGTTATCTTAATTCTTTTTTGATTTATTTGCTTTTTTATTGTATAATAAGCATATTGGAGAGTATGATATGGCAAAAAAAGTAATAATAACAGAAAAACCTAGCGTAGCAATGGAATTTGCAAAAGCTTTAAAAATAAATACAAATCGAAAAGATGGATATATAGAATCAGATGAATGGATAATAACTTGGTGTGTGGGACATCTTGTTACAATGAGTTATCCAGAAGTATATGATGAAAAATTACGTTTTTGGCGTTTAGATACACTTCCTTTTCTACCAAAAGAATGGAAATATGAGGTTATATCTAATGTGGAAAAACAGTTTAATATTGTAAAAAGTTTACTTCAAAGAGAAGATATAGATATTATATATAATGCAGGAGACTCAGGGCGTGAGGGAGAATATATACAAAGGCTTGTTTTTATGATGGCAAAACCTAATCCAAATGCAAAGATGAAAAGAGTTTGGATTGATTCTCAGACAGAAGAAGAAATACTTAGGGGAATTAAAGAGGCAAAAGATTTATGCGAATATGATAGTTTGTCTGATGCTGCATATTTAAGAGCAAAAGAAGATTATTTAATAGGAATAAATTTTTCAAGGTTGTTATCTTTATTATATGCTAAAAATTTAGCTAAAAGTATGAATGAAGATAGAGCAGTTATATCTATTGGTAGAGTAATGACTTGTGTACTTGGACTTGTAGTAACTCGTGAAAGAGAAATCAAAAATTTCAAAAAAGTTAGTTTTTATAAAATAAGAGGGATATTTTCAAAAGAAAATGATGCTAGTTTTATAGGAAATTTCAAATCGCTCGAAGGTTCAAAGGTATTTGAATCACCTAGATTGTATAATGAAACAGGCTTTAAGAAAAAAGAAGATGCTTTAAAATTTATAGATTATTTAAAGAAAAATGATAGTGCTAAAGTAGAGAGCATTACTAAGAAGAAAATAAAAGAGAATGCACCACTATTATTTAATTTGGCAGAGGCTCAAAATGAATGTACAAGAAAATTTAAGTTAAGTCCAGATGAAACTTTACAAACTATACAAAATTTATATGAAAAAAAACTAGTTACTTATCCAAGAACTGATGCAAGAGTTCTTTCAACTGCAGTTGCTAAAGTAATAACTAAAAACTTAAATGGACTTGCTAAGATGAATGTTAGTGAGGAAATAGATGAGTTTTTAAAAAAGATGTCTACTGAAAAATATAATACTAAATTAGAAAAAACGAAGTATGTAGATGATAAAAAAATAACAGACCACTATGCAATAATACCTACTGGAGAGGGAAAAGAAAATTTAGCAAAACTAACTCAAAAAGAGCGAAATGTATATGAATTAATAGTAAAAAGATTTTTATCAATTTTTTATCCTCCAGCAGAATATAATAGAATAAGTATTACATTAAAAGTTGCAGATGAAAGCTTCTTTGCAAGTGGAAAAGTTTGTACAAATCTTGGATATCTTGAAATTTATAAAAATGATAAAGTTATAAAAGAAGTTAGCGAAGAAGAAAAAAAAGAAGATGATGATGAAGATATAGATGATGTAGCAATTCTAGATAAATTAAAAAAAGGAGATACAGTAAATATATCAGATTTTGTACTTAAAGAAGGAGAAACAACTCCGCCCAAAAGATATAATTCTGGTGCAATGATTTTAGCAATGGAAAATGCAGGAAAGTTAATAGAAGATGAAACTTTACGTGAACAAATTAAGGGTAGCGGAATAGGTACAAGTGCTACTAGAGCTGAAATAATAAAAAAACTAATTAAAATAGATTATATAAGTGCAAATCCTAAAACTCAAATACTTACTCCAACAAAACGTGGTGAAAATGTATATGACATAGTATCAAAAACAATGCCAGATATGTTAAATCCAGAACTTACAGCAAGTTGGGAAAAGGGGCTAACTATGGTTGCGCAAAAAGAAATTAGTGCAGATGAATTTATGGAAAAATTAGAAAGATATATTAGAGATAAAGTTGTCAAATTTAAAAATATTAGAAATCAATATTTGTATGGATACTAATTATTGCTTTTTTATTATTTTAATGTATAATTATAATAGAGAATTTTTAAGTAAAAGGAGAGAATAAACAATATGGAATATCAAGAATTAGAAGATAAAATGCAAAAAGCTATAGATTATCTAATAGATGAACTTGCAGGTATTAGAGCAGGGAGAGCAAATCCTGCCATATTAAATAAAGTTACAGTTGCATACTATGGTGCTCAAACACCATTAAATCAAGTTGCAGCAATTTCTGTTCCAGAGGCTAGGCAAATTTTAGTTACTCCTTGGGATAGGTCTTTACTAGGCGAAATAACAAAGGCAATTCAAGTTGCAGATATTGGTGTAAACCCAATAAATGATGGAAATGGTGTAAGACTTACTTTTCCAGAATTAAACGAAGATAGAAGAAAACAAATAGTTAAAGAAGTAAAAGCACTTGGAGAAGATGCAAAAGTAGCAATTAGAAATGCTAGAAGAGATGGAATTGAAGAAGCAAAAAAATTAAAAAATGATGGTGAAATGACAGAAGATGAATTAAAAGGTGCTGAAGAAAAAATACAAAAAATAACAGATAAATACACAGAAAAAGTAGATGAAGCTATTTCTAAGAAAGAAAAAGAAGTAATGGAGGTATAATTACTTCGGTTAGGAGAAAAAATTGAAAGATAACGTAAAAAGAATTGCTACTGGATTTATTTTTATGGTAGTTATAATTTCAGTACTAGTTTTAAATAATACAATTGTGGATACAGTATTTGTAACGTTATTATCTTTATGTGGGATATATGAATATAATAAGTGTTTTAAAGCAAAAGATATGCATCCAATACCATTTATAGGGTATATTGGCTGTCTGGCTATTCCACTTATTGGAACATCCTTAGATTTTAATATTAAAGTATCTATTGGTGCAATAGGAATAATTATTGCACTTATATATATGTTTACGTATATAGTAATTAAAAAATTAGAAGTGAATATAGTGGACATAGCAATTACAATGTTTTCTATTATTTTTGTTCCATTTATGTTTTCTTTTATAAAACTATTATTAATGTTACCTCTTGGTAGAGTATATTTTCTACTAGCTTTTGGTTGCTCTACCGCAACTGACACTTTTGCTTATGAGATTGGTTCAAAATTTGGAAAACATAAGCTAACACCAGTTAGTCCAAAAAAGAGTGTAGAAGGTTCTGTTGCAGGTATCGTAGGTACAATGGTTGTGTGTGGAATAATAGCTTTAGTTACAAATACATATTTTAGTACAAATTTCAATATAATATTAGTAGTCTTAATGAGTGCTATTTTAAGTGTCATAGGTCAAATAGGAGATTTAGCTGCTTCATCTATTAAAAGATATTGTGGCGTTAAAGATTTTGGAAAAATAATGCCTGGACATGGAGGAATACTT
The DNA here is from genome assembly GCA_947631415.1 of uncultured Clostridia bacterium. Classification (GTDB taxonomy): domain Bacteria; phylum Bacillota; class Clostridia; order TANB77; family CAG-465; genus CAG-465. The sequence goes on from CANRLG010000003.1 coordinate 25,719, forward strand.
GATAGATTTGACTCTATTCTATTTATAGCACCTCTAATGTACGCTATTATATATATAAGTAATATTATTTAAGGAGGAAGAATATATTGTTAGCTTTTTTAATAACAGTTATAAAATTATTAGTAATAATTTTAGTTGTCGCTTCTTTTCATGAGTTTGGTCATTTTTTAGCAAGTAAACTTCAAGGAGTAGGAGTAGATGAATTTTCTGTTGGTTTTGGACCTAAAATAGTACAAAAAAAGTTTAAAGGAACACTTTATTCATTAAGATGGATACCTCTTGGTGGATATTGTGCAATAGAAGGCGAAGAAGAAACAGAAGAAAACAAAGATAGTGAAACTTCATATCAAAAGAAAAAGCCATGGCAAAAAATTATTATATTAGCTATGGGTGTAATCTTTAATTTTATACTTTCAGTAGTTATATTTACTTTAGTATATCTTCCTGGTTATGTTGGAACTACAACAATTAATGCACTTCAACAAGATTCTGTATTAATTGAAGCTGGACTACAAGCAGGAGATACAATAACAGCTATTAATGGAAAAAATTTTGATACATATTCTCAATTATCTGCATATAATTTAAAATCTGGTGAATCAGATATACAATTAACATATTTAAGAGATGGAGAAGTTAAAGAAGTAACAGTTCATGATGCTCAAACAAAACAAGGAAAAGTAGGAGTTAGTTTTGTTATAACAGATGAAGGTGAACAAACTAATGAAATTGAGCTTGTTGGAGCAGGTACTCCAGCAGTATCAGCAGGACTAAAATCTGGAGATATTATAGTATCTGTAGATGGTGTTGAAACTCCAAATGCAATGTCTGTTGTTGATGAAGTAAAGAAAAAGCCAGAACAAGAAGTTACTTTTGAGGTTAAAAGAGGAGAAGAAATTACAAGCTACGTTATAGTGCCTGAGGGTAAAGAAGTATTTGACCTTGGAATTGAATCAGTAAAAACAACAAAATCTAATATAAAATATGCATTTATTGAAACAGTAGAAAATGTAAAACAAATAGTAGGTTCATATATAGACTTGTTTACTGGAAAAGTACAAGTAACTCAAATGTCTGGAATAGTTGGAATTGGTGAAGTAGTATCTAAGAGTGAAGGAATACTTAATTTCTTCTTGTTGATGGCAATGATTAGTATGGCAGTAGGTGTTGCAAACATTCTACCATTTCCACCACTTGATGGAGGAAAAATATTACTTGTTTGTATAGAATGGATAACAGGAAAGAAAGTCTCTGAAAATGTTGAAGTAGTAATTTCATATATAGGTCTTGGACTTTTATTTGCCCTAACTATCTTTATTACAATTAAGGATATAATTAGAATTATATAGGAGGAATGTTTATGATAACAATGACAACAGCTACACCATATATTGTTTTAGTTTTTGCTGCAATAGCAGTGATAGTAGTAGCTAAATTGTTGGCATGGCCATTTAAAAAGTTAATTAAACTAGCTTTAAATTTAGTTGGAGGAGTAGTTCTTGTATGGTTAGTAAATACTTTTGGACATATAGTTGGAATTACAATACCATTTAACATATTCACAGCTTTAATTGCAGGAATACTTGGTATACCAGGAGTAGTGTTATTAATACTAATAGGCTTCTTTATTTAATTACAATAAGATAATTTTATATTTTAAATATAAAAAATACGTACTGTATAAATTATTATAATTAACTCAAACTAAATAATGGTGAAAGTTATGAATAATAATTATATGGTATGTATTTTTTTTATCACTTTAGTAATGTTTATTCTTTTTGGAATTGTAGTTTATGCACAAAGTAAAGCAGAAAGCTCTGTATCAACTGAATATCCATCAGGAGATAATATGGTAGAACTTCTTGCTAGACTAATAAATGGTGAAGCAAGAGGCGAATCATATTTAGGTCAAGTTGCAGTAGGAGCGGTAATAATGAATAGAGTAAAAAGTCCAGAATTTCCAAATACAATAGCAGGAGTAATTTATGAGCCAGGACAGTTTTCAAGTGTGAAAGATGGTCAATTTAATGTTGCTATTGATGAAAATTCTACTGTTTACCAAGCTGCACAAGATGCTATGAATGGAGTTGACCCAACAAACGGAGCTTTGTATTTCTATAATCCTTCAAAAACTAAAAGTAAGTATCTTTTTTCTTTAAAAACAGTTACTACAATAGGGAAGCATGTATTTGCAATAGGTAATTAAATTTGGAAAAAATAGAAAAGAGTATAATAAAGATAAAAGAAAAAATTGGAGAACATACTTTAGCTATTATATATTTTGGAATATTTAGCATTGTAGCTATTATTGCTATGATGGAGTTAAAAATGTATAAGGTGCAAAAACAAAAAATACAGAATTCATATAATAGAGCTTTTTATGATTTAGTAGCAGATATGAACAATATTGATGCTGAATTTACTAAATTAAAAGTTACCTCATCAGATAAATACACAATTACTGCACTTGCCACTATATTTGCAAAAGCAAATAATGCAGTTGGTAATTTAGATATAATACCTTTTTCAAATAATACTACTTCAAACGTATCAAAGTTTTTAAATCAGTTAAGCGATTTTTCATATTATTTAATGAGAGATATTTTAAATGGCGAAAAGGTTGATACATATAAAGCTCAAATAGATGTGCTATATACTAATGTAGGCGAATTATCTAAGATACTAAATGAAGTATATCAAGAGGTAAATGAAAATAAGATAAATTGGGATGAATTAGAAAAAGTAGGAAATGAGAAAATTAAAGAAAGTGATGTAGGACAAGAAATATCTAGTGTAAATAAGATAGGAAAGACATTTACAGAATATGAGGGAATTATATATGATGGAGCTTTTTCAAATCATGTATTAACACAAGAACCAAACTTCTTAGTAGGAGAAGATTTAGCTCCAGATGAAGTTGAAAATATTTTAAGACAAAAGCTAGATATTAGTCAGATTGAATTTTTAGCAGAGCAAAATTCAACAATACCATTGTATGTATATAGACTAGTTACAAAAAATTCAGAACTAGAAAAGACATTATATGCAACAAAGCAAGATGGTCGTATATTTCAAATTGTATCAAATAGAAAAGTAGAAGAAAGAAATTTAACAGTAGATGGGGCTAAAAATATTGCAGGTAACTTTTTAAATTCACTTGGTATAGGTAAACTTGAGGCAACATATTATCTAGTTCAAGATAATTCAGTTACAATATCTTATGCTGGTTTGCAAGATGATGTTTTAATTTATTCAGATTTAATAAAAATTAAAATAGCTTTAGATAATGGAGAAATTTTAGGATTAGAAACCAATGGGTATATATATAATCATAAAGAAAGGGTAATAGAGTATAAATATAGTATAGATGATGCAAGAGAAGTGTTATATGAAAAATTAAATGTAGTAAATGAGCGAATGTGTATTATACCAACGGAGTCAAAAAGTGAAAAAATTGCTTATGAATTTGAGGGCTATATAGATGACACTAAATTTTTAGTATATATAAATGCAGATACTTTAGAAGAAGAAAAAATATATATAGTTTTAGAAAGTGATAACGGAATTAAGACTATGTAAATAGTAAAGACATTACTCAAAAGTAGTGTCTTTTTTGTTATATAAATGCAAAATTATAAGTTTTGGTTTCTATATAATTTATTAAATTTTCATTGAACTATGGACTTGTTTTTGATATAATAGGCTTGTAAAAGTAAACAAAAGTTTTATGAGGTGAATATGGATTATATTATTATTGACAGTAGAATGAGAAATAAAGAGAAGAATATGTTAAAGTATTTAGGATATAGACTTGTACCTTTAAAAAAAAGTATAAATGTATATCCTGAAATATCATCACATACAGATATTTTTGCTGTAAAAATAGGACATACTCTTGTATGTGAAAAAAATACTTATGAAGATATGGAATTTATGCTTAAAGATAGTGAGTTCGATATAATTTCAGGTAAAGATGAAGTAGGAATGGAGTATCCTGAAGATGTAAAATATAATGTATGTATGGTTGGAAGATATGCAATCCATAATTTTAAATATACAGATAAGAGAGTATTGAAACTATTAACTGATTTAAATTATGAATTGATAGATGTCGAACAAGGATATACTAATTGCTCAATAGCTGTAGTAGATGACAGTTCTGTAATTACAACAGACAAAAAAATAGCTGAAAAACTTATAGCAAATAATTTTAGTGTATTATATTTAGATTATATACCAGATATAAAGTTACTAGATGAATATGGTAATTATAGCAATATGAATGGTTTTATTGGTGGTGCAATGGGCAAAGTAGATAATAATATAATAGTTTTTGGAGATTTATGCAAAATAGATAGAGAAAATAAAATAAGAGAGTTTATAGAAAGCAGAAATTTAAAATTAATTGAATTTGAAGACTTAGATGTAATAGATTATGGTGGACTAATTGAGTTATAAAGGAGAGGGAAAATGAGTGATTTACTAGACAAGTTAAATAATAAGCAAAAAGAAGCAGTACAATATTTTGAAGGACCACTTTTAATACTTGCTGGAGCAGGTTCTGGAAAAACAAGGGTTTTAACATATAAAATTGCATATATGCTTGAACAAAATATGATGAAACCATGGGAAATTCTTGCAATTACATTTACAAATAAAGCAGCAAAAGAAATGAAAGAAAGAGTAGAAGGATTAGTAGGACAAGTTGCTCAAGATATGTGGCTTGGAACATTCCATTCTGTGTGTGTAAGAATTTTAAAAAGAGAAATAGAATTACTCGGTTATGGTAGAGATTTTAATATCTTTGACGAAATAGATAGAGATAAAGTAATCAAAGAAGTAATGAAAAAACTTAATATAGATGAAAAAATGTATCCAGTAGGATTAATAAAATCTGAAATTAGCAAAGCTAAAGAGCAGATGAAAGACCACATTGCATATCAAAAAAGTGCAATGGGAGATTTTAGAAAAGAAGAAATTGCTAAAATATATACTATGTATCAAAATACATTAGAAAAGAATAATTCAATAGATTTTGATGATATTATAATGCTTACTGTAAGATTATTTATAGAAAATCCAGATAGATTAATGTATTATCAAGATAAATTTAAGTATATTTTAGTAGATGAATATCAAGATACAAACAAAACTCAATTTATGCTAATAAGTCTTTTAGCATCTGCATCTGGAAATATATGTGTAGTAGGGGATGAATCTCAAAGTATTTATGGCTTTAGAGGTGCAGATATTTCAAATATTTTGAATTTTGAAAATGAATTTTCAAATGCAAAAATTGTAAAATTAGAAGAAAATTATAGAAGTACACAAACAATACTTAATGCTGCAAATGAAGTTATAAAGAATAATTCATCTAAAATAGAAAAGAATTTATGGACTCAAAATGGTGAGGGAGAAAAAATTACATATAAAACTCTAAATAATGAGTATGATGAAGTAGAATATGTAGTAGAAACAATAGATGATATTTGCAGAAAAAATAATGAAAAATATTCAGATTTTGCTGTATTATTTAGAACAAACGCACAAGCACGTGTACTAGAAGAAGTTTTTATGCGTTCAGGAACACCATATAAACTAGTTGGTGGAATAAAATTCTATGCAAGAAAAGAAATTAAAGATGTAATTAGTTATTTAAAACTTATTCAAAATACTAATGATAATATAGCATTAAAAAGAATTATAAATGAACCAAAACGTGGTATAGGAGATACTGCTTTAGATAAATTAGACATGATGGCCTCAGAAAGAGGAGTATCAATATTTAGCTTTATTCAAGATAGTAGTAATTTAGCAGGGATGAGAAGTGCTACTAGTATTATTTTGTTTAGAGATATGATTAATAATTTAATAAAGCAAAAAGAAAGTTTAAAAGTCTCAGAGTTAATTAAAGAAGTATTAAAAAAATCTGGATATGAAGAAATGTTAAATAATGAAGGAACTAAAGAAACAGAAATACGTTTTGAAAACCTTATGGAATTTATTGGTGTTGCAATTGAATTTGAAAATGAAAATGCAGATAATACACTAGCAGATTTCTTAGATAGTATAGCTTTAGTTTCAGATGTAGATAATTTAGATGAAAGTGCAGATGCAGTTACTCTTATGACTATGCATAGTGCTAAGGGACTTGAATTTGAAAATGTATTTATAGTTGGCATGGAAGAAGGACTTTTCCCATCAAGAAGGTCTATGGATGAAGATGGTCAAACAGAAGAAGAAAGAAGACTTTGTTATGTAGCTATTACTAGAGCAAAGAAAAATTTATTTATAACAAATACTAAAAAAAGAACATTATATGGTTCAACAAGTTATTCTTTACCATCAAGATTTATAGATGAAATACCAGATAATTTGCTTACTGAACAATCATTAGAAAATAAAGCCGGAAAAGTTAAAAAATCTGAAAATACATGGCTTGATTCTGAGTATAAAAGAGTGGAAACATATATTTCAAATAGAAATAGAGTAACACAAAATATAGAAAGAAAAGTAAGACCTAGTGTAGGAATAAGTGTAAATGATTTCTTAAAAAATATAGGTGGAACTTCAATTCAAAATACTTCCTCAGCTATTACTCCAAGTCAAGTAAAATATAAAGTAGGAATGGAAGTAAAGCATAAGAAATTTGGTATTGGTATAATAGAGAAAATAGAGGAAGAAGGAGATGATTATAAACTAGATATTATGTTTAATAATTCTGGATTTAAGCGTCTTATGGCAAATTATACTCCATTAGAAATAATTAAAAATGAGGTGAATGAATAGTTATGAAAACAATAACTTTTGTTACTACTAATAAAGGTAAAATTGCTACAGCAAAGGAATATCTCTCAGATGAGGATATAGAAGTAGTACCATATAATTATGAGCTAATTGAGCCTAGAACTGATGACATTCAAGAAATTGCTAAACAGAAAGTATTACAAGCATATAATGTAGTAAAACAACCATGTATTGCAATGGATTCAGGCTTTTATATTGATGCTTTAAATGGCTTCCCACGAGCATTTGTAAATTTTGCACTTGACACAATAGGAACACAAGGAATACTAGATATTATGAGAGGAAAAGAGAATAGAAAATGTTCTTTTAGAGAATGTTTGGCATATTATGATGGCAAAAAAATAGAATATTTTTTCTATGAACATAATGGTTTACTTGCAAATGAATATAGAGGAAAAGACAATGACAGACAATGGAGTCCTTTATGGCATATATACAAAGATAGTTTTGATTTAAGCAAGACTTTATCTGAGCTTACAGAAGAAGAAAGAAAAATTAGACATAATAGTACGGGCTCATCACTTCAAGAATTTGCTAAATGGTTTAAACAACAAAAGTAAAAAAAGTTATTCAGATAAATACTATATATTGCAAATTTATTTTTTCTTTGCTATATTAATAATATGGGAGGAGGACTATATGGATAAACAAAATAATTCTGTAAAAGTTCTAACAATAGTAGTTGTAATAGCTATTGTACTTGTTATTGCACAAGCTATATTTATAATTGTCAACTTAGATAAATTGACTGGCCCAGAAGAAAAAGAAGTAATAGTAAGCAATGAAGAAAAAGATATAGAAGAATTAAATATTAAAAGTAGTCTTGTTACACAGTTATATGGATATATTCCTCAATATGATGTGGATATACCACAGGAAAATGCATATCAATCATATAAAACATCTGTAGATAGTCTGCAAAATGCTTTTTTATTAGCTAATGCATTTAGAAGAATAACAATTTCAAATGAGGATAAAGAAGTTGTTGAAGGTAATTACGATAGTGGTTGGTTTAAATTTAAACCTGAAATTTTGCAAGCAGAAGTTAAAAAATTATATGGTAAAGAATTACCAAATGAAAGTTTTAGCATAGATTCTAGTTCATCATGTCTTTTTGAAGATGGAAAATATCAATATGGATATGGTGGAATGTCTGGAATGGGTTCTGAAAATGTAAGAAAAATCACAAAAGCATATATTATGGAAGATAATTTATATATAGAAGATGAATATTTATACATTGAAAATATAGGTTTTGGAGATGAAACAGGTACATTTATATATGAAACATCAGATAAAAGTAATTTAGTTGCAAAATATTCTTTTGAAGAAAAACTAGCTGGTAATACAATAGTAGAAAATCTAAATAATATGAAGAAATATAAACATACCTTTAAAAAGGGGCAAGATGGTGAGTATTATTGGGTTAGTTCTGAACCTATAGTATAAAAAAATATCCCTATTTCAGTAAAATGAAGTAGGGGTTTTTTATATTTAGAATATAATTTTTTTATCTTCGATTTCTTTTATTTTACTTAATTTTTGATTAATTCTATCAATAGTGTTGCTATCACATTCATCTTTTAAAGTATATAAATGTGCGTATTCTTTTGCTTTATTTAGATAATTAGTATCTCCAGTATTAATGTATTTTTCAAAGAAAATATAGATTAAATCTTCATAAGCTATAAATATATTATGATTAATACATTCTTCAAGTAATGTTATACTATAATCTATATCCTTTGTTATATTTATTTCTGGAATACCATTTTCATAGAAATAGTGTGCTAAATTATATTTTGACCAAAAGCATATAGAATAGATAGTAGCTTCTGTTGCTTTATTATAACTTTCAAATGCTTTTTTAATGTTTTTTCTTGTTCCTATACCTTCTCTATACATTTGTCCCAATTTATTTAATGCCCAACTTTCACCTTGAGAAGCAGAAAGTTTAAAAGTATCAAAAGCTTTTTTATAGTTTCCTTCATCTTCATACATTATTCCAAGATTATTTATAGCATATACATAATTTTTACTTGAAGCAAATTCAAATAATTTTTTAGCTTTCTTTAAGTCCTTACGAATAAAAGGAACATTACCATATTTGTAAATAGTACCAATACTATTTATTGCTGAAATACAGTTTAAATGTCTTGCTCTATTAAAATATCTAAAAGCTTTTTTCATATCTTCTCTAGATTTAGTACCAATAAAGCCATTATAATATAAATGTCCTAATGCCCAAATTGCATTTGGATGATTTTTAGAAGCTGCAATTTTAAAGAAATTATATGCTTCTTGATATCTAGGATATCCAGCCACTTGACCATATAGCTCAAGAGAGCCCATTTCAAAACAAGCATAAGGATTTTCATGTTTTGCCAGTTCGTGAACGCCACGTATTGACCACAATCCACCTTTTAATTGTACTGTTACAAAATCTATTGCATCATCTGAGGACACCTCACTAGAATAAAGAAAATCATCTAAAGTATCCATAAATTTATCTTCAATAAATACAGGTTGTTTTTTATCTAGTATAACAAAGAATAATATTTCGATGAAAAACTTATATAAGTTTTTAGAGTCTAGTAGTCTTTTTAGTTGAGAAGAGAAATCTTTAGAGACTTCTAAGTCATTTTTAGAAATGTTATATAATCTAAGACAAACTTTATTAAATTTTTGATTATTATTTATTTCAATAATAGATTTAGCATAATTATCTCTAGTTTTAAAAATTACTTGACTATCTATTGTAGCAATAATATTTAAAACAATATCATGAAAAATTGTTTCATCTTTTTCATATTTATTTCTCCACTGTACATATATGCTTTTATATTTAGAATTAATAGCTCTAACTCCTGTACAATAATTATTTACTGTAGTATCTGAAATATTATCTATATTAAAAAGTATACAAAATATTTCAGATTGAATAGTAAAATTTTTATTATTTGCTTCTTCTTTTAATATTCTAAATAAATTGCCCAAAGAGAGATGTCTATTGTTATTATTTAGTTTTACATAGTTTTTCTTATTCATTTTTTCTCCTTATATAACGGAATTTAGTGTGGATTTTTGCTTTTTAATGTAATTTAATATATGTTGCAAAAAGACACGTTATTGCGTATAATTATTATATAATGTAAATTATTATACCATAGTATAAGGAAAAAATCAAAAAAGTGGCTAAAAATACATATTTATAACTACTTTTTAAATAGTGTGAAAAAAGTGAGGATTTTTGTATGAAAGCAAGGTTATATATTAATAGTGAAAATTTAAAGTCCAATATTGAAAATATACAGAAAATAATAGATAATAAAGATATAATTGCAATGGTAAAAGCAAATGCTTATGGTGCAGGAGATAAAGAAGTAGTAACAATTCTTAGTAATATAGGTATAAGAAGCTTTGGAGTTGCAAATATAGATGAAGCATTGCGAGTAAGAAAAATAACTCAAAATTCTATGATACTAATTACTTGTGTAACGGTTGGAGATGAAATTAAAGAAGCAATAGAAAACGATATTTCAATGTCTGTTTCAGATATAGAAAATATTGATGAAATCGAAAAAATAGCATCTCAAACTCATAAAAAAGCAAAAGTGCATATTAAAATAGATACTGGTATGACAAGACTTGGCTTTGAATTAGATGAAATAGAAAAGTTGAAAAATAAAATACCTTCATATAAAAATATAGAATTTGAAGGAATATATACTCATCTTTCTTGTGCTGATGTAGATGAAGAATTTACAAAACAACAGATTGATGATTTTGAAAAAGTAGTAGAAAATTTAAAGAATATAACAGATTTTAAATTTATACATTTTTTAAATTCAGATGGAACATTTAAGTATTCACATTATAATACAAATTACACTCATGTAAGAGTTGGAATTGTTATGTATGGATATGGATATAACTTAAAACCTATATTAAAACTAACAGCACCTATTATTCACATTACTTCTGTTAAGAAGTATTCAAGAGTAGGATATGGTGGAATATCTGTGGTAAAACCAGGTCAAAAAGTTGCTGTTATTAAAATAGGATATGCAGATGGGTTATCACGAAGTTTATCTAATAAAATAACTGTTAAAGTCAATGGCAAAGAAGTTAATCAAATAGGAAATATTTGCATGGATATGACAATGGTTGATGTTACAGGACTTGATGTTAATGTATCAGATGAAGTAGAAGTGTTTGGTTATGATACAGATTTAGTACAATTTGCTAAACAAAGTGGTAAAATAGTATATGAAGTAATATCTAATTTAGGAGAAAGAATAGAAAGAGTAATAGAGTAGGTGATTTTTTGAAAATAAATATAGATAATATTGATGTAAATTATATAGAAGAAGGCGTGGACTCAAATTATACAATATTGTTACTTCATGGTTGGGGAGTAGAAATTGAAACATATAGACCTTTAATAGATGAATTAAAAAAGAATTTTAAGGTATATGCTTTAGATTTTCCAGGATTTGGTAAAACTCCTAATCCACCAGAAACATATAGTGTTGAAGATTATTCAAAATTAACACTTGAGTTTATAGAAAAACTAGATTTAAAAAATGTTGTACTTATTGGTCATTCTTTTGGTGGTAGAGTAATAATTAAGCTAGTAGCTAAACTTGGATATGAACCAAAGAAAATTATTTTAATGGATAGTGCAGGTGTAAAACCAAAAAGAAGTGTTGGTTTTCATATCAAGACTAATATATATAAAGTAGCAAAGAAGATACTAAAATTAGTGCTTGGTGAAAATAAATCACAAAAAATAGTAGATAATTTTAGAAAAAAGAGAGGCTCAGCAGATTATATAGCAGCAGATGAAACAATGAAAAAAGTATTTAAAACAGTAGTAAATGAGGATTTAGTACCATACTTTGAAGATATAACAATGCCAACACTTTTAATATGGGGAGAACTTGATGCAGATACTCCATTAAGTGATGCTAAATTAATGGAAAGTAAAATGAAAAACGCAGGACTTGTAGTTGTTAAAGGAGCAGGACATTATAGTTTCTTAAATAACTTAAATCAAGTGGTAGTAGTTATAAATAAATTTTTAGAAAGGTAGGAGGATTATATGACACAAACGTTAATTGTTATTGCATATTTTTCTGCTTTGGTACTTGTAGCTGTAAATATAGATAAATATATGCATATTTTTCAACAATCGTTTTATGAGTATGATGAATTTTTTCCAGCTCTGAAAACGACTAGGTCACTTAAAGGTGGCATTTATGAAGCATTAATATTTATAGTAAGTATACTTTGTATTTTTAATCCATATTTTTTATATCTTTTAATTGTTACAAATTTATTTGTTGCAATAACTAATATAAATAATAGACCTGTTGCAAAGAAGAAATTTGTATATACAAGTAGAGTTAAAATAACTTATGCAATTATTGCACTTGTACTTTTAATTACAGTTTTGGGTGTATTTAATATTGGAAAACTTGAATATAGTGAATTAGTGCTTGTACCACTTTCATTATTTAAGTACTTTTCTGTATTTATGATATTATTTGGAAATTTCTTAGCACAACCTATTTTGAAATTAACAAATAGAAGATATATTAAAGAGGCAAAAGAGATAATAAATTCAAATAGTAAGATGAAAATAATAGGAATTACAGGAAGTTATGGAAAAACATCAACAAAAAATATTGTTACAGCTTTATTAGAACAAAAATTTATTACTGTAATGACACCTAAAAGCTATAATACCACTCTTGGTGTAGTAAAGACTATAAGAGAAGAAATAAAACCTTATACAGAAGTGTTTGTTTGTGAAATGGGAGCAGCACGTTTAGGAGAAATAAAACAAATATGTCAAATTGCTCAACCAGATATTTCAGTTATAACTTCAATAGGACCACAACATTTAACATCATTTAAAACAATGGATAATATACAAAAAGGAAAATTTGAAATTGTAACTTATGCTAAACCAGATGCAATGGCTATTTTGAATGTAGATAATAACTATATTAAAGATGGAATAGAAAAATATGCTAAAGATAAAGAAGTTATAGAATATAGCTTAAATGGAGATACTAGATATAAAGTAGAAAATATAGAAATGTCAGATAAAGGTAGTGTTTTTGATATCGTAGAAGAAGGATATAAAATAACAGTTGAAACTAAACTTTTAGGTATACACAATATATATAATATTGTATGTGCAGTTGCTATTGCTCGTGAATTGGGTATGACAAATGAGGAAATTAGAAAAGGAATAAAGAAAATTAAACCAGTTGAACATAGACTAGAATTAAAGATAATGGGTGGAGTTCTAGCATTAGATGACTCATTTAATTCTAATCCAGAAGGTTCTAAAGCAGCTATAGAAACATTATGTATGTTTAAAGATAAATATAAAGTAATGGTAACACCAGGTATGATAGAACTTGGAGAAAAAACAGATGAACTAAATGAAAAATTTGGTGAATATGCTTCATCTTTAGATTTTGTAATACTTGTTGGTAAGATTACTACAAAAGCCATAGTAAAAGGACTAAAAAATAAAGGTTTTGAAAATTATATAATTGTTGAAGATATATATGATGCATTTGAAAAATTAAAGGAAATGCGAGTTAGTCATCAAAATTTAATTGCATTATTTGAGAATGATTTACCAGATAGCTATATAGAAAGGAAGTAATTATTATGAAGACAGTCGTAGGTGTATTTTTTGGAGGAAAAAGTGTTGAACATGAGGTTTCAATTATTTCTGCTTTACAGGTAATTGAAAATTTAGACCATGAAAAGTATGAGGTAGTTCCAGTATATATTTCTAAGGATAATAGATTTTATACTTCTGAGCTTTTAACAAGAGTAGAAGAATTTAGAGATATAGAAAATGTAAAAAGAATAGCAAATGAAGTATATTTTACTCACGAAAATTCTAAAATGGTATTAAATTCAAAAGGTGGATTATTTAGAAAAAAACTTGCAAAACTAGATATTGTATTTCCAGTAGTACATGGACTTAATGTAGAAGATGGAACATTAGAAGGCTTTTTGGAAATGTTTAATGTACCATACGTTGGACCAGATGTTTGTGCTTCTGCAGTTGGTATGAATAAAATAATATTTAAAAAAGTACTCGAAGCATCTAATATTCCTGTTATTGAATATGAAACACTTAACGTTAGTGAATTTGAGGAAGATGTAGATAAAGCTTACGAAAAAATAATGAAAAAATTATCTTTACCAATAATCGTAAAACCTGCAAATCTTGGGTCTAGTGTTGGAATAGAAGTAATTAAAACACAAGAAGAATTTAAAGAAAAAATGGAAAATGTTTTTGCTTTTTGTGAAAATGTTTTAATAGAAAGATGTGTTACAAACTTAAGAGAAATAAACTGTTCTGTAATTGGAAATTATGCTTCACAAGAAGTTTCAGTACTTGAAGAACCAATTAAGAATGATGAGATATTAAGTTATAAAGACAAATATATGGGAGATGGAGCAAAAGGAGCAAAATTAGGTGCTAAATCTACAAAATTTGGTGGAACTAAAGGCTCAGGAATGGCATCACTTTCTAGAAAAATACCAGCAGAACTAGAAAAAGAACAAGAAGAAAGTATATATAATTATGCAAAAGAAACTTTTAAAATTTTAAATTGTGAGGGAATTTCTAGAATAGATTTTATATTAGATGGAGATAATAATAAAATATATGTAAATGAAATTAATACAATTCCAGGCTCATTATCATATTACTTGTGGAGTGCAAAAGGAGTTGAATTTAGTGATTTACTAGATAAAGCAATTAGATATGCTATTAAAAGACAAGAAAGAAGAAGTAAAATTACATATTCAACAGATGTTAATATTTTAAATATGACAGCTAAAAAATAGTATAAGAGGGGAGTTCACAAATAAAGTGGACTCTTTTTCAATTAATTAAGAATTAAGTTTTATATAATTTTATTTTTTTCATCTTCACAAAAAAATGAATTTAGTATATAATGAGAATATCTTAGGAGAAAATGTATGAAAGAGAGAGCTTTTGTAATAATTAAGTGTTTAGTAATGTTATTAATTGCAATGGCATTATTTTGCATTGTTAAAATAGAAACATATTCTATTAATACAAATAGAACATCAAGACTTGTTGTATATGGGGATAATGTGGATAAAAGTTATGCTCCATTTATAGAAAATGATAGTATTTATATAAGTTTTGATACTGTACAAGATTTTATTGATAGTGATGTATTTTTAGATACTTCCTCAAATAAAGTAATAATTACAAATGAAGATTTTGTATATAAATTATCTGAAAATTCAATTTCTAAAAATTTACAGCCTATTACTTCAAATAATGTAATCAAATTTATAGATGAAGAACCTTATATAGATGTATCAATACTTAAAGATATATATAACATAAAATGTGAATATGAAGAAGATACAGATACAGTATCTATAGATAACAAAACTAATAGTGATTTGAAACTAAATTACAATGAAGTAAGACTTTATAGTGATATTAGGACAGATTCAGATATTATTGAAGTACTAAATACAGAAAACACTGTAGTTGTTTATACAGAAAGTTTAAATCATAGTAGATGGTACAAAGTAAAAAGTGATAGTGGAAAAATAGGATATATAGAAAAAGCTGCAGTTACAATTAAAGATGAAGTAGAGTCAGAGGAAAACACACCAAATGTTGAAGAAAATGTAGAGAAGAAGATAATGTTTTGGCAATATGGCAGTAAACTAGATACACTTGGAGACAAAATTGATGGTGTAGATGTTGCTATGCCTACATGGTTTAAATTAGCTAGTAGTGATGGCTCTGTTGAAATTAATTATGACAGAGATTATTACCAAAAAGCAAAACAAAATGGATATGAGCTATATCCAATAATTAGTAATAATTATGATTCAACTGAAATTGACTCAAAAGAGTTAACAAGTGATACTTTAAAAAATGAACAATCTAGGGAAAATTTATTAAGAAATATATTAGATATTGTAGAAGATTATGACCTTGAAGGTATTAATGTAGATTTTGAAAATATGAATGAAGTAGATAAAGATTATTATACTCAATTCTTAAAAGAACTACATCCATTACTAAGAGAAAAAGGTAAAATCTTATCTGTAGATGTGTATTTTACAAATTATATTGATAGAACAGCAGTAGGAAAAGTAGTAGATTACTTTATGTTAATGGGATACGACCAAAGAGGTAATTGGTCACAAAATCCTGGCTCTATATCTGAACTACCTTGGGTTGAAAAAAATGTAAAATCTTTAATAGAAGATTCAAATATAGATCCTCAAAAAATTATACTTGGTATTCCTTTCTATACAAGACTTTGGGAGATAGACTCTGATGGTGAACTTAGCTCACAAACTCTTAGTCTTGGACAATGTCAAAGAACACTTGAAAGTTACAATTTATCCACTACTTATGATGAACAATCTGGACAAAATTATGTTTCATATTTAGATGGTGGAAGTACATATAAATTATGGGTAGAAGATGCAGACTCTGTTTCTGCAAGAACTGAATTAGTAAATAAATATAATTTGGGTGGAGTAACAGCTTGGCAAAAAGGATTAGCTACAGATGAAATATGGGAAGTAATAAAAAATGTAATAAATTAATGTAATAAAAAAATAATAAAGGAGATAAATGCGTGAATTTATCTTCTTTTTTTAAGTTATTAATAATTTTTGTAATATTTATTTAATTGATTATGAATTTTTATTATGTTACTATTTTAACAAATAAAGAAGTAGGAGAAGATGCTATGTATTATACAACAAGTAAAAATTCATTAGAAACTAATTTTAGTTCTAACGTTTCAAGAGAATATAGTAATGTTGAATATACTCAAATAGAAAATGAGAAGAAAGATAAAAATAATATTTTACTTATGAGTGCCATAGGTGGTGTTATGGGCTTTTTAGTAGTTACTATTATAGTTGTTATTAATTTGTTTATTGGGGTAGGAAATAATCATATAAATGATAAAGTTGTAGCTTCAAATGAAGAAGATACAGCAGTTGTAATAGACGAAGATAAAAATAAGGCAGATGTAGAAAAAATAATAATTAAGGATATTGAAAACAAAAAAGGAGAATATTATGCAACAGATATTCAGTCTATAGAAGCGATTTTTGAAAGAAAATATAATAATATTATAAATACAAAAGAAATTTCTAGAAAATTAACTCTAGTTAATACTAAAGTTAATGAACAAAATTTAGTTACTTTTGTACCAATGTATAAAATTAAGACAGGTTAAATACACAGATATATAATTATGTTATTTTAATACTCTAAGTATATATGTACTTAGGGTATTTTTTCGTCTAAAAGAGAAAGTTTGAAAAAAATTAAAGATTTTGATAACTTTGAGTAGCTTTTTGTTTTACAAATCGCCCAAAGTATAGTATAATATAGCGTATGGATAACGTAAAACAGGAGATGAAAAAATGTTAATAAATGCAGAAGAAATAAATGATATCTTATTTGAAGCTGGAACCGAAGTAACAAATAGAGGTAAAAAGTATTTTGAGCAGGACAGAGTTAAAGTAGCAGATTTTAACTTTGTGTCAGAAAATAACTATGTTGCAAGAGCGTATGTAGAAGGAACATATATATATGAAGTTGAAATACGAAAAACTAATGGAGTATTGTCGTATAAATGCGAATGCCCTTCATCTCGAAAAAAACAGTCACCATGTAAACACGTGGTTGCAATGGTATTTGATATGTACATAAATGAAGCATCATATTTGAATTACGTTAAAAAAAGTGAGTCTCAAGATATTGATGATGATTTTGTACAAAATAAATCATATAAAGATAAGATTAACGAACAAAGAGAAAACAATGGACTTATGGCATATTATGAAAATTTAGAATTAAATAGAAACTTAGATAAAGAGTCTGTTAAGATTGAAGCTATTTTTTATTTAGTAAATGATATGCAAAAAGAACTTGAAATATCTTTCAAGATAGGTAAAGATAGAATGTATATTCTAAGAGATTTGTATAAATTTAGTGAAGATATGCATTCACAAGTAATTGGTAAGTATGGAAAAGAGCTTGAATTTAAACATTCAATAGAGTCTTTTGAAAAAGAGTCTCAACCACTTGCAAAGCTAATAGTGGCAAAAGCCTGTGAGTATAATGAATTTTCAAAACTTGGTACTTATCATTTTACACTAAATAAAAGATATAAAACAAATTTTAAATTGAAATATGCTTTATTAGATGAATTATTTGATATACTAAAAGGAAAAGAATTATTAATTGACGGATATGATTATGAAAAAGCACATGGAATGATAGCACTTGAAGAAAGTGACCCTCAGTTTAATATAGATATTTTTGATGCTGAGGATAAAGGATTATTTGTTTCATGTTTAGAAGATAAATATTATGTTTTTGAAGGTCAAGATTATTCATACATATTATACAAAGATAAATTACATAGATGTAGTGAAGAATTTAGAACAAAAGTATTACCACTTCTTGAAAAGTTAACTAATGATCCAGAGGGAAGAATTATAATATCACCATCTAGTGCTACAAGTTTTTGTGAATATGTAATACCTGCATTAAAAGATAGTGCAAAACTTAATATTGAAAACAAGGTATTAGAAAAATATAAGGCACAAAGACTAGGAACAAAAATCTTTTTAGATATAGACAATAAAGGAAATATCATAGCTGAGGTAAAATTCTGCTATGGTGATACAGAATTTAATCCTTTCGATAAAGATTTAGAAGTGTCATGTAATAGAAACATAATTGAAGAAGCACGTGCAAAAGAATTATTTAAAATGTATAACTTTGTAATAAACTTCAAAAGACATATAATATATATTTCTAATGAAGATGATATCTATACTTTTCTAACAGAAGGTGTAGATAAGTTCATGGAAAAATTTGAAGTGCTTGTTACAGATAAACTAAAAAATAAACAAATTATATCTCAAAAGAATGTTAATATGGGAGTTAGAATAGAAAATAACTTCTTAGATATTAATTTTGAAGATTTAGGACTAGATGAAAATGAATTAAAAGATATATTTAAGAGATATAAATTAAGAAAAAAATATTATAGATTAAAAGATGGAAGTTTTATCAATATAGATTCAGATGGAATAGGAGCATTAATAAATATTGCTAAAACTCTTAATATATCAGAAAAAGATATAGCTAAAGGTAATATTGAAATACCTACATATAGAGCTTTATATATAGATAATATTGCTAAAACAAATTCTTTAGGTTTAAATTTAAAATTAGATAACGGCTTTAAACAAATAGTAAAAAATATTAAAGAGATAGAAGATGTAAATTATGAAGAACCTAAGGAATTGCAAGGAGTGCTTAGAGCATATCAAAAAACAGGTTTTAATTGGCTAAAGACATTACAAAAGTATGGCTTTGGTGGAATTTTAGCAGATGATATGGGACTTGGAAAAACAATACAAGTTATAGCTATATTACTAGATGAGAAAAATAATAACGGTGGAACATCCATTGTTGTGTGTCCAAGTTCGCTATACATAAACTGGGAAAAAGAAATAAAGAGATTTTCAAGTAATATTAAAACCTTAATTGTATCAGGAAATGCAGACCAAAGAGAAGAATTAATCAAAAAAATTAATGATTATGATGTAGTTATTACTTCTTATGATTTGTTAAAAAGAGATATTGAGCATTATAAAAATTATAAATTTAAGTTTGTAATAGCAGATGAAGCTCAATATATAAAGAATAATAATACTAAAAATGCAAAAGCATTAAAAGAAATAAATAGTGAAACTAGATTTGCTTTAACTGGTACACCTATAGAAAATTCACTTGCTGAACTATGGTCTATTTTTGATTTCATTATGCCAGGTTACTTATATTCGTATAAGAAATTTAAAGATGAATTTGAAACTTTAATAATAAAAGAAAATGATGTAGAATCAATGCAAAGATTACAAAAATTAGTTGCTCCTTTTGTTTTAAGACGTATTAAAAAGGATGTTCTTAAAGAATTACCAGATAAAACAGAGCAAGTAATGTATAGTAAAATGGATGAAGAACAACAAAAATTATATAATTCATATATGGCTTTAGCAAAGGTAAAAATGAAACAAGAGATAGAAGCTAATGGTTTTGAAAAGAGTAAATTTAAAATTTTATCTCTTATTACAAGACTTAGACAAATATGTTGTCATCCAAAACTATTTATAGAAAATTATGAGGGAGAGAGTTCTAAATTAAATCAATGTATGGATATAATAGAAGGAGCAATAGCAGCAAAACATAAGATACTATTATTTTCAGGATTTACCTCTATGTTTGATATCTTAATACCAGAGCTTGAAAAACGTGGTATAGAATATTCTATGCTTACAGGTCAAACTAAAGTAGACACAAGAATAGAAATGGTAGATGAATTTAATAAAGATGAAAATATTAAAGTATTTCTAATATCATTAAAAGCAGGAGGTACAGGACTTAATCTTACAGGTGCAGATGTAGTAATTCATTTTGACCCTTGGTGGAATTTATCTGCACAAAATCAAGCAACAGACAGAGCTTATAGAATTGGACAAAGAAATAATGTTCAAGTATTTAAGTTAATAACAGAAAATAGTATTGAAGAAAAAATTCAAAAACTTCAAGAAAAGAAACAAGACTTAACAAATTCAGTAATTAAATCTGAAGAAACATTTATATCTAAAATGTCTCAAGAAGAATTACTAAAATTATTTGAATAAAAAAATTTATCCTTGAATAGAAGAAAAAAACTATTCAAGGACTTTTTTTGCCAAAATTAGAACTTAATATAATAGGTCATACCTCTTTTTTCTACAATTATTTTTATACTTTTAGAGTATAAAATATAGCAAGAGGTGAGTATATGATAGATGAAATATTAAGAGTTTTACCAAGTTATATCTCTCTTGAAATTCAAAGAATTAATAATACACAAAATCTAAATGAAATAAGACTAAGAGCTAGACAAAAAGTTATATTAAAATGTGTTAATCAAGAGATTGTACTTGAAAATATAGTTACTACTAAAACGATACTAGATATACTTTTAAATGTTTCGAAAAATTCTATATATGCTATACAGTCAGATATAAATAATGGATTTGTAATAATTAGAGGAGGTCATAGAGTTGGTATTTGTGGAGAGGTTGTATATGTAGATGGAAAAATCAAAAATGTAAAAAATATAAGTAGCTTAAATATTAGAGTAGCAAGACAAGTATATGGGTGTGCAGATGTAGTTCTATCAGAAATAGTAAAGAGAGGAAAAGTTCTAAATACTTTGATTGTTTCACCTCCAGGTTGTGGAAAAACAACATTAATACGAGATATTATAAGACAAATTAGCAATGGAGTGGATGTGTTAAATCTTAAAGGAAAAAATGTTTCATTAATAGATGAAAGAGGAGAAATTGCATCTGTATATAATGGTGTTCCATGTTTGGATGTTGGAATTAGAACAGACGTTATGAGCAATGTAAATAAATCTGAGGGAATGAAAATGATGATTCGTTCAATGGCTCCAGATGTTATAGCAACGGATGAAATAGGGAAAAAAGAAGATATAGTAGCTATTAAAGAGGCAGTATTAAGTGGTGTTAATGTGCTATTTACTATGCATGGAGATAGTATAAAGAGCATATTAAAAAATCCAAACGTTAAAGAATTACTAGACTTAGATATATTTTCTAAAATTATAATTTTATCTTCGGGAAAAGTACCAGGAATAGTTGAAAAAATTTACGATACTAAAGATTTGGGAGGATAAATAAAAAAATGATTGGTATAAAGATAGTAATTAGTATAGCTATTTTATGTATTACTTCATATATTGGAATAGAACTTTCTTCTTCATTAAATAGGCGAGAAAAAATATTAGTAGATATGGTAACGTTTTTAAGATTAGTAAAAAATGAAATGAAATATATGCTTAATAGTTTACCTGAGGTTTTTGAAAAATCTAGGCAAGGTCTTAACTCTATTATTAAATATTCTATTGGATCAATAGTTGTAGATATGGAAAAATATGGAGTTGAAAGTGTGGATAAAAGTATACAAACAAATATAGATAGTATAGAAGAACTAAGTGTGTATGATAAACAAGTTATAATATCTACATTGAAAAACTTAGGAAAAGGAGATATTGACACACAAAGCAATATAATTTCTAATTCCATTGAGATACTTGATAGACAAGTTAAAGAGGCAAAAAATAAAAAAGAAAGTAATACTAAAGTATATAGGACAGTAGGTGTAATATCTGGGCTATTAATTATAGTTATATTCATATAAGGAGGTCAGTATGGATATAGATTTACTTTTTAAAATTGCAGGAGTTGGAATTTTAGTTGCAGTATTAAATTTGGTATTATCTAAAGCAGGTAGAGAGGATCAAGCAATGATGACAACTCTTACTGGTGTAATAATAGTGTTGATGATGATAATTAGTAAGATTAGTGAATTATTTAATGCAGTAAGGGATACATTTAATTTATGATTATATTTAAAGTAATTGGAATAGGGATAATAGCTACAACTTTAATACTAGTTTTGAAAGAAGAAAAATCTGAGATGGCTTTAATGTGTTCTATAGTTGCATCCATAATAATACTTTTATACGTTATATCTCAGTTTTCAGGGATTATACAGTTAATAAATAAGCTAATAGAAATGTCTGGAATAAATAAAGAATACTTGGTAATAATTCTAAAAATAGTTGGAATATCATACATTGTGGAATTTGGAAAGAATGTATGTAAAGATGCTGGAGAAAGTGCTATATCAAATAAAATTGAAATAGCAGGTAAGGTAATAATTGTATCATTATCAATTCCAATTATCACATCATTAATTGAGGTTGTTTCAGGTATTATATGAAAAGGTTTTGGTTAGCATTTCTAGTATGTGTATTATCAAGTAGTATAGTTGCTTCTAATATAGATAATGAAAAAATAGCAAAAGAGTATGATATTCAAAGTGTTATTAATTTGTTCAAAGGTTATATAGAAGAAAGCAATATTGATGAAATTGATGTAAATTCGCTTTTTAATTCATTAATAAATGCAGATGAAATAGTTTCAAGTAGTAAAATAAAAACTGGCTTAAATTTGATTTTCACGCAAATTAAAGGTACTTTTAAAGAGATTACCTCAATTTTTATACTAGTATTACTTTGTGCAATACTTACTAATATTCAATTAAATGAAAATAGTGAAGTAGTAAAAATAACAAAACTAGTAATATACATAGCTATTGCAAGTATTTTAGTAAAAAATTATCTAGATATTATCGTGGTATTTAGGCAAGTAATAAATAAGCTAACAGTTATAATGCAAACTGTATCTACTTTCTTAATAGGTGTAGTTGTTGCAACTGGAAAAATAACTTCTAGTACAGTTATTAAATCTGTAATACTATGTGTATCTAATGTAATTTATTCCATTATTGAGTATGTAGTAATTCCTTTTTTTAATATATCACTTGTTATTAACATAGTATCTCGAGTATCAGAGAATATAAAATTATCTAAATTATCATCAATTTTTAGAAAGTCTTCATTATACATTTTTATGGCAATAGTTGGAATATTTTTATCTGTACTAAAGTTAGAGACAACTATAACCTCATCAATGGATGGACTAACATATAAAACTGCACAAGATGTAATATCTAATACAGTTCCTGTAGTTGGTGGCTTTTTATCAGATAGTTTAGATACAGTAATATCTAGTACAAAATTTATAGGAAAGGCAGGAGGAGTATTTGCAATTATATGTACAGGTATTATTGTATTAAATCCAGTAATAAAAATACTAAGTATTGTTATAATGTACAGTTTACTCGTGGCAATATCAGAACCAATAAATGAAGATAAAAATATAAAAGAATTTTTAGAAGAATTTACAAAGATATATAAAGATATGTTGGGGATAATAATAGGAGTAATGGCAGTATTTGTAATTTCTACAGCAATTATTATGGCAACAATCGGAAGTATTGGAGGATAGGTATATGATTGAATTAGTAAAAACGTGGCTGAGTATGATTATTATATTAGGAATTGCATTTACTCTAATTAGGATGATTACACCTAATACCAGTTTTAAGAAATATGTGTATTCAATGATAGGAGTTGTAACCGTTATAACTATTATAACACCTGTTATATCTAAACTGGCAAAGGGAACAATTACAGATGAAATTAGTAAATCTTTAGAAGATATTTTGGCAGTTGAAACAATGTCAAGTAACTATGAAAATTATGCACAAATTAGTAGTAATAATGTAAGAGAGGAGTTTAAAAGCAGAGTAGAAGAAGATATAATAAATAAATTAAAAAAGAAGATAAATCAAGAAATAGAGGTTAATGTACAAGTAAGTGATGCATATAATATAGAGAAAATAGAAATAACTTTGAGTAAAGCAACAGATGTAAATGTTAAAAAATATCTATCTAATGAATATGATGTATTAGAAGAAAATATAATAGTAAGTAATGGAGGCAGTGATGGAATATTTAGAAAAGATTAAAGCGTTGTCTCCAAAAAGAAAAAAGGAAAATCTAATATTACTATTAGTTCTTTTAGTCGTATTATTAATAAGTATTAATTATATTTTTGGAGATAGCAAACAAGAGAATGATGAAGTAGTAAAAGAAGAAATAAGTAGCGAAAAAGTAAAAGATAATAACATAGAAAATAGGATTTGTGAGGTGTTATCTAATATAAGTGGAGTTAGCGAAGTATCCTTAGTTATTAATTATTCAGATAGTGGCGAAGATGAAGTTGTATATGAAACAAAAGAAGAATATTTAGAAAATGGCAATGTTTCAAGTGTAGAAAGAAATGTTGCGTATAATGAAGAAAATGGAGATAAGACAGCTATAGTTAGTATTAAGAATACTCCTAAAGTTGAAGGAGTAATTATGGTAGCAAGAGGTGTAGAAAGTGCAGAATTAAAACAAAAAATAGCTAATTCATTAGCTAATTTACTAGGAATCGCATCATATAAAGTGCAAGTTTTTGAAAAATAGGAGGTTTGTATGAAAGATAAAGAAAAATATAGAAAAGTTTTGATAGCATGTGTTTCAATTATATTTATGATATCAATAGCGGGATATATAAATTATAAATATAATCCAGAAAGGGAAAAAGACTTAGGGCAAACAGTATATGTTAGCACTAATAATGATGAGGTAGATATATATAAAGATAAACAAATTGAAAAAGATGAAAGTTTAGCTTCATTTAGATATGATAGAGATAATATGTTTTCTGAACTATCTAGTAATTATTCAAGTATAATTAATAATAGTAATTCAAATGAGGAACAGATTATTGAATATCAAAAAAAATTAAGTAGTCTTGTGGAAGAAAAAAATCAGATACAGATGATAGAAAATTTAATAAAGAACAAAGGAATTGAAGATGTGGTCATAATCCCCAATACTAGTGGAAAGTACAGTGTAATACTTAAAAGTGAAAATGTAAGTGATGAAATAGCAATTCAAATTATGCAAATAATGATTGACCAACTAGGTATTGAGGCCTCTGACATCTCTATTGAAAATGTGAGTAAATAAAAAGATATCTTATATAAGGTATCTTTTTTCGTTTAAATATGAATTAGATTATTGAAAAAGTTATTAGTTTATGATAACATAACGGTGATATATTAGACATATAGGAGAGGAAAAAAGAAACATGAGTAAAAAGGGAATAGTAATAGTTATTTTGATTTTAATTGGTTGGGCACTAACAGGTGCTTATGCTATATTTGGACCAAATGGATATAAAGCCGTACAAGATTCAAAAGATTTTTTAGAGGATGTTGTAGAACTACAATCTAATTTATCATATTATGTAGGTAGTTCATATTCAGATGCTTTTGGTGTATATTCAAAAGTGGAAATATTATCTGGAGTAACAGAAGATGGGGAAAAAATAAAGGATAATGAAGATAACCTTTTACCAGAATTTATAAGTTTAGAAAATGCAGTAGATTACAAAGGTGATGAAAAAGCGTATGAGCTTATAATGGATAATGTAAATACAACATTAGGTACATCAATCAAAAAATATGATGGAATATCATTCTACGTAGTAGATGGTGATTTATTGAAATTAAAAGTAGACTCTACTCCTGATTGGTGGAATGATAATTTTGATATATTTCGTTTAGATTAAGGTGAAAGTATGAAAAAAGTATTTGGGTACTTATTTAAGATTATTATAGTACTTGGAATTATTGCAGTAACAGTTTTACTTGGAATTAAGATAGTTAAAGATACTAAAGAAATTAAGGTATATAATGAAGAAAGTGAAATTGTTAATGCAGAAGTAAATTATTTTACAGATAAGATATCTAGTAGTTTAAGAAAAATAGAAGATGTAATTGAAAAAGATATTGGACAAGATGTTGAACTTGCAGATTCTGGTACTATTACAAAAATTGAATTATACTTTGTAACAAAAGTAGATGGAAAATATAAATTCATAGTAGATAAAAATGTAGATGGTGTTCAAAAATTTGAAATTGCAGAAAATGAACTTTCTGATGGAAAATTTTATATAACACCGCAAGATTTAGGTCTTGAAAATTGTATTTATTCAGATATAGATAAGTATTCAATATCTAAAGATGGATTAGTTGAATACGGAAAATAGAAAGATTTGAGGTAAATGATTATGAATAATGAGGAAAAATTACCTATAGGTGAGGAATTTATTAAAAGAGGTATTCTAACAGAAAAAGATGTAAGAATAGTTTTAAACTATCAAGAAGAACATTCTGAACTAAAATTTGGTGAAATTGTAGATATTCTTGATATGTGCGATAAAGAAGATTTACTTGATGTATTATCTTCAAATTTGGGAGTAAAATCTGCAATAATAGATAGAAAATTGTCTGTTAATCCTTTAAATTATCTAACATCAGATATTATTGTTACAAATAGAGCTTTGCCTTTTGATAAAAAAGAAAATGTAGTGTTTGTAGCATTTACAAATCCACAGGATACTGATACTGTTGAATATGTTAGAAAGTTAATTGAGTCAGAAGGATATAGTATGGAAGTATATATATCACTTTATACTACTATAATGGCTCATATTGAAAAAATAAAAAATTCAAAGACTATAAGAATGGTATTTAGTGATACAGACTCAGAGCCTGAGATAAAAGAGGAGAATATTAGTAAGAATATATTACAAGATATAAAACGTAAATTTGGCAGAAATAAAGAGCAATGAGCTCTTTATTTTTTACCCAAAATATTAGTTATTACTTTGAACATAAGTGTTTGCAGGAGCAACAATTTTTGTTAATTTTTCCACTTTAATAACAGGAATTTCACCATTATAATTTCCTTTAATTATTTTACCTTCAATTTCTATCCATTCATTTTCTTCAAGAGAAATCTCTTTATCTAAACTACACATATATCCAGCAACTTTTGTTTCTTCTTCATCAACAGTATATCTACCACATATAAAGAAATTATCATTAAAATCTGGCAAGGTATATACAAATCCAGATACTTTAATACTTTTTCCTATATTATCATCTATATTATTGTGAATATTTGAAAGGGTAGATATAAAATTTTCATCTGTAACAGTATAGCTAAAATCATCAATACTTGAATTTACTTCTATATAATCGTTTTTAGTGCATAGCTCAAATACAGTTGCAATTATAATTGCACAGACTATGCATATAATAATTATTTTTTTATGGTCCAACTTAATATTTAAAACAAACATACTATCCTCCCAAGTCTTACTAAATATATATTCAATAATAGTAATATAATGCATAAAATTATATTTTTAATATTGGAAATATTGTTAATTTATATCAAAAAATATTGGTATAAAATTAAAGCTTTTTACAATTTGGATTTTTTACATCAATATATTTTATTTTCATTACATTTATGATATAATAGCCATTATGGAGGGCATAAGGTATGAAACTATTAGAAAAAATATTTGGAAGTTATAGTGGAAAAGAAATTAAAAAGATTACTCCACTAGTAGATAAAATTGAAGAAATTGAAGAAACTTTAAAAGGTCTATCAGATGAAGAATTAAGGGCAAAAACTACAGAATTTAAGAAAAGACTTGCTGATGGAGAAACACTAGAAGATATTTTGCCAGAAGCATTTGCTACAGTTGCTGAAGCTTCAAGTAGAGTGCTTGGAATGAGACACTTTAGAGTACAACTTATTGGTGGTATTGTAATTCATCAAGGAAGAATTGCAGAGATGAAAACTGGTGAAGGTAAAACACTTGTTGCTACATTGCCAGTATATTTGAATGCTTTAACTGGAAAAGGAGTACATGTAGTAACAGTTAATGATTACTTAGCAAAACGTGATAGCGTTTGGATGGGTAAGTTATATAACTTCTTAGGACTAACAGTTGGATTAGTAGTACCTAATATGACACCAAGCGAGAAAAGAGATGCATATAATGCAGATATAACTTATGGAACAAATAATGAATTTGGTTTTGATTACTTAAGAGATAATATGACAATGGATAAAGAGGCAATGGTTCAAAGAGGCTTAAATTATGCTATCGTGGATGAAATTGATAGTATATTAATTGATGAAGCAAGAACTCCACTTATTATTTCAGGTAATGTAAATAAACAAAGTGATTTATATAAACAAGCAAATACATTTGCTAAAGGATTAAAAGCAAGAAAAATTGTTGAAGGTAATGATAAAGAATTTGATGAATCAGATGAAGATTATGATTATATTATAGACTTAAAAGCAAAAACAGTAGCTTTAACAAATACTGGTACAAAGAAAGCAGAGCAATTCTTTGGAATTGAATCATTATCTGATGTTTCAAATCTTGCAATATCACACCATGTAAATCAAGCATTAAGAGCGTATGGTATTATGCATAAAGACCAAGATTACATAGTAAGAGATGACCAAGTTTTAATTGTAGATGAATTTACAGGTCGTGTTATGGATGGTAGAAGATATAGTGATGGACTTCATCAAGCTATTGAAGCAAAAGAAGGAGTAACAATAGCAAATGAGTCACAAACACTTGCAACTATTACTTTCCAAAATTACTTTAGATTATATAGCAAACTTGCAGGTATGACAGGTACAGCAAAGACTGAAGAAGATGAATTTAAAGGCATATATAAATTGGATATTATTGAAATTCCAACAAATAAGCCAGTTCAAAGAATAGATTATAATGATGTAGTGTATAAGACACAAGAAGCAAAATTTAACGCAATAGCAAATGAAGTAAAAGAATGTTATGAAAAAGGACAACCTGTACTTGTAGGTACTGTATCAATAGATAAATCAGAAAAAATTAGTGCATTACTTAAAAAGATGAAGATACCTCATCAAGTTTTAAATGCAAAATATCATGAAAAAGAAGCAGAGATAGTAGCTCAAGCAGGTAAGTATAAAGCAGTAACAATCGCAACAAATATGGCTGGTCGTGGTACAGATATTATGCTAGGTGGTAACCTTGAATTTATAGTAAGAAGTGAACTTGCTAAAAAAGGTTACGATGCCGAAGAAATAGAACTTGCTATTACACCAATACCAAGTCAAAATGATAGAGTTAATGAAGCTAAAAAAGCTATGGCCGATATAGAGAATAAATATAAACCAGAACTTCAAAAAGAAAAAGAAAAAGTTGTTGAAGTAGGTGGTTTAAAAATAATAGGTAGTGAAAGACATGAATCTCGCCGTATAGATAATCAGTTAAGAGGACGTTCTGGACGTCAAGGAGACCCAGGTGCATCACGTTTTTATATTGCATTAGATGATGATTTAATGAAATTATTTGGCTCAGATAAAATGATGGGAATGGTTGAAGCATTAGGATTACCAGATGATGTTCCAATAGAACAAAAATTACTAACAAATACTATAGAAGCTGCACAAAAGAAAGTTGAAGGAAGAAACTATAGTATAAGAAAGAATGTTCTTGAATATGATGATGTAATGAACCAACAAAGAGAAATCATATATGGTCAAAGAAGAGAAGTTATTGCAGCAGAAGATATATCAGATATAGTTAAGAAATTATATGCTGGTATTTTAGATAGCATTTCTGTAGAATACTTTGAAAATGCAGATAATATTGAAAGTGTAGATTATAGTGCAGTTAATGCGGTATTAAAAAATATATTTGGTGAAGATGACATTATATCAAAAGAGGATATTGTAACATTAAATCATGAAGATATGATTGAAGTTTTATCTAAAAAAGTTGATGCGATTTATCAAATGAGAGTAGATGAAGCAAAGAAACTTGAAATAGAAGAACAATTTAATAAAATTGCTAAACATTTAATTTTAAATACTGTTAACCAAAAATGGATGGATCATATTGATGCAATTACAGCACTTAAAGAAGGTATTGGACTTAGAGCTTATGCACAAACAAATCCACTTGAAGCATATAAAATTGAATCATTTAATATGTTTGAAGAATTAGTTAAGAATATCAGAGAAGAAGCAGTAAAAGCTGTATTCTCATTGAAAGCTAAAAAGAAAGAACAAGTAATGAACATAAAGGTTTCTAATGCAGTTACTAATATGTTTACTAATGCATCAGGTGAAGATACACCAAAAAGAAAACCTGTTGTATTAAAGAAAGAAGCAAAAGTTGGTCGTAATGACCCTTGTCCATGTGGAAGTGGGAAAAAATACAAAAACTGTTGTGGTAAAAATGAATAAAAATCTTGAAAAATAAACATTTGTAAAAATAAGAAAAAAATTAAAATTTGTCCACAGTGGACAAAATGGCCACATAATAATGTTCCTTTTACGATTAAATTTTAATATTTTTAATCGTGAAAGGAACAATTTATATAGAAAAAATTGTTAAGAATTAAGAAAAGAGGAGATAAAAAATGAGTAAAATATTTGTTATTTGTAGTAAAGCTTTCTATAAAGATATATCACCTATTAAAGAAAAATTAGAAGAAAATGGTTGGGAAGTATTTTTACCTCATACATACGAAAACCCTAATGCAGAAAATGAGTGGTATGCCAAAGGGAAAGAAGAACATGCAAAAATGAAAGGTGAAATGTTTAGAAGAAGTAGAGATAGAATAAAATCTATGGATGCAGTATTAACACTAAATTTCGATAAGAATGGTAAAAAGAATTATGTTGGTGGTTCAACATTTCTTGAATTATATGAAGCTTTTATGGAAAATAAAAAGATTTATTTATGGAATGAAATACCAGAGGGTATCTTATATGATGAAATAAGTGGATTTGCACCTGAGGTTATAAATGGCAATTTAGATTTAGTAAAATAGTTTAGATATATAGAATTAAAAAGTGTGAACAATAAATTATGTTTACATTTTTTTACGTTATGATTAAAAATAATCATTGTAAATTATTAATTATTATAAATTTGTATCATAAAAAAATAATATATAACAAAAATATAAACTAGGTATGATACTTTAACATCTTATTAAATAATTCAAAACAAATAGAAGACAAATAAGTTTTTAGCTAAGTAAAATGGTATAATTATATTTGTAACTGAATGTTATTAAGTGAAAGGGGAAATGAAATTATGTCAGAAATAACATACAGACAAGAGGGAGATTACCTAATACCAGAAATTGCATTACCAAAAACAAAGAATTTACCACAAGGAAAATATTCTAGAATGAGGTTAAATTATCTAAAAGAACATAAAAAATGGTTATATACAGATTTAATGTTGGATTGTAAGTTAGAAGACCATCTTGGAGAAATTGAGAT
Source organism: uncultured Clostridia bacterium (assembly GCA_947631415.1). GTDB lineage: Bacteria > Bacillota > Clostridia > TANB77 > CAG-465 > CAG-465. The sequence goes on from CANRLG010000003.1 coordinate 57,374, forward strand.
GGCTGCTCAAAGCAGGGTAAAGCAAATAATAGAAAAACTAGCAAAAGACAATGGAGTAAATGAGGAAATGAAAGCAAATAACCAAATGGAATGGGTAGGTATGATGAACTCATTTAAAGCCCAAGCAGAAGAAATTGTAATGCAAGAATTAATATATAGTTAAAATATGTAAAATGGATTAAACAGAGGTATTTATATACTTCTGTTTGTTTTGTATATGAAAGATAAAATAATTTATATATAAGTAACTTAGTAGTAACATTATATATAATATAATTATAACTGAGAAAGGAGTTTTTTATATGGAATTATTACGAGTAGAAAATTTAACAAAAATATATGGTAAAGATACAACGAAAGTTGTAGCTTTAGATAACGTTTCTTTTTCAGTTGAAAAAGGAGAATTTGTAGCGATTGTTGGTGCAAGTGGAAGTGGAAAATCTACACTTTTACATTTAATAGGTGGTGTTGATAGACCTACAAGTGGAAAGGTTTATATTGATGGAAAAAATATATTTTCATTTGATGATGATAAACTTGCAATTTTTAGAAGAAGACAAATTGGACTAATTTATCAATTTTATAATCTTATTCCTATTTTAAACGTTGAAGAAAATATAACATTACCATTAGCATTAGATAATCGAGAAGTTAATAGTGAAACACTAGATAATATGTTAAAACTGTTGGGATTACAAAATAGAAAAAATCATTTACCAAATGAATTATCTGGTGGTCAACAACAAAAAACAAGTATAGGTAGGGCTTTAATTACTAATCCTGCATTGATACTTGCAGATGAGCCTACAGGAAATTTAGATACAAAATCAAGTGACGAAATAGTAGCTTTGTTAAAAAAATCTAACAAAGATTTTAAGCAAACAATTATTATGATTACACATAATATGGAGATAGCAAAATGTGCAGATAGAATAATTAAAATTGAAGATGGAAAAATTGTTGAGGAGGGATAAAATATGAACTTGCTTAACAAATTAACCTTAAAAAATTTAAAATTGAATAAAAAAAGAACAATAGTAACAATAATTGGAATAATATTATCTGTTTCGTTATTAACAGCAGTAGCATCATTATATGAAAGTAGTGTTAATTCTTTAATTAATTACGAAAAAGCAGAAAAGGGAAATTTTCATGTAGCATATTATGATGTACCAATAGAGGAACTGAGTATTATTAGAAATAATAGAGAAATTGAAGATATGTATTTAACCAAAGATATAGGATATGCTCAAATAAATTCAAAAAATGACTCAAAAACTTATGCATTTGTGAAAGCATTTACTAAGAAGTCAATGGATAATTTATCAGTAAAATTAGTAAGTGGAAGATTGCCAGAAAATGATAGTGAGATAGTAATTCCTACTCACTTAAAAACAAATGGCAGAGTTGTTCTTAATGTGGGAGACACTATTACTTTAGATATAGGAACACGAATATCTGATGATAATATTGTACTATATCAAAATAATCCTATGCAAGATAACGAAAAGATAATTGATACAGAAGCTAAAACATATAAAATTGTTGGGATAATTGAAAGACCAGCTACCAATATTGAAAGTTATACAGCACCAGGTTATACATTTATAACATATATGGATGAAAGTGATATAGGTGATATAGTAGATGTATATGCAAGGTATACAAAATACGGTACAAAAAATGTATATAAAATTACTGCAAATATTTTAGGTGTTGATGAAAAATTATTTGAAAAAGTAAGCAATGGAAATGCATCAATGGATGAAATATTAAAGTATAATAAAGAGGAACAACCTAAATATGATATGAATCTTAATTCATATTTGATTGGTTTAGAAACAAATCCTATTGGAAGTAGTAGAATAGTAGGTTTAGATGTTGTAGTAGTAATTGTAATATTGATAATAATATTTACTTCTATATTTTGTATAAAAAATAGTTTTGATATTTCTATTACAGAAAAAATAAAGCAATATGGTATGCTTAGAAGTATTGGTGCTACAAAAAAGCAAATTAAAAATAATGTGTTCTATGAAGCAACTATTCTAGGTATTATTGGTATTCCATTAGGAGTAATATGTGGTTTTATTGCATCATACATTCTTGTAATAATTAGTAATTATTATTTTGAAAAAATAACATTAGGTATTATTAGTTTATCTTTTTCTTTTTCATTTGTAGCAGTATTAGTTTCTGTTTTACTTGGAGTATTAACTATATATTTTTCTGCTTTTAAAAGTGCTAAACGAGCTTCAAAAGTGTCTCCTATAGATTCTATTAGAAATAGTGCGAATATAAAGATAAAAAATAAAAAAATTAAGTCTTCAAAAATTATTAGAAAAATTTTTGGCGTAGGTGGAGAGATTTCGTATAAAAATGTTAAAAGAAATAAAAGAAAATATAGAACAATTACATTATCTATTATTATTTCTGTATTTGTATTTATTGGAATATCTAGTTTTATTACTATGGCATATAGAGAAATAAAAGAAGAATTAGATTTGACTGAGTATAACCTTTCACTTACAACAAATAATTATACGAAAGAAAATTTGAATGAATTTATAGAAACAACAAAGTTAGACTATATCCAAGATTATTCAATAGTTAGATACAATGAATTTAAAATTAATAATGTAAAATATAATAAAGAATATCTTGAATGGACAAATTTAGGAGAAGATTATAATAGAGAAACATATTGTAGAATTTATACAGTAGGAGAAGAACAATTTAGAAAATATATTAAATCTCTTGGATTAGAATATGAAAATGTAAAGAATAAAGCAATTTTATGTAATTGTTATGAATATTTTATAAAATCAGATGAAAACAATAAGGAAGTAGATAGTAAGAAAATTAAAAGGTTAGATTATGATGTTGGAGATAAAATAAATTGTATTTTTGAAGATGAAAATGAATATTCACTTGAAATAGCTACAATTACAGATGAAAAACCTTTTGGATTAAAAAAATATAATAGCAATATAATAATTGTAAGTGATGAGTTGTTTGATAGTATTACAAGTACAACAGGATTAGAAATTTTATATAAATCAACAAATGCATCACAATTACAAGATGATATAGAAAATTATTTATCAGATGAAATCTTTAGTTTAAATAATTCAGAAGAAAGAGTCAGAATGATGGAAAATTTACTTATTTTAGTTCAAATATTCCTTTATGGATTTATTATAGTTGTATCTTTAATTGGTGTAACAAATATATTTAATACAATTACTACAAATATGGAATTAAGAAGTCAAGAATTTGCTATATTAAAATCTGTGGGAATGACAAATAAAGAATTTAATAGAATGATAAAACTTGAAAGTATTTTTATAGGATTTAAGGCATTATTTATAGGGATACCGCTTGGAATAGCTCCTTCATACTTAATGTATATGTATTTTAATGAAGCAGAATATGATATTCCATTTTTATCAATAATAATTAGTATTTGTGCAGTATTTATACTAATTACATTGATAATGAAATATTCTTTAAATAAAATTAATAAACAAAATACTATTGATACAATAAGAAATGAAAATATTTAATTAAAATATTGGCTCTTAGTCATATTATGATATAATAAAAGCTGAAAGGAGCAATTCTTATGAATGTTTTGTTAATTGAAGATAATTTATCAATCATAAAAGGGCTTGTATATTCACTTGAAACTAATAATTATATGGTAGTATATAAAACTAGTAAAAGAGAGGCAGAAGAATATTTAAGTAATAACAATGTAGATTTAATTATATTAGATATAATGTTATCAGATGGAAATGGTATGGATTTATTTAAAAATGTTATAAAAAAATTATCTATTCCAACAATATTTTTAACTGCAAAAGATGAAGAAGATGATATAGTTGAGGGACTAGAGATTGGAGCAGAAGATTATATAACTAAGCCTTTTAGTACAAAAGAGTTACTTGCAAGAATAAATAAAATATTGCTTCGTTCAAAAAAGAAAAGCATAATTAAAGTTAAAGATATAACTTTTAATATGGATAAACTTATTTTATTAAAAAATGGCAATGAAATTGAATTAACTCCTTTAGAATTAAAACTTGTAAATTTACTTTTTATAAATTTTGGAAAGGTAGTAAGTAGAAATACTATATTAGATAAAATATGGGAATGGACAGGAAACTATGTAGATGATCATACTGTAACTGTATATTTTAAACGAATAAGAGAAAAAATTGAAACGAATATTATATTGACAGTGAAAGGAATGGGCTATAGAATAGATGAAGAATAAAATTGAATTTAAAAAATATTTAGTCATTGCCTTTGTTGTTCCATTAATTATATTGTTTGTATTTATATTAATTCACTTATATGAATATAAAATATATACTGAGAATTTTAATCATAAGATTAATAGTATTGTGAATGTTTTACAAAGTAAGTATCCAAATATAAAAGAAGATGAAATTGTAGAAATATTTAATTCTGAAAGTAAAAATAAAAGTGAATTATTGGAAAAGTATGCTATTGACTTAAATGATAAAGCTATTGTAATAGAAAATGAAGAAACATATAAAAAATTCTTAATAATAAATAGTATATTTATATTAACTAGTTGTGCAATATTGACATTATTTTTTATTAAGTATATAAATAAAAGAGAAAAGAATATTGTTGAAATTACAAAGTATATTGAACAATTAAATAGGAAAAATTATGAACTAAAAATAGATTCAAACACAGAAGATGAACTTTCAATATTAAAAAATGAGATTTATAAAACAACTATAATGCTTAAAGAGGCTGCAGAAAACTCTAACAAAGATAAAATTAATTTAAAGAAATCTTTAGAAGATATATCTCATCAATTAAAAACACCTATAACAAGTATATTAATAATGTTAGATGATTTAATAGATGACCAAAATATGAGTGAAGAGACTAGAGAAGAGTTTATAAGAGATATAAAAAGAGATATTATAAACATAAATTTTCTTGTTCAGTCACTATTAAAATTATCCAAATTTGATGCTAATACTATTAAGTTTGTTAAAAAAGAAATATTATTAGAAAATATAGTAAATGAAGCTGTAAAAAATGTATCAACACTTTGTGATTTGAAAAATATAAAACTTAATATAAATGGAAATAGTGATGCTAAGGTTATGTGTGATTATATGTGGCAAGTTGAGGCATTAACTAATATTATTAAGAATTGTGTGGAACATTCATATAATGATAGTAAAATAGACATTTTTTATGAACAAAATAAAATATATTCTATAATAACCATTAGAGATTATGGTGATGGTATAGACAAAAATGAAATTTCACATATATTTGAGAGGTTTTATAAAGGAAAAAATTCTTCATCTGAAAGTGTTGGGATAGGGCTTTCTTTAGCAAAAACAATAGTTGAAAATGATAATGGTGTAATAAATGTAAAATCAGATGAAAGTGGAACAAAATTTAGTGTAAAATATTTTAATATATGATTATATTGAAATATAGTATTATTTAATTATCAAAATAGGAGGAAAATATAATTATGGAAAAAAATAAGAATTTAAAGTATATTATAATATTACTTATTATCATAATATTATTACTTGTTGGTTTTATTATCTTTTGTGCAGTAAAATTTTTAGATGAAAGAGCTGAAATTAGAAGATTATATAATAATGGTAATACAGTCAATGTAACTAATAATGATGTCTCAAGTAATGAAAAGTATATTTCAAGAGAGGAAGCTTTAAAAGTAGCTTTAACAGATATAGGTGTTAATCAAGAAGATGTTTATGATATAGATATAGAACTAGATTATAAATATAGTAAAACTGTTTTTGAAGTTAATTTTAACTATGGAAAATATGAATATGAGTATTATATAAATGCTGAAGATGGAACTATAGTAAAATCATTTAAAGAGATAGATTTATAATATAATAAAGTAAAATAAGGATAAATAGGTGAAGTTTAAATGGAAGAAAAAGTGATATATGAAACTCGAACTTTTAAGGTATTTGTACCAGATAAAGTACATATTTCTAGGGAAGATGGAGGACATTTATGTATAATGTCAAAAGAAAAATATTTTGCAAGTAGATTAGATTTAAGTCCAAGTGAAGCAGTCGAGGTAATGCGTTTATCTATGCTTATTAGTGAAGCAATGATTAATGGCATGAAAAAAAGAGGAATAGATATTGCCAAAATTAATTATCAGGATAATGGAAATTGGGCATATTTACGAGGAGACAAACCAGAATTTCACATTCATCTGTATGGAAGAACAATTAATTCTAAAGCTCAGAAATGGGGCGAAGCTTTAAATTTCCCAGACCCACAAGAACATTTTTATGATAATTTTAAACAACTTGAAGATAAAGATATAGAAGAAATTGTAAAAGAAATTAAATTACTTGAAAATACACCTAAATATAAAATAGAAAATTGGAAATATGAATAATATCTAAATTAAGAGTTAATAAAAATTCAAATTAACTCTTTTTTTGTTATTTCGTTATTAAAAATCAAAAAATACAACAATTATTGTGCTAAAAATTGAAAAATAATTAAAATGCAACTAACATTTGACAAAAAACAACTAAAAAATGGTAGTATGCAACCGATTGAATATATATAATTTTAGTGTGAAAGGAGGAAAAAATTATGAAGTTATCAGATAATATTAAAACAATAAGAAAAGAAAATAATTTATCACAAGAACAATTTGCTGAACAAGTTGGGGTATCAAGGCAAGCTGTTTCAAAGTGGGAATCTGGACAAAGTTATCCTGAAATGGATAAAGTGCTGTTAATTTGTAAATTATATAATTACAATATAGATGAACTTATGAATGAAAATGTTAAAGAGGTAAAAGAAACTAAGGAATCTAAAATTAAAATTAATAAGTATATAGATGATTTCTTTGAATTTGTAACTAAAACTATAGATATGTTTAGTGCATTAAAATTTAAACAAAAATTAAAATGTATAATTGAACAAGTAATTATAGCTATAATACTATTAATAGTAGTTAATATTATAGGGGCTATAGGAAGTGGAATTTTACATGGCCTTTTGGGAGCATTACCTATTAAATTGTATTATTGCATAAGAGGAATTTTTGCTTCAGTATATGTTGCTTTAGCTATTGTATTTTCAGTTGTTTTAATTCTTCATATATTTAAAGTTAGATATTTAGACTATTATGAAGTAGTAAAACTTGAAGATAACAAAAATGATAGTAATGAGGTAAAAGATAATAATGAAAATAAGGATAATAAAGAAAACAATAAAATATTACTTAGCAAAGAAAAAGAGAAAATTATAATTAGAGACCCAGAACATTCACAATCTGGATTTATAACAGGAATAGTTAAGTTTATAATTTTATGCTTAAAAGGAATTGCAATATTTACAGAACTTTGTTTATCAGTTTCTTTTGTATTTTTTGTAGTATTATTAACACTAAGTCTATTATTTATAAAAACAGGATTGTTATTTATAGGTGGATTTATAGGAACAGTAGCATGTATAGTAATTAATTATGTATTATTGGAGATTTTATTTAACTTTGTAATGGATAAGAAAAACCATAAAAACAGAATAGGAATAATGTTACTTTCATCTTTGGTAGCTGGAGGAATAAGTATTGGTCTAATTTTAATTGGTGTTACACAATTTAAAGTAAACCAAGAGATTAGAGATGAAGTTGAAGATACATATAATTTTAATATGAATGAGAATATTATGGTTTTAGGCTATAATTGTGATATTAAATTTGTTGAAGAAGAAAGAGAAGATGTAAAAATATGTGTTAAATATTCATTATATAGTGATGTAGATGTAGAAAAAGAAGAAGATACTATTGTAATACGTGATAGAGGAACTGGAGATAATTCTTTTGAAATTATTAAAGCAATAATTAAAGATATAAATAATAAGCAAATAAACAATTATTATGAAATAGCTAAAGTACAAATTTATGCATCAAAAGATAATATTGAAAAGATAAAACAAAATAGAATAGATGAAAGAGAAAAGGTAAATACCTTAAATCAATTAAATGAAGAAAATAGAAAACTTAAAAACCAAGTAGAAGAACTTCAAAATAAATTAGATTTAATTGAAGAAACAGAAGATTAATAAGTATAAGCTCACTAATATTAGTGGGCTTTTATATTGTATAATAATGTAACTATCATTTGAAAAAAATAACTGTTAGTAATATAATATTAAAAAGAGGAGAGATGTATATGAAAACAGTAGTTATAACAGGTAGTGCTAGAGGTCTTGGATATAATATGTCGAGATTTTTTAGAGAGTATAATTATAATGTAGTTATTAGTGACTTAAATGAAGAAAATTTAATTAAAGCTAAAGAAGAATTAGAAAAGTATAGTTCAGAAGGAAAAATAGCATATAAAGTATGTAATGTATCTAAGATAGAGGAATTACAAGAACTTATGAAGTTTGCTATATCAGAATTTGAAAAAGTAGATATTTGGATAAATAATGCTGGTGTTAATCAACCACAAAAGGCAATTTGGGAGCTTTCAGAAAGTGACATTAATACATTAATAGATGTAGACTTAAAAGGGGCTATATTTGGCAGTAAAGTCGCTATGGAGCAGATGATTAAGCAAGGTAGTGGAGCAATATATAATATTGAGGGATATGGCAGTAATGACGCACACATGCTTGGCTTGAATATGTATGGAACTAGTAAAAGAGCTGTTACATATTTAACAGAGAGCTTAGCACAAGAGGCAGAGGAAAGAAATACAGGAGTAATTGTTGGTAAATTAAGTCCAGGAATTATGATAACTGAATTTACAACTCATTCTTTAGGAAATGATAAAATTGAACTTGCGGATAAAACTAAAAAGGTATATAACATTTTAGGAGATACACCACAAACTGTTGGAAAGTTTTTAGTAGATAAGATGGTTACTAATACTAAAAATAATGTTAAAATAAATTGGCTTACAAATTCAAAAGCTTTTGTACGTTTTATGACTGCTGGATTTAATAAAAGAAACTTTTTTGGTGAAGACCAAAAATTATTAACAGATGAAAATGAAAAAAAGTGAGGCACATTTAAAATGTACCTCATTTTTAATATTATTTTTTATTTCTTTTTATAATAGGTGATTCATAAGTTTCTGTAATTGCACCACCATTAGAATTTTGAGTATCTAAACTTGCATCATTATTTTCAAAAACAATTTCAAAGTCATCACCAATATCTGAAGCACTAACAAAATCTTGAGTCTTTGTATTTGCTTTTACAGATGATGTTGAATTAACATTAGATGCTTTAGATTTTGCTATTTCTTTTTGTAATTCTTCTTTTAATCTAGAAGTTGTACTAACTCCAAATAGTTTTTCATCACTTGTAGTTGTATCACTTTCGTTCATTGTAATTGTTGGTGTCTCTGGTTTAGACATCATATATTTTTCAAAGTTAAACATTAATGTATTTTGTTTTTGTTTATACTTGTCTGCTAAGAAAGAAGTTTTGCCTTCACCAAATACAGATTTTCCACTTGAATTTTTTGTTTTATAGAACATTGAACCAAATCCAAGTTCTGCAAGTTTATGAATCTTAATTCTTTCTTTATCTTTTATCTCAATCTTCTTACCTTTAGATACAAAGCCTTCATTTTTATCAATAGTATAAGATTCGCTTGTATCGACTTTCTTTTCCATACCAAAAGCACTGCTCCAGTATTCACTATCTTCTCTAACTGTATCACCAAATACAATTTGAGTTTTAGTGTTTGCAAGAACAACTTGTCTATAGTATTTAGTATTACTCTTTTCAAGTTGAGATAAGTTTTGAATAGCTACTGTAACACCACATCTATATTTTCTAAATAGTGTGAACATAACTTCCATATCCTTAGTGATATATTCAGGGAACTCATCTATATATAAGAAGTGTGGAGTTCTAGAATCTTCATTACCTTTTCTTCTTAATACTGCATCTTGGAATTGTAGTATAAAGAACATACCAAATGCTTTTGCTTGTATTATACCAAGGTCACCTTTTCTTGAACAAGCAGTTATAACACTACCGTTTTCAAGAGCTTTATCAAAATCTATAACATTCTTTTTACCACAAAGAGCAGCTTTAAGACCTGGATTACGAATTAAGTTATTAAGTTGTGTGATAGCACCGTATAAGAATTTTTCAGTATCTTTTCTACCACTACCTTTTGTACCAGGTATTTCGTATCCATTTATATTAAGACTTGGTTTGTAGAAGTTCTTTTCAAAATAACGAATTAGTAATTTATATTTTTGTTCTAATTCTGGAATTTTTTTCATTTCTTCAGTCATTTCTTCAACTGCATCAAAGTTGTATAGTAATTCAAGCATATCTTCAAGAGATGCCATTTCTCCGTTATGAAGAATAGGGTACATTTCTTTTAGTAATATAGATAAGTTTTGGAAAGCATCCATCGTAACTTGTGTAAAGAATGGGTCGCTACTTCCTTTTGAATCACTTCCATACATTGCCATTAAAACATCCGCTATGATTGAAGCAACTTTAGCAGGATCTGGAATAGCAAATGGATTTATACTTAATGTTGTTTCTGGACTTGCTGGGTCAATAGATAAGACATCTATATCAAAATTATTAGCCACACCAATAAATTGTGAAATAAAGTTACCATCATTTTCAACGATTGTTATACCTAAATTTCTATAAGTTGTATTTCCTGTTGCATTGTCTTTATATTGTACAAGAGGAGAAACCTCTGATTCAAATTCATTTTCCATTCCATTTTTTGGTCTTAGCATACTTAGAGTGAAGTTCCTATTAATATATTTGTTATCATAAGGACCATTCATATATGCTACGCCTCTTTTTAGCATAGAATAACCAATCTTTTTTGCATATTCTCTAAAAAAGAATTTTTTCTCTAAGTCTAAAGCACTCATTGGTAGTAGAACTGTTGCAGTTTTACCAGTACCAGTTGCACCTTGTACTAGAGTTGATTCGTAACGTTTCTTTTCAGATACAACTATTGGAATTGCAGTACCTTTTGCAGTACCAATTACTGTATCACAACTAAATGTTCCATCATTCTTTTTATTTCCACTAATTGTTAAACCAACAAATCCTGCAATAGATTTTGTTAAATCTTCAGATTCGTATATTCCAAGTAGGTAATCTGCAATACTGAAAGCAAATCTAAAAGGTACTACTAAGCAAAGTATTCTAACTGCTGAAATTGCAAATTCTGAAAGATAAAATGCATTTTGAGCATATTTGTCTATGGAGTCAAGCAGTGCCCAAAAACCAACGTTAATAACTGCAGAAACTGAAAATAAAACAAGTATTGCAAGTAATAGATATGTAAATTGGAACATCTTTATTTTTTCATCATCATTTTTAGGAAGACCAGAATTTACATATAGTGAAAAAGCAAGAGGTGGTATCATATATAGTACCGAAACTAAATATGGTAGTAACCTTTGCAAAAGATTATTGGTAGAATTAGTGTTAAACATACGAGTATTATCTGTTGCAAAGCTTAACAATTTTACTATGCAAATAAGAGCTGCAATAATACTTATCCCATACAAAATATATGTTAACACCTTTTCTGGTTTTGTTTTAATGTGTAATTTCTTAAATAAACTCTCTAACAAATAAATTCACCACTTTCAGCGTATCAACGCTAATATATCATTTAATTGACATATTAAATAAATTCATATATAATAATACTATAAAAAGCACATTTTTTCAAGAGTTTTTATGAAACTTAAAATAAATTTAATTACGTAAATTAAGATTTACATAAAAGGATGGTAAAAATAATGAAAATAATAGTAGGACTTGGTAATCCTGGAAAGAAATATGATAGTACAAGACACAACATTGGATGGATGTTTATAGATTATTTAGCAAAGGCTAATAATATAGAGGTAACTAAATCTCAATGTGATTCTTTAGTAGGTGAAACTATGATTAATGGTGAAAAAATTATCTTAGTAAAACCTACTACTTTTATGAATTTAAGTGGAAATGCTGTAGTTAAAATTAAAAATTGGTATAAGGTAGAAAATTCTGATATATTGATAGTTTTTGATGATGTGGATATTCCTTTTGGAACTGTTAGATACAGAGTAAAGGGAAGTGGTGGTTCACACAATGGAATGAAAAATATTGTTCAAATGCTATCTACTGAACAAGTAGCAAGACTTAGAATTGGACTTGGAGGACTTAAAAGAGAAAGACAAAATATGATAGATTTTGTACTTCAAAAGTTTTCAAAAGATGAACTTGATAAACTAAATCTTGAAATATTTCCAGAAGCAGAACTAAAATTAAAAGATTTTCTTGACAATTAATTAGTATTATGTTAAAATAATGGACGTATTCCGCACAGAACAGGTTTTAAAAGTTTGAAAAAACACCTTTATGGCGAGAGCAAGTTAGAAATAAGGAGGAACAATATGTACGCAATAGTTGAAATTAGTGGAAAACAGTACAAAGTTTCAGAAGGAGACACAGTTTTCGTTGACAGAATTGAAGAACTTGAAGAAGGAAAATCAACAACTTTTGATAAAGTTCTATTAGTTTCTGATGGAAACAAAGTAACAGTTGGAACAGATACTGTAAAAGGAGCTAAAGTTAAAGCTTCAGTTGTTGGACATGGAAAAGCTAAAAAAATCCGTGTATACAAATACAAAGCTAAGAAAAATGAAAGAAAAGTAAGAGGACACAGACAACCTTATACTAAAATCTTAATTGAAAAAATAACAACTGGAACTAGAGCTAAGAAAACAGAAGAAGCTGAAGAAAAAGCTGAATAATTTAATATTGTAAAAACATAATGTAATTAAAAAAAGGAGTGAGATAAATGGCACATAAAAAAGGTGGCGGTTCTACTAAGAACGGGAGAGATAGTGAAGCTAAAAGACTTGGAGCTAAAAGAGCTGATGGTCAATTCGTATTAGCAGGAAATATTCTATACAGACAAAGAGGAACTAAAATGTATCCAGGTACTAACGTTGGTATCGGTAGTGATGATACTCTATTTGCTAAAGTTGATGGTGTCGTTAAATTCGAAAGAAAAGGAAGAAGCGACAAAAAAGTTAGCGTTTATCCTGTAGAAGAATAATATAAGAATTATTGAGTAGCTAGAAATGGCTACTCTTTTTTTATCTAAAATACTTGAATAAAGTACATATTTTCTTGACTACTTTACATAAGTATGGTATAATTTATACTAGTCTAGATTTAAGAAAACCGAATAAATAATTATGAAAAGGGGGAAATAGCTATGAATGTATGCTATGATGAAAACCTACAAAGGATAATCTTAAGAAATCGGGAATAATAGTTCAGATGAAGAAATAATAGAGGGTAAAGTACATATTAACTTCGAAAAAAAAGAAGTTAGAATTTATAATTTAAGCACTAAAGATGAACTAGATAATGAATCTAGAGGTAGAATACTATATAGTATTTTAGAAAAAACTGTTTTTTTTCCAAATGCAAATAAATCTTCAATTGCAAAGAGAGATAATATAGAAACATATACATTACTTGTAAATGGTTATTTACTAGATGGGTCTTTTAAGGAATATAATAAAAGTTATCCATCAATTGCTTCAGAGTTCATGAAAATAGAAGATTATGAAAATGAACCAAAAAATAGCAGAATAATCAGAAATAATGTAAAAAGTATCTATGAAAAATATAAAAATAAATTAGGAAAAGAGATAGTAAATATAAAAATTTCATCTAATAATAGAATAAGTAAGTATTTTGAATTGTTAAATACAGCTATTATATTAAATGAATTTTTAAATAATAAAGACATCTATGTGGTTTGTAGTATTTATGGAAACATATTCAAGAAAGAAAGAGAGTTAATTATTAGACCAAAGATTACAAAAAATTGGAATTAGAGCATTAATGCTCTCTTTTTTTGGCTTAAAAAAACTGCAACAAAATTGTTGCAGTCTTTAATTTAATCTATTATAGGACTATCATTCTTATAAGTTTTAATTAAACCATAAGCTCCTATCCTAATGCAATTTTTCGGACTTAAAATACAAGTATTTTTTGCTTTAACATTTTCCATTAGGTATTTTGCAAATTTTACTTTTACATCACTATCTCCATGATTAATCATAATAGATTTAATATCATCAAAAGCTGAAATAAGCTCAAGTAAATCTTCCTTTTTAGCATGTCCAGAAAATTCATTGGTAGCAAGAACAGTTGCTTGCTTAGTTGTCATTACTCCATTTAGTTCAAAAATTTCACCTTTTTGTATTTCCTTTATTCTACTACCAAATGTATTAGGTGTAGTAAAACCACAAAAATGTATAGTACATTTAGGTCTTGAAATATAATAAGGTAAATATAATTGGGCTGGACCATAACTTCCCATACCAGATGTAGTAAGAATTATTTTTGAATTTCTGTCTGAAAGTAAATTTTGTCTTTCTTCATACTCTGTAATTAAGTTTAGATTAGCTGGTAGAAAGTTTTGGATTTCTTTAGATTTCTTTAAATATTGTTTATGCTCTAAATAAAAAGTAGTATAACTTTGTGCAAGTTTTCCATCTAAATATATTGGAATGTCTTTTGAAAGCATATTTCTGTCTTGTAATATTTTTAGTTTTAAAAGTATTTCTTGACTTCTACCAAGTGAAAAAACAGGAATTATTACAGTTTCTTTGTTACTTAATGCATATAGTACATTGTTATCAAAAACTTCTTTTATTTCGCTTCTTGAACTATCACCATAAGTGGATTCAGTTATTATGTTTATTGGCTTAGATAATATATCTTTTGGGATTTCTTTAACATCAAAAAATATATTAGATTTAGAATAATCTCCACTAAAGAATAGATATATAGTTTTTTCTCCTTTGTACTTAATACTAATAAATATTGAAGATGCTCCTAGTAAATGTCCGTTTGGAATAAAAGTAACAGAAATATTTGGAGTAATCCTACATTTAGTATTGAAGTCTACAGAAACGACATTTTCCATTGTTTTTTCTACATCAGAAACGGTGTATAAAGGCTCATTACTTGTAAATACAGGAATAGAAGAATCTTGAATTATCTTCTTATTCTTACTTGAATTTTTTTGTATGATAGAATTTAAAATTTCAGCAGTATTATTCAAGGCATAAGGCATAAGCTCAGATGTAATTGTACTTGCATACGTTTTACCGTTTAAAACCATCTTTGTAGAGTTTTGGTATTCTACCAACGTGGTCAATATGATTGTGAGTTACAAGTACAAAATCAATATCTGTAGGTTCAAAAGGAAATGAATAATTTTCTTTTTGGTATTTTTCTTCTTGAAACAATCCGCAATCTACAATAAATTTAAGTTTCTCTTTATTAGGAAAGCGTACTGTACATACGTTACACGAACCTGTTACTTCTTCATGTAACGAAAGAATATCCACATACATATTGGCTTTCGCATTTTTACCCATAACAAATTCCTCCTTTTTTTATTTTGTTGTAATCACAACTAAAGCAAAAACATAATATTAATTTTGAATGTGTTAAAAGTATAAACGTTTGACCATATTATATATTGCTCAATACGAGTTGTCAATTAAAAAAGTTTTAAAATAATTAAATTTATTAAGTAAACATAAAATAGGTTATTTTATTCAAATTTAGTAGATTTTTTTTGTTATTTATTGTATAATACAACAATAAGCGTGAGGTGAAAGAATTATGGAAGAAAAGAAAAGTATATTAACAGGAATTAGACCTACAGGAAATCTTCATTTAGGACATTATTTTGGAGCCGTTGGAAATTGGGTAAAAGCGCAAAATGAATATGAAACATTTATTGAAATTGCAGATGTTCAAGCATTAACAGATAATTTCAATAATCCAGATAAAGTTAGAAAAAATGTTAGAGAGTTAACTCTAGATTTACTTGCTTGTGGAATTGACCCTAATAAAGCAACAATATTTATTCAGTCAATGATTCCAGAAATAGCAGAACTTACTGTGTATTATTCAAATTTAGTAACTGTTGCTAGATTACAAAGAAATCCAACTATAAAAACTGAAATAGCTCAGAAAAAAGATATATTTGGACAATCAGGAGAAAGTCTTACTTACGGATTTTTAGGCTATCCAGTAAGTCAAACAGCAGATATTACTGCTCTTGGTGGAACTTTAGTTCCAGTTGGTGAAGACCAACTACCTTTAATTGAACAATGTAGAGAAATTGTTAGAAAATTTAATTCTATATACGGTGATACATTGTCTGAACCAGAGCATCTATTATCTCAAATTCCAAGACTTAAAGGACTAGATGGAAATGAAAAAATGGGGAAAAGTTTGGGTAATGCTATATTTTTAGTAGATGATGAAGAAACTATTAAAAAGAAAGTTATGGAAGCAAAGACAGATGCAAATAAGATACATAAAGATGACCCTGCTGACCCTAGAAGATGTATGGTAGATTATTATCATAAATTGGTTAGCAAAGATAATTTAAAGACTATTGAAGATGAATGTAAACAAGGAAAAAGAGGCTGTGTAGCATGTAAAAAGGAACTTGTAGCTAATATGATTAACTTTTTAAAACCTATACAGGAGAAAAGAAGATATTATATGGAAAATCCTAAAGAAGTAGATAAAATACTTCAAAATGGAACAAAAGTAGCAAAGAAAAAAGCAGAAGCTACAATGTCTAAGGTGAAAAAAGCTATTAAAATAGATTATTTTGGAGAATAGGAGAAAGAAAAAAATGGTTATAGACTATGTAAAAATCTCTGTTAAAGCAGGAGATGGCGGAAATGGTGCCGTTAGCTTTAGGAGAGAAAAATATGTAGCAGCAGGTGGCCCAGATGGTGGCGATGGTGGTAGAGGAGGAAACGTATATTTTAAAGTTGACTCTAATACAAGTACATTATTAGATTTTAAATATAAGAAAAAATTTAAGGCTGAAAATGGAAAAAATGGTGAAGGTGCTAGAAAGATAGGAAAATCTGGACAAGATTTGTATATTTCAGTACCAAAAGGCACAATTATTAGAGATGTAGATAAAAATGTAGTTGTGGCAGACTTATCTGAAGAAGGTCAAGAATTCCTTATTGCAAGAGGTGGAAGAGGTGGAAAAGGAAATGCTCGTTTTGCAACTCCTACACGACAAGTTCCTAATTTTGCAGAACAAGGCCATAAAGGTGCAGAGAAAAATCTTGAACTTGAATTGAAGATGCTTGCAGATGTTGGTCTTGTTGGTTTTCCAAATGTTGGAAAATCTACACTAATTTCTAGAGTTTCTTCTGCAAAACCTAAAATAGCTAATTATCACTTTACAACATTAGACCCTGCTCTTGGTGTAGTTAAGCCACATAACGGAGAACCTTTTGTTATGGCAGATATACCTGGAATTATAGAGGGAGCAAGTGAAGGAATTGGTCTAGGAATTGAGTTCTTAAAACACGTTGAAAGAACAAGATTATTACTTCACGTTTTAGATGTTGCTGGAAGTGAGGGAAGAAATCCAGTAGAAGATTTTAATAAAATTAATGATGAATTAAAAAATTATAGTAAAATACTTGCTTCAAAAAAACAAATAGTTGTTGCAAATAAAATGGATATTGCAAATGATGAAAAATTAATAAACGAAGTTGAAGAACTTTGTAAAGAAAAGAAATTAAAATTATTTAAAATATCTGCAGCAACTAACGATGGTTTGGATGAACTTATAGACTATATTGCACAAGAACTTAAGACAATACCAAAAGAGGATATTGTTGAAGTAGACCAAATGTATGGAATTGAAGATGAGATTGTAGACCAAGAATGGAATATTGAAATTGAATCTAGAAAAGATGGTAGATATTATATTCTTAAAGGTGCTCCAATTGAAAGATTAATGAGTAAAGTTAATGTTTTTGATGTGGAATCTCGTCAATATATGCAAAAAATATTAAGACAAATTGGGGTAATGGATAAACTTAAAGAGATGGAAATATCTAATGGAGATTTTATAGAAATAGATGGATATATACTCGAATATAGTGAATAAAAATGTACGTGGTAATTCAGTTTTACCACGTTATTTTAATCTTGAAATATTTTTGTAACAATAATTAAAAGAAAAAGATATACTTGTTAAAATCATTGTTGTTAATAAATAAAAGGGAGAATATTACTAGAAATATGGCTATTTACAAAACGAGAAAATAGGTTTAACATTAAATTAGATAAAGTATCATTTAGAGCGTCAGGAAAATGGTATTTTATCAATAATGTAATATGTGTTGATATTATATTGTTAATTTATTAAAAATATTCTTTTTCTCCCATAATATATAGCAAAAAGGGGGCTGTAAAAAAAGTCTTTAGTAAAAATGGATGAAATTATTTTTTCATCCATTTTTTCATAATATTTTAAATAAA
>CANRLG010000004.1 GCA_947631415.1 uncultured Clostridia bacterium
TGGGGCACACGGGGATAGCTCGTTTATAGCTCAACACATTAGTGCTGTCGAGCGAGAAGCCCCCACTTCTTAAGTGGGTGGGAGTATGTCACCATTATAAAATGTGTTAAAAGTGTAATTTTTTATGCAGCTATGGGTTTACTTTATTTTTTTATTGTGCTATAATAGTTAACGTAATTAGAAATTACAATAAAAATAATGAATAATAATTAACAAAGACTATGATGAGGAAGAGTAATAGTAAATGAAATACAAAGCGAATTGGGGATGGTGTGAGCCCAACTAGATTAGTTTATTATGAAAATCACCTCGGAGTTGCGGTCTGAAACAGTAGTAAGACTTGCCGTATTCCTAGCGTTATAAAGGGCACATATGTTGGTATGTTGTATATTAAGGTGGTTATTATTTTGTATATATTATATTTAGTGAGAATATAATCGTACATTCCTTATATACAGGTATGTGCGATTTTTTTTAATTATTATTTAGGAAAGGAGAAGAATGATGTATAAAAAAGTAGAACTAAAAGAAGATGGTTTCGTTGGAATGGAACGTGATGTATCACAAGTATGGAAACAAAAAGATATTATCCAGAAAAATTTTGATATGAATAAAGGAAAAAGATATTTTACCTTTTATGATGGACCACCAACAGCAAATGGTATGCCACATGCAGGACATATCATTACAAGAGTTATGAAAGATATCATACCACGATATAAGGTAATGCAAGGATATCAAGTTATAAGAAAAGCAGGATGGGATACACATGGACTTCCTGTTGAACTTGAAATTGAGAAAAAACTTGGAATTTCTGGTAAAGAGCAAATTGAAGAATTTGGCGTTGAACCTTTCATAAAAGAATGTAAAGAAAGCGTATTTAAGTATGTTCATATTTGGGAAGAAATGACAAATAAAGTAGGATATTGGGTAGATATGGATAACCCATATATTACTTATGATAATAAATATATAGAGTCTGTATGGTGGGCTTTAAAAGAACTTTGGAATAAGAAATTATTATACGAAGGTCATAAAGTAATGCCATATTGTCCAAGATGTGGAACAGCACTTTCATCTCATGAAGTAGCTCAAGGGTATAAAGATGTAAAAGATTTAACTTGTATAGCTAAATTTAAAGTAGTAGATGAAGATAAGTACATTTTAGCATGGACAACAACTCCTTGGACATTACCATCTAACTTAGCACTTTGTGTAAATAAAGCATATACTTACGCAGAATATAAAGTTAATGTTGGAACAGAAGAAGAACCAAAATATGAAAATTATATAATGGCTAAAAAATTAGCACCTTCAGTATTAAAAGATATGTCTTATGAACTTGTTTCAGAATTCAAAGGAGAAGAATTACTTGGAACTAAATATGAGCCTTTAATGCCATTTGCAAAAAATGTTGAAGGTAAAGCTTTTGTAGTAATTCATGGAGATTATGTAACACTTACTGATGGTACAGGAATAGTTCATATTGCACCTGCTTATGGTGAAGATGATAGTTTAGTATGTAAACAAAATGATATTGCATTCGTAAACTTAGTAGATAAAAATGGTAATTTTATGGATGAAGTAGAACCATGGAAAGGTAGATTTGTTAGAGATTGTAACGAAGATATTTGCCAATGGTTAAAGGAACAAAATAAACTATTTTCTAAAGCAAAAATGGAGCACTCATATCCACATTGTTGGAGATGTGATACACCACTTTTATACTATCCAAAAGAGTCATGGTTTGTTGCAATGAGTAAATTACGTAGTGAACTTGTTGCAAATAATGACAAAGTTAATTGGTATCCTGAAACAATTAAAAAAGGTAGATTTGGAAACTTCCTTGAAAATGTAATTGACTGGGGAATTTCTAGAGATAGATATTGGGGAACTCCACTTCCAATTTGGACTTGTGAAAATGAAGAATGTGGTTGTCAAGAATGTATAGGTTCAATTGCAGAACTTAAAGAAAAAGGAATAGATGTTCCAGAAGATATAGAACTTCATAAACCATATATTGATGATGTTTATTTAAAATGTCCAAAATGTGGTTCAAAAATGAAAAGAGCAAAAGAAGTTATTGACTGTTGGTTTGATTCTGGTTCAATGCCTTTTGCACAATGGCATTATCCATTTGAGAATAAAGAGATGTTTGATAACAACTTCCCAGCTCAATTTATATCTGAAGCAATAGACCAAACAAGAGGATGGTTCTATACATTAACTGCATTAGGAACAGCATTATTTAATAAAACACCTTTTGAAAACTGTATAGTTTTAGGACACGTTCTTGATGGAAAAGGACAAAAAATGTCTAAGTCTAAAAAGAATGGTGTAGACCCTCTTGTACTTTTAGATACAGTTGGAGCAGATGCAACTCGTTGGTACTTCTATACAGGAAGTATGCCATGGTTATCTTCAAGACTTTCTATTGAAAATGTACAAGAATCACAAAGAGGATTTTTATCTACATTATGGAATGTATATTCATTCTATGTACTATATGCAGAAATAGATAAATTTAATCCAACAGAATATAAGGATTTCAAATCTGAAAATGTAATGGATAGATGGATTATTTCAAAATTAAATACTCTTGTAAAAGAAGTAGCAGATAAATTAGACCATTATGATATTACAGGTGCTGGTATTTCAATAGAGGAATTTACAGATGAGCTATCTAACTGGTATGTAAGAAGAAATAGAGAAAGATATTGGGCTCAAGAAATGACACAAGATAAGATAGGTGCTTATGTAACATTATATAGAGTTTTAACAACTTTAGTTAAAGTTGCTGCTCCATTTGTACCATTCATAACAGAAGAAATTTATCAAAATCTTGTATGTAATTTAGATAAAGAAGCACCAGAAAGTGTTCATCTATGTTATTGGCCAGAAGTAAATGAAGAAGAAATTGACACTAATTTAGAGAAAGAAATGGGTCTTGCATATAAGATAGTTAAACTTGGAAGAAGTGCAAGAAATGCAGAAAACATTAAGAATAGACAACCATTATCTGAAATGTTAATTTCTGTAGATACATTACCTGAATACTATGGAAATATAGTAAAAGAGGAATTAAATGTTAAGAAAGTTGTACTAGGTGCTGAAATGTCAGACTATGTAAACTTTGAGATAAAACCAAATCTTCCAGTTCTTGGAAAAGAATATGGTAAATTAATTCCAAAGATTAAAGAAGAAATTGCAAAGAGAAATCAAATGGATCTTGCAAATACTGTAAAGAGTGGAAAAGTAGAAGCAATAATGATTGATGATGTTGAAATCGACTTGGATGCAAATAATTTACTTGTTACAATGCAAGGAAAAGAAGGTTTTGCTTTTGCAGGTGAAGGTGAAATTGGTGTAGTATTAGATACTAAGATAACTCCTGAACTAAAAGAAGAAGGAGATGTTAGAGAAATTCTATCTAAAGTACAAAATCTAAGAAAAGATAAAGGATTTGAAGTTACAGATAAGATAGTATTATATGTTAATGGAAATGAAATTATAGAAAATCTTTGCAAAAAGTTTGAAGATAAAATTAAAGTTGAAACTTTAGCAAAAGAAGTTAGATATAATGTTACTAGAAATACATATACAGAAGTATCTATAAATGGTAAAAATGTTAATATTGATGCTGAAATCGTAAAAGATTTAGTATAATGCTAAAAGGTACGGGTAAATTATTACTCGTACTTTTTTTCTATATAGTATACTTTTTTTAAAATATATGCTACAATAAAAATGGAGGATATGATATATGAATAATAAAAAGAAAATTATATGCATTGGAGCAGTAGTTTTAGCTATAATAGTAGCAATTATTGTAATATCACTTGTACTTGTGTATACAAGAAAACCAAAAGATGAAGTAGACATACAAGACAAACTACCAGATATAACACTTGAAAATGGTGTAGGAATTGATGTAGATATAGATGAAGAAGAAAATACTACAACAGATGAACCAAGTAATAGCTCATCAACAGTAGTTGCACTAGATGATGAGTTTTTGAGTCAATATTAATTTAGGAGGAAATAAGTATGAAAAAGCATATTTCAACATTTGTATTGATATTAGTTATAGCAGGACTTTTAGTAGGTCTTGTTTATACAGGAAAAGCATTAATAAGTAAAGATAAAGAAATTGCTGTTTTAAATCAGCAAAATATAGACTTGAATAAATCAGTAGAGGACTTAAATAAGAAAATAGAAGAATTACAAGATGAAAAGGCGGAAAATGAAAAAACTGAGGAGAATACTGTAGTTCAAATAGGCAGTATGCCAATATTAGATGTTGAAAAAGTTACAAATAAAAAAGAGGGTACAACTCTTACAGAAAATATTTATGATAACAATGGAATAGTAAGCATTAGTGTAGATAATGATACTAAATCATTAAGTATTTCTCTTGATGCTGGAATTGCTAGACAAATATATGGATATAATGGAGAAAATGATGTTCATACTATTGCTGCGTTAAGTGAAAAAATATTAGATGTTAAAATATTAAACTCTGGAAAAGGAGCAAATGACTTAAAACTTGTAATTCTTACAGAAAGTGGTAAAGTAAAGTATGTAGATGTAGCAAATATTTTAGATAAAAGTTATACAATTAAGTCTGTTGATACTATTGAAAATGTTGTAAGAATTACTGGTGTTTCAGTAGTAGATAGTGAAAGTGGAGATGTTACTTATGCAGTTGTTGGAATTAAAGCAGATAGTACAGCTCAAATAGTAGAGTTTTAAAGAAAAAAATATAAAATATTATGAGTAGTAGGCACTAAAACTGTCTACTATTTTTTTTTCCTAATTCACTTCAAATATGTCAAGTTCATACAATATTACAGGTGATGTTATGAAAAAAATTATATATGTAGATAATAGTTCTACAACCAAATTATCTGAGAGAGCATATATGAAGATGTTACCATATTTAAGGGAAAATTATGGAAATGCCTCAACTACATATAGTTTAGGAAAAAAATCCAAAGAGGCAATAGAGGATGCAAGAGAGAGTATAGCAAGATGTCTAAATGTTAGTAGTGATGAGATATATTTTGTATCATCTGGTACAGAGGCAGATAATCTAGCTATAAGAGGAATTGCACATAAATATAAGGATAAAGGAAAACATATTATAACTTCAAAATTTGAACATTCTGCAATACTTAATACTTGTAAAAAACTAGAGGAAGAAGGATTTGAAATAACATATATAGATGTGGAAGAAAATGGTATTATAGACACAAAAAAGATTAAAGAGGCAATAAGAAAAGACACAATACTAATATCTATAATGTATGTAAATAATGAAATAGGTACAATTCAAAAAATTGATGAAATAGCTAAAATTGCAAAGGAGCATAATATTATATTTCATACTGATGCTGTTCAAGCTGTATCTCACATAAGAATAGATGCTTCAAATTATGACTGTTTAAGTTTATCTGCACATAAATTTAATGGACCTAAAGGAATAGGTGCTATATATGTAAGAAAGAATATAGAATTTGAACCAATACTTTTTGGAGGACATCAGGAAAAAGGGTTAAGACCTAGTACAGAAAATGTTGCAGGTATTGTAGCAATGGCAGAAGCACTTAATGAAACAGAGGAAAATATAGATAATTGGAATATTTATGAAAGAAAATTAAGAGATTATCTATTAAATAACATACTTTGTCAAATAGAAGGTGTAACAATTAATGGAGATATGGAAAATAGAATATGTAGTAATATAAATATATCAATAGAGGATATAGATACTAGTGATTTAATGGTGTTTTTAGATATGGAAGGAATATGTGCATCTACTGCAAGTGCTTGCAATAGTGGACATGATAGTATTACTCATGTTATGAAAGCTATAGGTCATAATACTACTTCTTTAAGAATTACTATTTCAAAAGATAATACTTTTGATGAAATGGATACTATAGTAAAAACTATAAAAAATGGAGTAGAAATAATAAAAAGAAAAAACAAAAATATTACAAAAAAATAACAAATGAAAATATAAATAAAAAATATTAAAAAAATTTAAAAGAAAAAAATAAAATAATTTTTTCTTTAACTATTTCATAATTATTTCTCAACTACTACAAAAATATGTTAACTAAAATTAAAGTAAAAATCTAAATTACTTTTAAAAGTTTAAAAGAAAAGACACAGAAGATAGTTAAGATGTCATAAAATAATTGTTAGATTTATGACTAATTAAGTAAACCAACAATATTAAAAAATGCCTATTTTAGAACATTTTTTTTGATTTTTTGAAAACAAAAGTATTGATTTTTCCTTTTTTTTATAATAGAATTAGTGTGAAGTGGTGCAAAGTGGTACGTAGTGGAAGAGAGGTGTAGAAAAAATGCTAGTAGGTGAATATAGACATAACGTAGATACTAAAGGCAGAGTAAGTGTTCCTTCTAAGTTTAGAGAAGATTTAGGTCAAGCATTTGTAATCACAAAAGGTCTAGATAGCTGCCTATTTGCATATTCAAAGCAGGAATGGAAGAATTTTGAAGATAAACTTAATACACTTCCAATTACTAATCATGAGGCACGTGCCTTTAAGAGATTTTTCTTTTCAGGAGCAGCTGAGTGTGAAGTAGATAAACAAGGTAGAGTTAATATACCACAACAATTAAGAGATTATGCAGGAATTCAAAAAGATGTCGTTATAGTTGGACTTTCAAATAGAGCTGAAATTTGGAACAATGAGAATTGGGATAAATATAATGGCGAAAGTTCAGCAGATATAAGTTCTTTAGAGTCTCAAATGTCAAAGCTTGGCATTTAAGATATATAAACAAAAGATTAAATTATTAGTGTACAAAAGATAAAATTTTAAATTTATTAAACGCAATATTAGATGAGGTAAACAATGGAATTTAAACATAAATCAGTATTATTAAATGAATGTATTGAAAATTTGAATATTAGGCAAAATCATATATATGTTGATGGAACACTTGGTGGTGGAGGACATTCATATCATATATTAAAAAAGCTTAATAACACAGGTAAACTTATTGGTATTGATAGAGATATGGATGCTATCAATGCTGCAAGTAAAAAACTTAGTGAGTTTTCTAATTTTATACCTGTTCATGACAATCATGCAAATATTATAAAGATACTAGAAGAACTTAACATTTCAGGAGTGGATGGAATACTTTTAGATCTAGGAGTGTCTTCATATCAACTAGATGAAGCAGATAGAGGTTTTAGTTACATGCATGATGCAAAATTAGATATGAGAATGAATAGAGAAGATGAACTATCAGCTTATGAAGTAGTAAACAACTATTCAGAAGATGAACTATATCGTATTTTTGTAGATTATGGAGAAGAAAGGTATTCAAAAAATATCGCTAAGCGAATATGTGAAAAAAGAAAAGAAAAGCCTATTGAAACAACTTTTGAATTAGTAGATATTATTAAGTCTGCAGTGCCTTCAAAAGCTTTAAGTGAAAAACAACATCCTGCTAAACGTGTTTTTCAAGCTATCAGAATAGAGGTTAATGATGAGCTAGAAAAACTTAAACAGGCTGTTATAGATAGTATTATGTCGTTAAATGATGGAGGAAGGTTAGCTATAATTACTTTCCATTCATTAGAAGATAAAATTGTAAAACATGCGTATGAACAAATGCAAGGAAGATGTACTTGTCCAAAGGACTTTCCCGTATGTGTATGTGGTTACAAGAGTTATGGAATGATTGTAAATAAAAAGCCAATTGTTTCATCAGAAGAAGAATTAGAGGTTAATCCAAGAGCAAGAAGTGCTAAGCTTCGTGTTTTTGAAAGAAAAAATAAGTAAATGATGTAGTTTTGATGTAGTAATAAAAGCAGTAGAAATTAAATCGTAGAGAAGAGGTGAAAAGTATAATGCCAGCCAAAAGAGTTAATAGCTCGTATTATGAGGATGGTTCTACAGCTAGAAAAATATTACCTGAAAAACAGTATACCAAAAAAAGAAAAGTTAATAGTGCGAGTAAAAAAAGAATAAATAAAGAGCAAGAATTAAAAAGACAAAAAGCTCAATTTAGAAAACAGGTAAAAATGGTGGCATTTGTACTTGGTGCTTTTTCTATGTCATTAGTCATTACTTATAGGTTTAATATAATAAACGAAAAAAATCTAGAAGTTCAAAATTTAATTAGTCAACTTCAGACTGTTTCATCTGAGGTTGCAACTTCACAAATTTTAGTAGACCAAAATACAGATTTAGAGAAAATAGAAGCTTATGCAAAACAACAGTTAGGAATGAAGAAAGCAGATAGTAGTCAGACAGTATATGTAGATACTTCAGATACCACAAATAAAATACAAGTAAATCAAGAAACTACTATTATAGATAAAGTTATTAGCTTTATTAAAGGATTATTTTTGTAAAATTATGAATAACCAAGACAAATTTTAAGTATTATGTAGTAGGACTTTAGATTTGTTTTGGTTTTTTTTCTTGTATAAAAAAATTAGAATGTAGAAAAGAGGTGAGATTTTGTGTCGTTTGTTAATATGAGTACAAAAAGAAGAGTTGTTGTAGCAATGGTTGTTTGTTTAATAGCTTTTTTATATTTAACAGGAAGACTTGTATATATTCAAATTGTAAAGTCTGAACATTATGCTAATGAGGCCTATGCACAACAAACTAGAAGTAAATCGGTAGAAGCTAAAAGAGGTACTATTTATGACTCAACAGGTGCGAAAATACTAGCACAGAGTATATCAACTAATATAGTTACAGCAGTACCAAGTAACATTGAAAAAGATAATAGAGAAACAGTGGCACAAAATATTGCCCAAATTTTAGGATTAGAAAAAGATGAGGTATTATCTAAATTAAATAAAAATTCATCAAGTGTTACAATAGCTACACAAGTTGACCAAGAAAAAGCAAAGAATTTATTAACTTATATTTCAGAAAATGAAATTAAGGGGATAAGTGTAGATGAAGATATGTTACGTGTTTATCCGTATGGAACATTACTTTCACATGTTTTAGGTTTTGTTGGAACAGATAATCAAGGACTATCAGGAATTGAAGCATATTATGATGATGAACTTTCTGGAAATCCAGGAAAAATAGTTGCAAGTTTTGATGGAAGTGGTAGAGAAACACCATTTACACAAGAACAATATATTGCAGCAGAAGATGGTAAAGATTTAGTCCTTACAGTTGATGCAACAGTACAATCCTTAGTAGAAAAATATTTGGCTAAGGCAGTTGAAGAAAATATAGCTCAATATGGAAGTATTGTAGTTATGAGACCATCAACAGGTGAAGTGCTTGCAATGGCTAATTATCCAACTTATGACCCAAATGACCCATTTACACCAAATGATGAAGAAACAAAGCAAATATGGGATACATTAGATTCCACACAAAAAAGAGATTATCTAAATCAAATGTGGAGAAATAAAGCTATATCTGATAGCCAAGAACCTGGTTCTACTTTTAAAGTTATAACTGCTACTGCAGCTTTAGAAGAAAATGTAGTAAATTTGGATGATAAATTATTCTACTGTTCAGGATATTATAGTGTTGGAGGCTGGGATATAAAATGTTGGAGATATTATAATCCTCATGGTTCAGAATCTTTAAGAGATGGAATTATGAATTCTTGTAACCCAGTATTTATGCAAGTTTCAGCAAGAATGGGAATATCTAAATTTATGAAATATATTCATGCATTTAATTTAGACTCAAAAACAGGTATAGATTTACCTGGTGAAACTACAGGAATTATGCATAATGAAGCGAATATGTCAGATGTAGATTTAGCAACATCTTCATTTGGTCAAACAATTCAAATAACAACATTACAAACAGCAGTAAATTATAGTGCTATTGCAAATGGAGGATATTTAGTTCAACCATATATTGTAAAAGAGATTAAAAACAATGATGGAAATTATGATGAACAGATATCTTCAAAAGTAGTAAAACAAATAATGTCAGAACAAACAGCATCACAGATTATGAGTGCTCTTGTTGATACAGTTAATATAGGAACTGCTAAACCTGGTCAGATAAGAGATTATCAAGTTGCAGGAAAAACTGCAACAGGTGAAAATGGAAGAGGAGAAAACTTAAAATATCTTGCTGGATATGTTGGAGTAGCTCCTGCAAGTAATCCTGAAATTGTAGTTGTAATGAATTTATTTGATCCTAAAGGACCATCAGGTCATGGAGGTGCATCTCTTTGTGGACCTGTAGTTGGTTCAATAATAGATGAAACTTTAAAATATATGGATGTTCAACCAGATTATGCAGTAAATGAAACAGAGTCAAATGAAGTGGTAGTTCCAAATTTTGTAGGTATGACATATTCACAAGCAAAAGAATTAGCACAAAATAGTGGTTTTGGAATTAATACTTCTTCTGAATTTTCAGAGGATACAGTAATAACAAATCAAGTGCCAAAATATGGAGCTGCACTTACTCCTGGTTCAAATATAATGACTTATAAAGAAGAAGACCAAATACAAAAAACAAATGTCCCTGATGTTAGAAATATGTCTGTTGCGGTAGCGACAGCAACATTTAGAAATTTAGGACTAAATGTTAGAGTCGAAGGTAGTGGCTATGTACTAACTCAAGATGTTAGTGCGGGTGAACAAATAGATATGGGTTCAATAGTTACAATTAAGTGTATAGATGACTTAAATGGGTTACCATAATTTATTTGCAAGATGGTAACTCTTATGATATAATATAACAAGTGAATGGAGGCTTTATATGCTTTTACAATATTTATTAGAAAACTTAACAAATGTTGAAGTTGATGGGATAACAAATATAGAGATAAATAAGATAGAATACAATTCTAAGAATATAACAAGAGGAGATGTATTTGTTGCAATAAATGGATACAGTGAAGATGGAAATAAATATATAGATGAAGCCATAGAAAATGGCGCTCTTGCTATTGTTTCTGAGGAAGAAATAACAGACAAAAAAGAAGGTATAACATATATAAAAGTAGAAAATTCTAGAATTGCTCTTGCACAAATGTCATCAACATTTTATGGAAATCCTGCAAGAAAATTGAAGGTTATTGGAGTTACAGGAACAAAAGGAAAAACAACTACTTCATATATGATTAGAGATATTATGCTTGCATCTGGAAAAAAGATAGGAATGATTGGAACAATTTGCAATACTTATGCAGATGTTATAGAACCATCATTTAGAACTTCTCCAGAGTCATTAGATTTACAAGCATTACTTGCACGTATGGTTGATGCTGGAATGGAATATGTGGTAATGGAAGTTTCATCTCACGCATTAGAACTAAATAGAGTATATGGAATTAAATTTGTAGTAGCAGTATTTACAAATTTAAGTGAAGACCATTTAGATTTTCATGAAACAATGGAAAATTACTTTAATGCAAAAGCAAAACTATTTGAAATGTCAGATTTTAATATCATAAATGGTGATGATATCTACGCACCAAGACTTATGAAGAAAATAAAGACAAAAGTTGCAACTTATGGATTAGATAATGCAGTAGATTTAACTGCAACAGATATTAGAGTAAATCCATCTTATGTTGAATTTAAGATGTATGTAAATAAAATGCTTGAAACAATTAAAATTAACATACCAGGTAGATTTACAGTATATAATGCACTTGCTGCAATAGGAGTTTGTTCATTATTTGGTGCTCAAATGGATGCAATACTTATGGCTCTTGCACAATTAAGAGTACCAGGAAGAAATGAAGTTGTAGATATAAATAAGACATTTACAGTTATTATAGATTATGCACATACTCCTTCATCTTTAGAAGCTATATTATCATCTGCAAAAAGATATACAAAAGGCAGAGTAATATGCGTATTTGGATGTGGTGGAGATAGAGATAAAGAAAAAAGAAGAATGATGGGAGAAATATCTGGAAGACTTGCAGACTTTACAGTTATAACTTCAGATAATCCTAGAAATGAAAAAGCTGAAGATATTATACAAGATATTGAAGCAGGAATGAAAGAAACAAGTGGATTATATAAAGCTATAGAAAATAGACGTCAAGCAATTAAATTTGCAATGAGAATAGCATGGAAAAGTGATGTTATTATAATTGCAGGAAAAGGACATGAAACTTATCAAGAAATAGGTAATAATAAACGTATTCCTTTTGATGATAAAGAAGTTGTTATGAAAATTGCAGAGGAAATGCCAGATAAAAATATACAATAAACGAGGAGTAAAATATGAATATACAAACAATGATATTATTTGTATCCTTTATAGCTACGGCTGTATTAGGTGCAATTGTAGTACCATTCTTAAAAAAGAAACATATAGGTCAAGTAGTTAGAGAAGAAGGACCACAATCACACTTGCAAAAAAATGGAACACCAATTATGGGTGGTATAGTAATAATTTTAGTTGTATTAGCAACATTAGCATTTTTTGTAAAAGACTATCCAATTTTAGTAATGCCAATGGTAGCGATTTTTGGATATGGGCTGGTAGGCTTTTTGGATGATTTTAAGAAATTAATATTAAAAGACCCAGAAGGGTTATCTCCTAAGAAGAAAATGCTAGGACTTTTTGTTGTAACAATAGCTTTAATTGGATTATACTTATATCAATTTAAGCTTGGAACATCAATAATTATTCCAGTTTTTGCTCAACCTGTATCGTTGTGGTTACCAGTATTTATAATTTTTATGACATTCATATTGTTAGGTACAACAAATGCAGTTAATTTAACTGATGGTTTAGATGGTCTTGCTACTGGAGTTACAGCTATAATTATGACATTTTTTACCTTAGTTGCATTAAAACAACAAAATACAGCAATGGTTATATTTAGTGCAAGTATGGTAGGAAGTTGTTTAGGTTTCTTATTATTTAATATGCATCCAGCAAAGGTATTTATGGGAGATACTGGTTCTCTTGCACTTGGTGGAGCAATAGCAATAGTTGCATTAATCTTAAAAATGCCACTATATTTAGCAATAGTTGCTTTAGTATGTATAGTAGATACAATTTCTGTTATGCTACAGGTTGTATATTTCAAAATGACAGGTGGAAAGAGATTATTTAAAATGGCACCTTTTCATCATCATTTGGAATTAAGTGGATATAAGGAACAAACAGTAGTATTATTGTTTTGGTTAGTGACAGTTGTATGCTGTGTAATAGCATATTTCATATAATAAAAAATTAAAATGTAGAGGTTAGGTTTTTAATGGAAAAAAAGGTTGGTATTTTAAAAAAGTGGTTTGCGGGTATCGACTTTGGAATGGTAGTAATTACAATCTCATTACTGTGTATTGGGTTAGTAATGGTAGCATCGGCGAGTTCTTATCATGCATTGTTTTATTATGATGATAGTAACTATTTTTTTAATAGGCAATTAATCTTTGCAGTCGCAGGTTTATTTGCTATGTTTGGAATAGCTACTTTCGATTATAGAAAATTAAAAAAATGGAGTTATATAGCATTTATTTTTTCAGCAATATTATTGTTGTTAGTAATAACTCCTTTAGGTGTTACAAGAAATGGTGCTAAAAGATGGTTAGGTTTTGGTTCTTTTCAACTACAACCGTCTGAAATTATGAAACCAGTTCTTGTTCTTGCAATAGCCACTTATTTATCTAAGAATATTAGTAAACTAAAGAATGTAAAAACATATATAATTCCAGCCGTATTTATATTACTAGTTATATTGCTTATGTATCTACAAAAGCACATGAGTGGTATGCTTGTATTAGTAATTGGGGGAATATCTGTAATATTCTTTAGTGGTATTAAATTAAAAAAGCGATTTATAATTTTAGGATGTATATTAGTAGTTGCAGCAGCTTTTGGTTTTGTTTATGCTGAGCCATTTAGACTTCAGAGAATATTTTCTTTTATGAATCCAGAACAAGACTTACAAGGTGGTAACTGGCAAGCAGCACAAAGTCTATATGCAATAGGTTCAGGAGGGCTTTTTGGTAGAGGTCTTGGACAGAGTAGACAAAAATATTTATGGCTTCCAGAAGCTCAAAATGACTTTATCTTTTCAGTTTTAGGAGAAGAATTAGGTTTTATTGGAACTATAACAGTGCTTGGTCTTTTTGCTTATTTTATTTTTAAAGGATATAAAACAGCAATAACTTGTAAGGATTTATTTGGGTCTTTAGTGGCAGCAGGAATTACCACAATTTTTGCTACACAAATTATAGTAAATATAGCGGTTGTAACATGTAGTATGCCAGTTACTGGTATGCCATTACCATTCTTTAGTTATGGTGGTACATCTCTATTTATTAACCTATGTTCAATGGGAATTGTACTTAGTATTTCAAAAAATTGTGAAAAAATGTAGATTTTAGGAAGGTGAGATAAGTTATGAGAGCAGTTTTTGCTTGTGCAGGAACAGGAGGACATATTAATCCAGCAATAGCAATGGCTAATTTAATTGTTAAGAGAGAACCAGATTCACAGATACTTTTTATTGGTACAGAAAATGGTTTAGAAAATAAATTAGTTAAAAATGCAGGTTATGAGATAAAGCATATAAGAACAGGGAAGATATTAAGACAACTTACCTTAAAAAATATTACAGCTTTAGTAAACGCATATAAAGGTATTGGTGATGCTAAACAAATACTTAAAGATTTTAAACCAGATTTAGTAATTGGAACTGGTGGATATATATGTGGTTCAGTAATGAAAGCTGCCTCTAAACTTAAAATTCCTTATGTTTTACATGAGAGTAATGCTTTTCCAGGAGTTTCAGTAAAATTACTTGCTAAAAAAGCAAAATGTGTTATGTTAGGTTTTGAAGCTGCTAAAGAAAGAATAGTTAAAGGAGCAAATACAGTTTATACTGGAACACCAGCAAAATTTAGCGAAGAAGATATACTAAATTTAGATAAGCAAGAGTGTCTTAAAAAGCTAAATTTAGATAAAATAAATAAAAAAATAGTATTAATTACTTGTGGAAGTCAAGGAGCAAAAAGAGTAAATGAAATTTCTTTTTCAATGATTAAGAAATATCTAGATGATGACATTTTCTATGTAATTGTTACAGGAGATAATAATTATGAGCAAATGTCTATGCTAAAGAGTGAAGCAGAAAAAGAAATAGGAAAATCTTTAGATGAATATGTAAGATTAGAAAAATTTGTATTTAATATGGATGAAATGTATAAAGTTGCAGATTTGTGTATCACAAGAGCAGGAGCTATGACAATTAGTGAACTTGCACTTGCACATAAACCTTCAATTTTAATACCACTTCCAACAGCTGCAGAAAATCATCAATACTTTAATGCAAAGGTACTTGAGGAAGTAAATGCAGGAAAGATAATAGAGCAAAAAGATTTAACAGAAGAAAGTCTAAATAAAGCAATTAGAGAAATTATTGATGGTAATATAGAAAAGATGGGAGAAAATGCTAAAAAAGTTATAGTAAGAAACGTAGAAGATAAAATATATGAATGTATAAAGGTAAAGTAGGTGATGGTTTGTGAATAGTAGTAGGACAAGTCCTAATAAGGTTAAAAAAAGACCTACAAATAATTCTAATGTAAAAAAGAAAAAAGGTAGTAGTTCTACTAATGCTACTCCTAGGAAAAAGAAAGTAGTTAATAGTACTACAAAAAAGTCTAGCAATAAACCGAAATCTACAAAAAAAGTAGTAAAAAAATCTGTACCAAAGAAGAAAGAGGTAGAACCTGTTAAGAAGAAAAAAGTAAAAAAAGTAGAAAGTAATGTACAAGATTTAGATGAACTTTTTATACAAGATATAGAATATGTAGATGAAGATTATGATAGAGATGATTTTCAAGAATACGAAAATAATAATCCAAACACAGTAGTAAAAAAGAAACCTAAAAAAATAGATAATAAAGAAGATGAAATAAAGGAAGAAAAAAGAGAGAGATTAGTTTCTCCACTTACAGTTATTACAATATCTTTTGTAATTGCAATAATAATTGCAACAGCATACTTAATGTTTACACTTGAGTATTTTAATTTAACTAATATAGAAGTGGTTGGTAATACAAAATATACAAATGAGAAAATTATTGAAAATTGCTCGTTAAAAATTGGAGACAATGTATTTAAAGATTTATTATCTAAA
Source organism: uncultured Clostridia bacterium (assembly GCA_947631415.1). GTDB lineage: Bacteria > Bacillota > Clostridia > TANB77 > CAG-465 > CAG-465. The sequence goes on from CANRLG010000004.1 coordinate 16,110, forward strand.
AGCTATAATGTGTCTGAAATCCCATATATTTCAAATCTAAAATATAGATATAAATTTCCTTCTGAAATTGTAGTACAAGTAGAAGAAAGATATCCTGAATATGTGGCTAAAGATAAAAATTCAGATAAATGTTATATGTTAGATAATCAAGGATATATACTTGAAGAATGTTCAACAGAAACCAAAGGAGATACTTTATTTGTAGAAGGACTGTCTTTTGAAGAAAAAGTAGATTTTGGTAAACAAATAGATGAAGTGTATTTACGAAAGCTAAAAAAATATAAAGAAATAAAACAGTTACTTGAGGAGGCACAATTACCGACAAATATTACAAAAGTAAACTTCAATGCTTCCTTGACAATAATAACCATGGATGATAAACTTAATATAGTTTTTTCTAATGAATCAGATTTGCGTTATAGGGTATCTTTTTTAAAGACTATAATAGCACAAAATGGTACAATAGAAGAAGGTACGATAGACATGAGTTTAGAAAATCCTGTATATTCTAAATATGATTAAGGAGTGTAGAACTTTGGAAGGAAAATCAAAGAAAAAAATCAGTAAATTAAATGAATTTATTCAAAAACATTCATTACCTGCATTCTTTGCTATTGGCATAACAGCTTTTTTACTTGTTGCAATGATAACAGCACAAGTTACAACAATGAAAAAGTCTGAGGCAATTCTTGAAGGAAAAAGAGAAAGTGAACTTGCAGATTCTCTTGTAGTATTACAAAGAGATTATGATGAATTAAAAGAAAAATATGAAGAAAGTCAAAAAATAGTTGATGAATACCAAACAAATTCATCAACAAATGATAGTTTAATTGCTTCAATGAAAAGTCAAATTGAAACTTTAGGGCTTTTATCTGGTACAACAGATGTAACAGGTGAAGGAATAATAATAACATTATATGATGGAAATACTAGTGATTCGTTAGTACATGATAGTGACGTACTTACAGTTATTAACGAATTAAGAGTCGCTGGAGCAGAGGCTATTTGCGTAAATGAACAAAGAATAATAGCTACTTCTCCTATACGTTGTGTGGGTTCAGTTATACAAGTAAATTATCAAAAAGTAGCAGCTCCTTTTGTCATAAAAGCTATTGGTAATGCACAATATCTTGAAAGTGCATTAACTATGAAAAATGGTGTTGTAGATGTCCTAAATGGATATGGTTTAAAAGTTACACTTACAAGAGAAACAAATGTTGAAATTCCTAAATATCAAGGAGCTTTAACATTTAGTTATGCAAAGCAAGGAGAGTAATAATATGATTTTGGGATTAATAATATTATTAATATTTATAGTGCTAGGATTATTTGTAGGTCAAAATTTAGTTATTCCTTATTCTAGCTATCAATATGTAGCTGTTGCAATACTTGCGTGTCTTGATTCTGTTTTTGGAGCAGCAGCAGCCAGTACAGGAAAAAATTTTAAAATGCATATATTCTTATCTGGATTTTTCTTTAATGCATTATTCTCTATTTTTCTAGTATATCTTGGAGAATTATTAAATGTTGAGTTATATCTAGCACCAATAATAGTATTTGGAGGTAGAATATTAAATAACTTCTCAATCTTGCGTAGAGACTTTTTTGATAAAGCACACGCAAATTCACAAAAAATTAGAAAAAAGAGAAAAGAGAAATCTGTAAATGCGATTAAAACAGATATAGAAGCCCAAAATGAAGCAGATAGCATGGAGGACTAATATGAGTATTAGTGAAATTAAGAAAAATGCAAAAGACTTTTTAAAAAATAATTATGGTAGAGTTTTAGCATTGTGTATATTATATATAGTTTCATTTTTAGCAATTAATTGGGCTATTGATACGATTTCATCATTTGTGGAAGAAGTTTCAGAAATTATTTCTTTTGTACTTACTAGTTTAGTTATAATACCTATTTCTTATGGATTTAACAAACTATTAATTAATATAAAAAATGGTGAAAAAGTAAATGTTTTAAATGTATTTACAATAGGATTTAAAGAATTTAGTAGAGTTATATCTACTTGGTGGAGTAGTTTTTGGAGAAAGTTTTTAAAAACATTGCCAGGTAAAATCATAATGGGAATAGGAATTACATTTATGTTTGTATATTTAATTTATGTTATACTTATTTCCATTGTAACAAATGAATCTTTTCAAAATGAATTACAAAATTCTTTAGGAGATGATTATTATACAGTCGTATCGTCTTGTTACAATATAGTAGAAAATATCTCTCCTTATGCTAAGACTTTTGAATTAATAAAGTATTTAGGAATAGGATTACTAATAATAGGATATATTATAACATTACCATTTGAACTTCAATATATAATTTATCAAATTATAGCTGTTGATAGGATGGATTTGGATGCTAAGCAAGTTGCAAAAGAAACAGTGAAGTTAATGAATGGTAATAGATTAAAATATATTGGACTTATGCTAAGTTTTGTAGGATGGGATATACTATGTATATTTACTTGTGGAATAGGATTTATCTTTTTAATTCCATATATACAAACTTCAAAAATATGTTTTTACGAGAGTTTAAAACCAAAAGAAACATTAATTACAGATACAAATGTAATTGAAGAAAAATAAGAACGGAGAAGGTTGACTTCTTCGTTCTTTGCTTATATTATTTCACACATTTAGCCATTTACTTTCATCAGAATTATTTTTTAGTATTTCTAGTATTTTGCTATAATTTTCTAAAGATTTTTTATTTAATTCATAATTAGTTCCTGAAACATTTATAGCACTTGGTTGAATGGATAATTTAATTTCTTCTTTAGTTTCATTATTTACGAACAACAAATAAAATGTTTCAACATCTAAGTTGTAATAATCACTACCAAGAATATAATGAGGTGCTAAATGAACTTTAGTATCGTTTAAAATAGATAATATCTCACTAGTTGCAGAATTATTTACTGAAATCCAATTATCATTAGTTCCTACTATTATATTTTCATTTGTGTCTTTTGATGTTTCTACTTGAGTTTCAGAGTTTGATGGATTAGCTACGTAAAGACTATAATTTGAATAATTATTGTTTAATTTTTTTATGATATTATTATTTTTTAAATTAAAACCTATAACAAAGAGAAATAGTAATATGAATATAATTAACAATATAATTATTCCAATGGATATTAATAATATTTTTTTCTTATTCATATATAAACTTACCTCCTTGAGAAAATTGTATAGTATAAAGTATAAATAATCAATAATATAAAAAGAATATCTCAAAAAAATTGAGATATTCTTTAAAAGTTAATAGGTTATATGGTAACTTCTAAGTTGTTCAAATTGGTCAAAATCAACTAATGCGGTATTAGGTGATTGCAAATTTGTTATTGTGTATAATTTACGAGTACCATCAGTATATTCAATATATCCAACAGCCATATATATATGTCCTTCATTGTCTGTATCTATTGCCGCAACAGGATATCCTAATTTTATGTCTCTAGTAACATCAGACCATAAATCTAGTAAATAATCATCTTGGTAAGCTTTATATCCAGCTTTTTGAGCAAAATACTTAATGCTATCAAAAACTTTATAAACAGGAACGTTACCAGCTGATGTAAAATCAAGGCTATCTGCTATTTCATTATAAAAAGATTGTGTTATTGTATCTCCTGGAAATAAGTTAGTAAATCCTAGTCTTTTATAATAAGACAAAAAGTTTGCAACAAAAGTTATACTACAATTTCTTCCACCACTTTCATAATACTGTGAAAATTCTGTTGGATTATATATTCTAAAATCATTGTAATATAATAGATATGATTGAGAAAGTATATCTGCTTCCTCTAATCTTGTTGGTAATATATATTCATCTGCAACATTTGTAGCGTAAGTATTATTAATAAAAGCCAAATTAAAAAATGTAAATAATAACATACATAGTAATGAAAAAGATATAATTTTTCTTTTCATAATAATCTCCTCCTAAAAATAAAATATTTTAAGTAAGGACTAAGTTGTCATTATGTACAAACTAAGGTGAAAAAATTTTAACACCTCCTTTTTAAATATAATTTAATATTTATTAGTAAAATTCTCAGTAAACACATTATAATATATTTTGCATAATATGCAACTATTATAGTTGAAAATACACTAAAAAGTATAAAAAATACAACGTAGAATAAAAATATAATTTTTTGTATTATTTTTAAATTATACTAATATAATTAATTAGGTGATAATTTTGAAAAAAATAAAATACTATTTACTATCTATCTTTTTGTTTTATATATTATTAACAGTAATGCTTCTAATAGCATCTGCCATTTTTGCATATACTAATGTAAAAGATAATTATATTGAACCAGTAATATATTTTTCTATTGCAATTTCTAGCTTTATATCTTCATTTGTTCTATGCAGAAACATACGAAAAAACGGAATAGCTAATGGAATAATTACAAATGTCATATCGTTATTTATACTGTTTATCATATCTAGTATATGTAACAACAATTTAGTAATTTCAAATACATTTGGAATATATATTTTAGTTGTATGTACTACTGGTGCTTTAGGAGGAATATTAGGAGTAAATGTTTAAAAATGTAACCAGTAAAGTAAATAAAAAAGTAGTAATTATCATAGCTTTTATCTGCATTATTTTTTTAAATGTGGGTTACTTTGGTATTAGTAAGATACATACTCAGAAAAATACAGTTGAATGTGTAACAGAAAATAAAGAATATTATGTAGGAGGTCAAGTAGTTGGAATAAAACTTCTTGCAAGTGGTGTACTTGTAATGGGAGTTGAAAGAGAAGATGAAAATATTAAAGTAGGAGATATAATATTATCTGCAAATTCGCAAAAAATAGAAACAGATTATCAGCTTGAGGAAATTGCTCAAAGTGGCGAGAAAATGCAACTTGAAATACAACGTGATAATGAAAAAATACAGGTAGAAGTAGAGCCACAATATAATGAAAATAGCAAAATGTATAGATTAGGTCTTTGGGTAAAAGATAGTAGTGCAGGTATTGGAACGGTAACTTTCTATGAGAAAAATTCAAGGTATTTTGCAGCACTTGGTCATGCAATAACTGAAACATCTTTAAATTATATTTTACCTATTACAACAGGAGGAATTACTAAAACAGATATAATTAGTATAAAAAAAGGAATTTCTAAAAATCCAGGAGAATTAAAAGGAACAATAACTAATAATACGATTGGTCAAATATACTTAAATACACAAAATGGTATATTTGGAGCAATAGAGGATATGACATATTTTACAGAAAGTGAATTAATACAAATAGGGAAAAAAGAGGATATTCAAGAGGGAAAAGCATACATATATGCTACAATAGATGAATTTGGTAGAAAAAAATATGAAGTAGAAATTGAAAAAATATACTTAAATTCAGATGGAAATAAGAATATAAGTATAAAAATAACAGATAAGGAATTATTAGAAAAAACAGGTGGTATTATACAAGGAATGAGTGGAGCACCGTTAATTCAAAATAATAAATTAATTGGAGCAATTACACATGTATTCTTAGATGACCCAACAAGAGGTTATGCGTGTTTTATTGAAAATATGTTAAATGATATGAGCACAATTTGATTTGGAAAAAATATATTTATTCTATCTTGTTTTACATTTTATAGTGTGGTATAATAGCAAATGACACGGAGTTTTGTCTAATTAGGAGGAATTATGGAAAAGAATAATAATGTAAAAAAAGATGGTAAAAAAACACTTCCTATCATAATCGCAGTGGTAGCTGTTATCGCAGTAATAGTAATACTTGTTTTTGTTTTCAAAGGTGGAAAATCTAGCTCAGTAACAGCAAATTTAGGAGAACCTCAATGGATGGAAGTAGGTCAAACTTTAACATTAGTTGATGGCTCAAATAAAGTAACATTTACTGTTTCATCAGACAAAGACTTAATTAAAACAGATGGAGATTATGAATACGAAGTAAGTTATGTTCTAACAGTAAACGGACAAGAATATACAGGAACACATAAATTTGGAAATGGATATTCTGTACATAACGAAAATAATGGAATACCATACAATATTGATATGATTGATTTTGATAATAATACAATACAAGTATCATTTGTAAAAGCAGAGCAACAAGCAGCTCAAGAATAGAAAAAAAGTATAAAAATATATACAAAAAGGCTTCATCTTATTGAAGCTTTTTTCTTTTTTTGGTATACATTAAAAGTGAGGGATTAAAATGAAAAGAAAATTTGTTTCAAACACATATCTTAGAGGAATAGATAACTATATATTAATGCAATTTGAAGATGATAATTTAGATTGTTATAGTGTTATTAAAAAAGTAAATAGTATAGATAAGCCATATATCTCTGTTCGTAATGGAAAAGATGTTTGTCTATTAAAAGAGGGCTTTTATATGATTGAATATTTGCCCAAAAATGAACATTATGAAGTAAGAGTTTTTTTAGATGAGGATAAAAATACAATATCATATTATATAGATGTAATAGATAAAATTGGTTTTGAAGATGGAAAAGGGTTATATTATGATGACTTATATTTGGATATTACTATAGATGATGGTGATATTATAAAAATATGGGATGAAGATGAACTAGAAAAAGCTATTGAAGAAGATGATGAGGTAGATAAAGAAAAATATGATATGGCATACCTAACTTTAAAGAGCTTATTACAAGAAATAGCTAGTGGTACAAATAAATACATAAATAATTCACACAAAGAATACATAGAAAAACACTTTAAATTATAATCATTATGTTGAAAAAAAGAACTTAGTATAATATAATACAGTAGCAACTAGGAGGTTTTTATGATTAGACTAGCAAATGAGAATGATGTTGATGTAATATATAATTTGAATACAGAATTATTTAAAGTTATGAGTGAAATTGAGGAAACAATATATAATCCTTATGGAATGCCTAAGGAGGTCATTTTATCTGTTATTAACTCAGAAAAAACAGATTATATTTTATACATTGAAGATGAAAAAGTTATTGGATATGTATTAGTAGAAAAGGCTTCAACTCCATCAGATAGAATTCATTCTTTTAAGGAAAATAAATATGCTTTAATAGATGAAATAGTTATATTACCTGAGTATAGAATGAAAGGGTATGGTAAAATTTTAATGGGTGAAGCTACAAAATGGGCAAAAAGTAAAAAATTGACTTCAATCGAATTGCATGTATTATCTAGAAACTACAATGCTATAGCTTTTTATGAAAATGAAGGTTTTGAGGAATACCAAAAGCGAATGAGAAAGGAAGTGTAAATAAATGAATGAAGAATTATTAAAAGGGTCAAAAAAGATAATGTTTTCAGCACCTCATAGTGCACCGCATTTTAGAAATGGAAAAGTTAAAGTAAGAGAAATTAACACAGATTCTATTGTTAAAGAACTAAATAAAAGAAAAGATGTACCTGTAATATATAAAATAAAATCTGAAAATGAAGATGCAAATTGGGATAAAAAATCTACATACAAGCAAATATGTAAGGACTATGTGCTACAAAATGATATACACTTTTTTATAGACATTCATGGAATGGACTATAACAGAAAAGAGGATATTTGCATTGGAACAGCAAATGGAAAGAACTTAAAAGATTATGATGAAATTATAACAAAACTAAAGAGTGTTTTTAATGAATTTGGATATACAAATATTGGGATAGACAGACCGTTTAGTGCAGATAATATTAGATGTGTAAGCACATACATAAGTCAAGAATGTAGTATAGATGCAGTACAAATAGAAATAAATAATAAATATAGATTTTCAGAATGTGATGAATATGATTTAGAAAATTTAATTAAATGTTTTGAAAAAATTGTAGACATACTCTAATCTATATTTGACAATTTGTAAATCAAGTGGTATAATTTGAAACATGAATACATAAAACCTGAGAAAAAGCAAAGTAGGTTATGGAGAATATATTAAAGAGAATGTGTGTCATCGGCTGTAAGCACACTAATATACTGTAACTGAAATTTCACTTTGGAGGTCTTATCTTGAACATTAACATAAGTAGGGATAAGCGGGTATGCCCGTGATAGCTTTTGAGAGCATTCAAATATAGTTTGAATGAATTTAGGTGGTAACGCGGAATTTAAAGTCATTTCGTCCTAAAAGATAGGATGAAGTGACTTTTTTTATGTTAAAGGAGGAAAAAAATCAATGGAAGATAAGATTAAAAGTCTTAAAGAACAAGCTATTAAAAAATTAGAAGAAATTAAAAATGCTCAAGATGTTGAAAATATTCGTGTAGAATATTTAGGTAAAAAAGGTGAAGTAGTAGAAATACTAAAAAATCTTAAAAATGTTGAAAAAGAAAAAAGAAAAGAAATTGGTGAAAAAGCTAATGTTCTAAGAGAAGAAATTGAAAAGTTAATTGAAACTAAAAAAGAAGAAATTAAAGAAAAAGAATATGAAGATAAGATTAAAAATGCAGAAAAAATAGATATTACTGTTCCAGTAGATGAAAATCTAGGTTCTTTGCATCCAATTACTATAGTTCAACGTGAATTAGAAGATATATTTACTTCAATGGGATTTACAGTTGAAGATGGTAATGAAGTAGAAACAGAATATAATAACTTTGAGGCTGTAAATGTACCACATTATCATCCAGCAAGAGATATGCAAGATACATTTTGGCTTGAAAATGGTGAACTTCTAAAAACTCAAACTTCTGCTGCTCAAAATAAAATAATGAAGAAATATGGAACTCCACTTAAGGCAATCTTTCCTGGACGTTGCTTTAGAAATGAAGCATTAGATGCATCTCATGAAAATACATTCTTCCAAATGGAAGGTATGATGATAGATGAAAATGTATCTATTGCAAACTTAATTTACTTTATGAAAAAATTACTTTCAGAAGTATTTAAGAAAGAAGTTGAAGTTAGACTTAGACCAGGATATTTCCCATTCGTTGAACCAGGATTTGAACTAGATATAAAATGCCCATATTGTAATGGGGTTGGATGTAAAGTATGTAAAAATGGTAGTTGGATAGAACTTTGTCCTTGTGGTATGATACATCCAAATGTACTAAGAATGGGTGGAATAGACCCAGAAAAATATTCAGGATTTGCATTTGGACTTGGACTTTCTCGTCTTGCAATGATGAAATATAATATTAATGATTTACGTGTTTTAAACTCTTGCGATTTAAGAGCTTTAAAACAAATGAAGATTAAGTAGGAGGTACTAGTAATAATGTATATATCAATTAATTGGATTAAAGATTTCGTAGACTTAGATGGAATAGATGTAGAAAAATTAATATATAAATTTACAATGTCAACAGCAGAAGTTGAGGGCATAGAGAAAAAAGGATATGATGTAAATGGTGTCATTGCTGCTCAAATTTTAAGTGTTGAAAATGTTGAAAATTCTAAGAAATTACACAAACTTATGGTAGACACAGGTAAAGAAAAAATACAAGTTATTTGTGGTGCTCCAAATGTAAGAGAGGGTGCAAAAGTTGTTCTTGCAACTGTTGGAAGTACCATTGCAGGACAAAAGATAGGAAAAGCTACTCTTGCAGGTCTAGAGTCTAATGGTATGTGTTTATCTGAAAAAGAACTTGGTATTAGTGATGACCATTCTGGAATTATGATTTTAGATGATGATGTAAAAATTGGAACTGATATTAAAGAGATAATACCAATAGAAGATGTTATTTATGAAGTAGATAATAAGTCTTTAACAAATAGACCAGATTTATGGGGACATTATGGAATTGCAAGAGAAATAGCTGCAATTACTGGTAGAAAACTTAAACCATTACAAGTAGAAGATTTAAGACAGTACCAAAAACTAGAAGAATTAAGTATTGGTGTAGCTGTTGAAGATGATGATAACCCACTTTGCTTAAGATATAGCTCTATGAGGGTAGAAAACGTTACTAAAAAACAATCTTCTTGGAAGATGAAAGTAAGACTATATTATTGTGGTATGAGAAGTATAAATCTTCTTGCAGATATGACAAACTACATTATGATGGAACTTGGACAACCAATGCATGCTTTTGATAACAGAATAGTAGATAGTGTAAATGTTAAAACTCTACCAGAAGCAACTAAGTTTAAAACTCTTGATGGTCAAGAAAGAGTTTTAGATAAGGGTACTCTTATGATATGGCATAATGATACACCTGTTGGAATTGCAGGAATTATGGGTGGTCTTGAAAGTGAAATAAAAGATGATACAACAACTCTTTTCTTGGAGTCAGCAAATTTTGATGCAGTACAAATTAGAAAAACAGCTTCAAAATTAGATTTAAGAACAGATGCAGCTGCACATTACGAAAAGACTTTAGACCCTGAATTAACTGAAATTGCAATAGCAAGATTTATTAAATTATTAAAAGAAGAAGATAAAGATATTAGAATTACTTCAAGATTTTCAGATGTATATATTAAGAGATATCCTCATATTACAATAGAAATAGATAAAGACTATATTGATAGAAGTATAGGAAAAGTTTTATCTATGGATGAGGTTACTACTACATTAAAAAATCTAGAATATAATATTAAGGTTAAAGGAAAAAATATTACTATAGATGTACCAACATTTAGAGCAACTAAAGATGTATCACAAAAAGCAGATATAATTGAAGAAATTGCTCGTATTCATGGTTATGATAACATTACACCTGAATCTAATTTATGGAAAATTGCTCCAGTAGAAAAAGACCCAGCAAGAGAACTTGAATATAGTGCAAAAGAACTTCTTGCAACTAAATACGGTGCAAGTGAGATACATAGTTATGTTTGGTATAATACAGAACTAAATAACGAACTTGGAATTAAAGTAAAAGACAATCTAAAAATTGTAAATGGTATTGTTAGATTAGATAATACTTTAAGACATGAAATGGCTCCAACTATACTTTATGCTATTGAGAAAAATATGAAGTATATGAATGAGTGTAAAGTATTTGAAATTGGACGTACTTTTGAATATCACTTTGATGGTAAAGAGGCAGAAGAATATAAAGTGCTAGGAATTGGACTTGCAAGCACTAGTAAATCTGAAAAAGAGCTTGTTTATACAGCAAAATCTATGGTAGATAATATAGTAGGAATAAACAAGAATATTAATGTATCATATAGCAATATTGAACTTGTACAAAATAATTGGATGCATCCAGTAAATAGTTTTTCAGTTAAAATAGATAGACAAGAAATAGGATATATTACAGTAGTTCATCCCAAAATTAAGGATAGAATTAATCCAAAATCTGCTATGGTAATTATTGAACTTAGAATGGATATCCTTGGTGAAATTGCTAAGAATGATATACAATATAAAGAAGTTTCTAAATATCAAACAGTTAATTTCGATTTATCTTTAATTGCTAAAAAAGATGTTAAATATGCTCAAATTGAAGAAATAATTAAAAATTCTAAAATGGAGTATCTAATAGATTATAACCTTATGAATATATATGAAAATGCAGAAAAATTAACTGGCAAAAAAGCAGTAACAGTTAGATTTACAATAGGTTCTTATACTGATACATTAACAAAAGAACAAATTGACAGTGAGAGAGAAAAAGTTTTAAATGCTTTAAAGGAAAAAGAAATATATATTTATGAATAATTAGTAATTATACAATGAAAGTAGATAAAATAATTCTACTTTCATTTTTTTTGCATATAAAGAAATTTAAAATCAAATACTATTTATAGAGGTGAGAATATGTCAAAAAAAGACTTTAGAAAAAATATTGAATACGAACTAGATATGGAAAGAAAAGATGCTCAAAATCCAAGTATAGATGGCTATGATTTTATTTACAGATTAAATAATTTAGTTTCACTTGATGAGCAAAAAATAAAAGTAGAGGAGCTAGAAAACATTACTAAGAATAAGAATAAAAAGAATTAACAAATTTTTTAGATTTTCATATAGTATTTTAGGAGGTAGTAAAATGCAATATGATTATCAATTTGGAAATAAGTCATATAATTATTGTGGAAAAGTTGGAATACAAAGTACAAAATACGAGATAATGGCACCAGAACAGGAGCAAAAAAAGCAACCTGGAGTCGAATATTTAATGACACCAAAACCTATTTTTGATAACCCAAACTATATTGGAAGTAATAAATTAAAGGACAAAGTAGCAATTATTACTGGAGGAGATAGTGGACTTGGAAGAGCTGCTGCTATTGCATTTGCTAAAGAAGGTGCAAATGTAGTTATACCATATTTAGATGAGCATGTTGATGCAAATGAAACTAAAAATTGTATAGAAAAAATTGGAAGAAAATGTTTGTTGCTTTCAGGAGATATAACAGATAAGAAATTTTGTAAGAAAATAGTGGAGTGTACACTTGAAAATTTTGGCAAAATAGATATTTTAGTAAATAATGCTGGAGTGCAATATCAAGCAGATTCGTTAGAGCAAATAAGTGATTCACAATTTGATAGAACTATGAAAGTAAATATATATGGAATGTTCTATCTAACTCGAGAAGTATTGCCATATTTAAAATGTGGTGCTTCAATTATAAATTTAACATCAGTTACTACATTTTATGGCGACCCACAATTAATAGATTACGTTACAACTAAGGGAGCAATAGTAGGATTTACAAGAGCTCTTGCTAGAAATTTAGCATTGAAAAATATACGAGTTAATGCGATAGCACCAGGTTTTTTCTGGACACCATTACAACCAGCTTGTTGGGTAAAAGAAAAAATCCCTTCTCTTGGAGCAGATGCTGCAATGGCAAGAGGTGCTATGCCTTATGAACTTGCTCCAACATTCGTATTTTTAGCTTCAAATGACTCAAGTTATTTAACGGGTCAGGTAATACATAATAATGGTGGTCAAGTAATGGGATAAAAAAAAGACATTAGATTTTACTCTAATGTCTCTTTCCATATATTACTGGTGGGCAGGGATGGATTCGAACCATCGTAGGCGTAAGCCAACAGATTTACAGTCTGCCCCCTTTAGCCACTCGGGCACCTACCCAGAAAATATAATATATTGGTGGGCCTTCAGGGATTCGAACCCCGGACCATTCGGTTATGAGCCGAGTGCTCTGACCAACTGAGCTAAAGGCCCACATCACTGTGGACAGTTATTATTATAATCTACTTAGATTTAAAAGTCAAGCATTTTTGTTAAAAAAATAGCTAAAATGACAACAAAAATTTAAGCCTTAAAAAGTCCTGAAAATCTTATGTAAAGACCATTACAATAAAAAAAGAGCATGGCTAAAATCATGCTCTAAACATTAAATCTAAATAGGATAATATCACCATCTTGAACAATATAATCTTTTCCTTCAAGGCGAACAAGTCCTTTTTCTTTTGTAGCATTCATACTACCATATTTTATTAAGTCATCATAAGATACAACTTCTGCTTTTATAAATCCACGTTCAAAATCTGTATGAATTTTTCCTGCTGCTTGAGGAGCTTTTGTTCCTTTTTTTATTGTCCACGCACGACATTCATCTTTTCCTGTTGTAAGGAATGAGATAAGACCAAGCAGACTATAACTTGCTTTAATTAATTTATCTAAACCAGATTCGTTTATACCATAATCTTGCATAAGAGCAAGTTTATCTTCATCTTCTAGTTCAGATAAATCTTCTTCAAGTTTGGCACATAAAGTAACAACTTGTGCTCCTTGTGAGTTAGCATATTCTTTAACTTTTTGAACATAAGGGTCAGTATCCATATTAGGTATTTGTTCTTCAGATACATTTGCAACATAAATTACTTTTTTATCTGTTAAGAAGAAAGCGTCTTTAATTATATCTCTTTCTTCATCTGTTAAATCCATTGTTCTAACAGGTTTACACTCATCTAAATGGGCTTTAATTCTTTTTAAAAGTTCAAGTTCAGCAATAGCTTTTTTATCTCCAGATTTTGTCTGTTTTGCAACTCTATCCATTCTTTTAACTAATGTTTCAGTATCTGCATAAATTAGTTCAAGAGATATTGTCTCAATATCTCCAATAGGGTCTATTTTACCATTTACATGAACGATTTGTTCATCTTCAAAACATCTTACTACATGAGCAATAGCATCAGTTTCTCTAATATGACTTAGAAATTTATTTCCAAGTCCTTCACCTTGAGAAGCACCTTTAACAAGGCCAGCAATATCTACAAATTCTATAGTTGCATAAGTTGTTTTGTTTGTTTCATACATTTTAGATAATACATCTAGTCTGTTATCTGGTACGCATACCATACCAACATTTGGTTCTATTGTACAAAATGGGTAGTTTGCACTTTCTGCACCAGCTTTTGTTATAGCATTAAAAAGTGTAGACTTTCCAACATTTGGTAATCCAACTATTCCAATTTTCATTTACATAACACATCCTTTTTCAACAATTAATATTATATCAAAGAAAAAGGAGATGTCAAGAATTTAGGTGCTAGTTATGGTTACTATATGTGTTGAACAAGAGGGAATATTAATACTTGTTTCTACATTTCTAATTATTTTTCTTAAAATTACACAGTTTCCATTTTGTATTATAACGAGAAAAGTATTTTCCTGTGTAGAAATGATATTTAGGAGATAATTATCTTGTAGTTCAAAGGTTTGACTGCTAGAAGTAAAAGTTTTTGTAGTATTTATAGAATTTTTAAAACAATTGCTACAACATTTATCATTAATTACTAAAGTTATATCCATAATAACCACCTCATGAAACGTTTGGACATACACAATTAAATTGTTGTACTCCCACTTGAAGTATAAAAGTGCCATTGTACATTGGTAAATCAAAAGTTTTATATGTATCATTTGGAATATTAAACTTAATCTCTGTAAGTAAATCTGGATTATATAAACTAATAGTAACACTATTAGAATTTTTTGAAATAACAGTTAGAGTATAGCCAAAAGATAATAGTAGTTGAGCATTATCTTCAATATTTGTATATACGTTATCTGTAACTAGTGAAATTCCATTTTGACAACGTCTTTGTCTTAGAGCAAGATTATAGCATATTTCATTCATATACATTCACCTCAATTATTATATTTTATGAAAAAATGTTGAACTTGTTAATTATAATTAGATAAAAAAAGAATGTACTAAAAAAAGTACATTCTAAAAAAATATGTAAAAATAATAAATAAAATTTAATATGCTGCTCTAAGCTTTAAATGACGTTTTTCGTCAACATCTAGAACTTTTAAATCAACTACTTGACCTACTTTAAATTTTAAATTATTTTTTTGATTGATATCAAAAATTCCACTATACATTGGATTATATAGTAATTCAACAAAATATCCTGAATTATCATCAAGCTTTTTAGTGATTTTGCATTTTACAAATTCACCTTTTTTAACAGCTAAACTAGAACCTTTATATAGTTCTATTCTTGATAATTCAAAATATCCATCATCACGGATTTTTGTTATTTTGCATTTTATATTGTCGCCAATACTATAAATATCTAATGGTTGGCGTACTTTTGAAGAAGTTAATTGGTTAGTATAAATTTTACCACTTAAACCTTCATCAAACTCAACATAAAGAGCTTTAGCATCTGCAGAAACTACAGTTGCAACAACATCATCTCCTTTTTGAAATTTTTGAATTCTTTTCTTCATATACGATGCTCTTGAAATTGTAACATCATTTTTATTTTTGTAAACTAAAACAGTTATGTATGTTCCAAGTAATCTTGAAACATATTTGGTATCAGTGATGTCTTTGTTTTTTTGATACATCGTAATATCCTCTTTAGGCATAGTATATGTATTTCCTTTTTTGTCTTCAATTATAAGTCCATTTTCATCTACATCAATTACCATATATTGTGCCTCTTTTTCTTTTGTTAGAAAACTTTGTAAAGTTCCTAACATCTTTCAACATCCTTTCCTTATAAAAATTTATATATATATTAATGTATATAACATAATTAGAAGTTCTTAAATATTATAACATAATAGTGCAAGAATGTCAAATTTATGTAAACAATTTTATAAATAATTATTAATATAAAACCAAATAAATTATGTTGTTTTTTTTTATTTTCTTTGATATAATATAGGAGAATTTTGAAAGGAAAAGATATGTTTAAAGCAGGATACATAACAGTAGTAGGTAAACCTAATGCAGGAAAATCTACTTTAGTAAACAAAATGGTAGGGTTTAAGGTAGCTATTACAACACCTAAGCCACAAACTACAAGATTTAATATTAAAGGAATTATAACAGATGAAAATTCACAAATGGTGTATATTGACACACCAGGAGTTCATATACCAAAAGACAAAATGGGCGAGTATATGATGAAAAATGTTGAATCTGCTATAGAGAGTGTGGATGTAATTATATATATGGTGGATGCTTCTCGTCCAACGATAGATAAAGCCAATGAAACTATTATGAAAAATATAGCAGGTAAGAAGAACAATGTTATATTATGTATAAATAAGATAGATAAAATAGAAAAGGGAAAAATACTTAAAATAATTAGTATTTATGATGAATTCTTTAAATCTGTTGGAGGTAATTTCAAAGAGATAATACCAATTTCTGTATATAAAGAAGATGGATTAAATATATTAAAAGAATGTATAGTTAAATATTTGCCAGAAGGTGAGATGATTTATTCTGAGGATGAAATTACAGATATAACAGAAAGAGAATTAGTAGAAGAAATTATACGAGAAAAAGCTTTAAATAATCTTAATGAAGAAGTGCCACACGGTATAAAAGTTGAGGTTACTAAATTTAAAAAGAGAAAAAATAGAGAAAAACAAAGTGTATATGATATTGAAGTAAATATTATATGCGAAAAACAATCACATAAAGGTATAATAATTGGAAAAGATGGAGCAAAGTTGAAACAAATTGGAACTCAAGCAAGAATTGAAATTGAAAATATGTTAGAAGATAAAGTAAATCTTCAACTTTGGGTAAAAGTTAGAGAAAATTGGCAAGATGATGATAATTATCTTGGAAATATAAAATCTAAAATATAACGTATTAATCAAAATAATCTACATATAATAGTGAATAAGAGGTGCTATTTATGTATGAGGATTTTGCATGGAAACAATTTTTAAAAACAGGAGATGTTGAAACTTTTGTAGAATATAAAAAAATAAAAGATGAATTATATGAGAAAAAAGGTGATATGACTGATGAAACTTATCAAAGTCAAGGGAATAGTGATAAGGGAAGTAACATATAAAGATAATGACAAAATTATAACAATACTTACTGATGGACTTGGTAAGGTTTCTGCAATAGCAAAAGGGGCAAAAAAGACAAATAGTCCATTTCTTGCCAGTTCACAGTTTCTTGTATATAGCGAATTTGTACTATATCAAAATACGGGATATTATTATTTAAATTCTGCTGAGAGTATAAATACTTTTTATAATTTAAGAGTAGATTTAGATAAACTTCAAATTGTTTTTGATATGACAAAATTAATAAATATGGTTACAGATGAAAATCAAGATTGTGAAAAAATATTGAAACTATTTTTAAATACTATTTATGCGTTGGACAAGTTAGATAAAGATTCAAAACTTGTGGTAAATGCCTTTAAAATAAAGTTATTTTCACTTCTAGGATTTGCGCCAAGACAAGATAAATGTGCTAATTGCTCTAAAGCACTTCTTGAAAGTGAAGAAGATTTTGTGTATTATAATTATGTGGATAACACATTTTTGTGTGAGAGTTGTAAAAATACGGTAGATAATAGAAGTAAGATACAAATAAGTATGGCAACGTATAATGCGATATTTTATATTATAAGGTCAGATTTAAAAAAGATTTTTTCTTTTGAACTTAAAAGTTATACGGACTTAGAATTATTTGGACAAGTTTTTACAGATACTGTTATTAGTGGATTATAAAAAGGAGAGTGAGTAATTTGAATAAGAAAGGTACTACTATTGTGTGTACAATTGGAATTATACTTGCTGTAATATGCGTAGTATATATATTATTTAATTCTGGAAGAATTGAAACTCCAAAGAAACAGGAAGAAAATCCAGAGGAACAAGAAATTGTTCATAGACCAGAACGTTCACAAGAAATTGTATTAAGTAGTAGAGTAGGAACACAACTAACTAATTTAATTAGAGTTTCTAATCTATATTCTTCAAGACTTATAGAAGAATTAGACAATAATGGAATAAGTAATAAATTTAAGATACTTACAGCTTTTGATAAGATAATTTCTAAGGAGGAATATCAAAATCTAATAGGGTATTCTCAGACTTATTCAAACACGTACGTACTTGCTTCAAATATGCAAATTACTATTTCAAATTTGTTTGTAGATGATGAGTTTACAAATGAAAATATAGATGGAATTTTATATTATGATGATAATACAGATTCTTATGCTATGATTACAACTGGTGCTCAAGGATTTGTAGCAGATTTTGTAGTAGAAATTCCATATAAAATTTATGAATATACTGATAGAATAGAATTACTAGCATATAGAGTATATGTAAATCAAGCTATTGAAAATATTGATGGAGAAGATACCATAGAAACAGATATATATTATGATGTAGATAGAACAGATAATGTTTTAAGCTTTACAAATATTTCAGAGTTTTATGAGTCTAATCAAATAGAATTTTTAAAAGAAAAAATAGATGAAGGAACAATATCTGAAAGTAAACTTGAACAAGTAAAATATACAATAGTAAAAGAAGGAGATAATTACAAATTTAGTAATTATGAAAAGATAACAAAATAAAAATAGAGAACGTAAGGTTCTCTATTTTACGTAATATGCTTCCATTATAGCTTTCCATGTAGTTTTTACTAATTGATAATCTTCAATATCTTTATTTTTGTCGTATCCATTCCATAAACAAAAAGTAAGGTCATCAGTAAAACCACAATTCCATACATCATAGTTATTACTTGAAGTACCAGTTTTTAAATAACATTTTACATTATCTAACTTAGCTGGTTTTCCTGTACCATAATTTCCTACAGCAATCATACAAGTTTTTAACATATTTGCAGCATTTGCAGATATTACTTGATGTTCATTACTCTCTTTAGATAATATTTTTTCTCCAATTTTTATAGATTTTACAGTTGAAATCGTTTTAAATACTCCATCATTATTAATAGCATTATATGCTTGAGTAAGTTCAAATGGAGATACTCCATGTGTAAAACCACCTAAAGCAAGACATGGATAATATAAATCACTATCTGTAAGAGAAGTTATACCAAAATTTTTGGCATATTCAAAAGAACGTGAAATTGTAACATCTTTTAAGGTATCTACTGCAATGGTGTTAGTAGAATAGGCAATAGCATCTTGAATGCTAATTTGTCCTTTATAGCTTCTATATGCATTTTGTACGTTCCATACTTTTTTATCTGGAGTTGTTACTGTTACTTGTGTATCAACAACTTGAGTAGTAGGAGATACAAGACCCATATCAAAAGCAGGACCATATACACTTATAGGTTTTATAGCAGAACCAGTTTGTCTTACCATTGAATATGCATGGTCAATTTCAGAATTATTACTTGTAGTTATTACGGCAATTACTTCTCCAGATTTTGTAGTTATTACTCCACCAAGCTCTAATCCCTCATGTTGTGCATAACATTCCTTTGCAACTTGAACAGCTTTTGTTTGAAAATCTCTATCTATGTTTAGGGTAATATTTGCACCACCATTTAGAATTATATCAATAGCTTCACTATCTGAGCAAGAGTATTGTTTTTTAACTATTTCTTTTATTTCTTTAAGAGCAACTTTAAAATATTGACTTATTGCAGGGTCATTTTTTACTATTCTATTTGAGCCATTATTAAATTCAATATTAAAGTTTTTAGCCTCATCATACTGTTCTTGAGATATTAGTTTTAATTCTAACATCTTGTCTAGTACCAAGCCTTGTCGATGAAATAGTTTCTCTTTTTTGGTATCGTTTCCGTAAGGATTTAATCCATCAGGAGAGTTAGGTAAAGAGGCAAGTATTGCTGACTGGGCAATATTTAGGTCTTTTGGTTCAACATTAAAATATGTAAGAGCAGCTTCATAAATACCATAAGCACCATTTCCATAATATACTAAGTTTATATAGCTTCCTAGTATTTTTTCTTTTGACCAATTATCTGTCAAATACATTGCACTTCCAATTTCTTGTGCTTTACGAGATGGTGAATGTTCTTTTTCATCAGTTGCAACTTTTACAAGTTGTTGTGTAATTGTACTTCCACCAAATGATGAATCTCCTTTTACAAGATAATTAAATGTTGCATACAATAATCTGTTAACTGAAATACCACTATTACCATAGAAAGTTTCATCTTCTATAGCTGTAAAAGCATCACTTACATATTGTGGCATATCATTTATTGGGGTATATACACTTGAGTAAGTTGGTTGAAAATTTTCCTGTCCATTATCATAATATCCATACATGACACATAGTAAATTTCCGCTCCTATCATATATGTGTGGTACTCGTGAAATGTCAATTCTAGTTGTATTAATTCCTTCTTCATAAGAAGCAATAGCCTTTTGTAAATAAGGCATAAAAAATACAACACCAACAGTACCAATCAGTAATATTAAGATAAATAGTACAAGCATTATCTTTTTAAAGATACCTCCGTTTCTTTGGATTTTTCTTGTAATGATGATTACTTTTAGGTATTTCGTGTTGCGTGCTACTGTTTGTATGTTTTTCAGCATTTTTTTCTAAACTATCTAGATACTCTTGAGTAAATATTGCCTTTTTAACTTTGGAGCTAAAAGAGTTATCATTAGATGAGTAGGAACGCTTTTTATTATTGTAGCCTGAATTACTCATTTTTTCTCCCTCCTTGTCTTTATTATTAAATAAAGAAATATAAATTTATAAAATTCGTTTAATATTTTATCATTAATTTACATAAAAGTCAACAAAAACATACGAAAGAGTTACCATAATATAAAAGATTAAATTACAAAATTTGTGGTAGTAAATCTGAGAAAAATACTAGTACCAAACTATAAGCAACTATAGTAAATGGTTTAAGTAGAAAAATAATTGCAAGATATTTCTTAACACTAATTTTTGTAACTCCTGCAAAATAACATAAAAAGTCATCTGGAGCAAGAGGGAGAAAAATTAAAAGAGCAAGCACTTTATCAAAATTTTTTCCTTTATCAAGCCATGTAGTATATTTATCAATTAAATCTTTTCTAAATATTCTTTTAAGTAGAGGCAAGCCATATTTTCTTGCAATAAAAAATACTATAATTGACCCAATTACAATTCCAATATAATTGTAAATAAAACCAAATACTGGTCCAAAAATAAGAACACCTACAGCTTCACTAATTCCACCAGGTATTAGTGGAATAATTATTTGGATAATTTGAATTAAAATAAACATAACAGGTGCAAAATAACCTGTTTTTTCTAAGAAAAGTTGCATTTTTTCTTTAGAAGTAAAAATTTGCTCTTTTATAGCATAATATAAAAAGATACACATAATTACTGTACCAATAATACTAGATATTCTAAATAGTATTTTTAAATAATCTTTTTTTTCTTCCATAATTTTTTTCCTTTCTAAAAAATTATAGCATGTAGTTTGTTTACATTCTATCATTTTTAAGTTGTTTTTTGTAAAAATTTGGTTGCATTTAAAAAATAAAGTAAAAAAAAAAGTAGGAATGTTTTTAACATTCCTACAATTTAGATTATTCAACTGTTACAGATTTTGCTAAATTTCGTGGCTTATCTATATCGCAACCTTTTAGTTTTGCTACTTCATAAGCTATTAGTTGTAAAGTTACTACAACAAGTATTGGTTGTAAAAACTCACTTGTCTTATGTAACATTATAACTTTGTCTGCAAATTCATCAAAATTATAATCTTTATAGTTGTCTGTAGTGATAAAAATAGAATATGCACCACGAGCTTTAGTCTCTTTTAAATTACTTACAGTTTTTTCAAATAGGTCATCATTAGTAGCTAGTGCTATAACTGGTGTACCATCTTCAATAAGAGAAATTGTACCATGTTTTAGTTCACCAGCACTATATGACTCTGAATGTGTATAAGATATTTCTTTTAATTTTAAAGAACCTTCCATACATACTGCTGAATCTATGCCTCTACCTATGAAAAATACATCATTATGTGTGTATATTTTTTGTGCAATATCTAAGTATAATTCTCTATTAGAAATAATAGTGTTTAATACATTTTCCACATTAAGTAATTCAGATTTTATTTTTTCTTCATTGACTAGAGTATTATTCTTTTTCATTGCATTAATGGCTAATGTAGCAAATATTGCAACTTGAGTAGTGTAACCTTTAGTTGTTGCAACTGCTATTTCAGGTCCTGCATAAGTGTAAATACATTTATCTACTTCACGTGCAATAGTAGAACCAACAGCATTTACTATTCCCACAACATAAGCTCCTTTTTCTTTTGCTAGTCTTAATGCAGCAAGAGTATCTGCAGTTTCACCAGATTGTGAAACAACAATTAAAAGAGTCTTTGGAGTGATAAGTTCTTCAGCATATCTGTATTCTGAAGCAACTTCAACCATAGCTGGTATCTTTGCATAAGTTTGAAGTAAATATTTTCCAACTAAAGCAGCATGCATAGCACTTCCACAAGCAACAATATGTATTTTTTCAAAAGAAGTTATATCTAAGTCTGAGTAATCACAATTATTGTAAAATCTTGTATAGATATCTTGAATAACTTTTGGTTGCTCATAAATTTCTTTTAACATAAAATGGTCATATCCATTTTTTTGATATTGTGTCGCATCCCAATCAGCAATCTTTATTTCTTTCTTAACTTCTTCAAGATTTGAATTGTAGAAAGTAACATTGTCTTTTGTTATTCTTACAACATCACTTTCATCAATTAATGAATACTTATTTGTATATGACAAAATAGCTGAAATATCTGATGCTGCAAAATTTCCATCTTTACCATAACCTATAATAAGTGGAGAATCTTTACGAGTAGAGTAAATAGTCTCTGGTTCATCTTCAAAAATTATATCAAAAGCATAAGAACCTCTAATTTTTTTACAAGCTTCAACAATAGCTTTAAGTTTGTCAGAATAAGTAGCATAACAATAATCTATATATGCTGTTGCCACTTCTGTATCTGTTTCACTTTTAAATTCATATCCTTTTGCAATTAATTCTTCTTTTAATGTAGCATAGTTTTCGATTATACCGTTATGAACTAATGTAACTTTTCCAACTTTATGTGGGTGAGCATTAGTTTCATTTGGTTCTCCATGAGTTGCCCATCTTGTATGAGCAATAGCTATAGACGAAGTAGTATCTAATGATTTTAGTTTATCATCTAAGTTTGCAATCTTTCCTTTAGATTTTACCATGGTAATTTTTCCATCATTATATGCAATTCCTGATGAATCATATCCTCTGTACTCTAAATTTTTAAGTCCTGCAATAGCAATTTCTACTGCATCCTTTTTATTTGTTGTGTATCCAATTATTCCACACATATATAAATACCTCCTAAAATATATATTTTTTTCAATGTTCATTAAAAAATAAATTTCTAGAAGTAATACAGCTTTGTTACAATATTAGATTTTGCTTTTTAACTATATTATTTCGATATCTAGAATACCGTGATAGCATCCGCTGATTTTTCGACAACTATCATCCTCGTTAACATACAAATTAGTATGCCCTTGCGCTAATTATGAATTATTATAATTTTCACCTCCTTAAAACTCACAACTTTAATTAATTATACACTAAAATTATTAAAAGTCAAATTTATATTACTTTCATTAATACATAATATAACGATTTTAAGTAAAATATTCGCTTTATATATAAGATACTTTGACAAAGTTTATGTTTATGATATAATTTTATAAATAATAACATTCGATGTAAAAAATGGAGGAGAAATGAAGAAAAAAAATTTAAAGTTTAGAATAATAATAGGTCTTTTAGTACTAGTTATTGTTACTTCAACTATAAATTTTAGAAAAGTTAATGCTCAAATTGGCTCAAATTTGCCAACATCATATATGGATGAAAATTTTCCAGCTTCATATATGCCATATATAAATAGCTTAAGAGCAGAACATCCAAATTGGGTTTTTAAAGCTGTTCATACAGGTCTTGATTGGAATACAGTTCTCTCTCACGAAACTTATGAAGTAAATGAAGGAATAAGTTTGGTTGAAGACATATTTGGACCAGAGTGGAAGAAAGATGGACAAAATAATTATGTTGATGGAAATTATGTTACTGCCTCTAAATCTGGTGTAGCTTATGTTTTAGACCCACGTAATTTTTTAAATAATGATGGAATATTTATGTTTGAGGCACTAAGATTTGTTGATGGTGTTCAATCAGTAGATTCTGTTCAGGGGGTTCTTGCTTCTACACCAATGGGCGCACAATATAAAGATAAATATAAATTATATGGTGAATGGAAAGATTTAGGAACTACTTATGCAAATCTTATCTATTCAATATCTAAGGAAGTAGGTATAAATCCAGTTCATATAGCATCACGTATAAGACAAGAAAACAGTGGAAACATATTAAATAATTCTCTTATTAACGGAGATAATGGAGTATATAATTTCTTTAATATAGGTGCTTATGATAATGATAATGGAAGTGCAATACAAAATGGAGTTAAAGAGGCTCAAAGTCGTGGTTGGACAGATGTACCTTCTGCTCTTAGAGGTGGAATAGAATATATATACAATAACTATGTAAAATGGGGACAAAATACAATATATTTTGAACGTTTTGATGTAAATAATCCAGGACAAGCTAAATACTTACTTGGTACAGGTTATATGACAAATATTTTTGGACCAAAAAGTGAGGCCTTAATCACATATAACGCGTATGCAAACTGTGGTATATTAAATAATTCTTTTGAATTTAATATACCTGTATATGAAAATATGCCATCAAGTGCTGTTCCAGCACCTACAGTTGGTGATGTAACTTTTATTGAGGATAATACACAAGTATATTTAGATGACCCTTCAGATTCAGGTGTACCAGATATATTTAATGTAAGGTCAGGACCAGATTCTTCTTTCCCTACACTTACTACTATTACAGAATTACAAGAGGGTGGAGCAAATAGAACAAAAATGACAAGAACAGGAATTGGTCAAAATACCCTTTATGATAGAGTTCAATTAAGTGATGGAAGAGTTGGATATGTTCAGCATAGATATGTGTATGTCTATGATTATGTTAAAGTAGACAGTGTAAGTCTGGATGTAACATACTCTCAACTAAAAGAGGGAGATACATTGCAATTACATGCTACAGTGTCTCCAGGAAATGCAGAAAATAAAAATGTAACTTGGTCATCAAATAATTCAGAAGTTGCAACAGTAAACCAAGATGGACTTGTTACTGCAGTAAAAAATGGTGTAGCAACAATAACTGTAATGACACAGGATATGCAAAAAAGTGCAATATGTACTATTAATGTTACAGGAGTAAAGGTAACCTCTGTAAGTTTTCCAGAAAGTACATATAGTATGAAAGTTGGAGAAAAATTAACACTAAATCCAGTAATTCAACCATCTAATGCAAGTAATAAAAAGTATAAATTAACACTTTCAAATTCAGCACTTGCAAGTGTAGATGGAAATACAATAACAGCTCTAAAAGCGGGAACTTTAAATGTTAGTGCAATAACAGATGATGGTGGCTTTACAGCAAGAACTACAATTGAGATTAAAGATGATAGTGCACCAAAAGATGATAAATTTGTAGATTTTAACAAGAATTTAAAACTAACAGATGATGTAATAACAGGAGTAGAACCTGGTTCTACAGTATCTGAAATAAAGGCTTCATTAGATACTAATGATGAATATGAAATTAAAGATATTAATGGAAATGTATTAGCAGAGGATGCTTTAGTAGGTACAGGTTCAAGTATAGAATTTAAAAACTTAAATAAAAAATATTATTTTGTTGTATATGGAGAAGTAGATGGAAATGGAATAATAAATGCAAGAGATTTAATTATGCTTCAAAGATATATACTACAAAAATATAATTTGAATGAATATCAGGTAAAAGCTTCAATTATTGATAAGGTAAGTCAAGCTCCAAGAGCAGCAGATTTATTGAAAATACAAAGACATATTTTAGGCTTGTATGTAATTGAACAGTAGGAGGAATAAATGAAAACTAAGAAGATAAAAGTTTTTGCAATATTATTTGCATTATATCTAGCTATTAGTTTAAAAGTTGATGCGGCAAGTATTAGTGGAAATTCAAATGTAAAAGTGGGTGAAACCTTTACGTTGGTTTTTAACTTTGGATTAAATGTTGCAGCTTATGATAATATAAATGTTTCCTATGATACTAATATGTATGAATATGTTTCTGGAGATAGTTTAAGCGAAAGTGTATGGTGGGATCAAACAGATACATCTGCAGGTATAGCTTCAAAAACATATACTTTTAGAGCTCTAAAAGAAGGCTCTTCTAGGATAGTTGTAGTTGCAAATGGAGTAACTAGTGCAGATGAAAGTATGCAAGACTTAGGCACTATAACTGCTGAAAAGTTAATTACAGCAATTAATTCTCAACCTCAAGTTGAACAACCACAAGAACCTCAACCACAGCCGCAACCAACTATACCTCAAACTAATTCTGTATTAAGTTCAAATAACTATCTAAAAATACTTCAATTAAGCGAGGAAGGAATTAGTCCATTCTTCTCAAGAAACATAACAAATTATTCTTTAACAGTTGGAGAAAGTGTATCAGATATAACAGTTCTTGCAAGAGCTGAGGATACAAATGCAAAAGTTGAAATATATGGAAATAACGATATAAAAGAAGGAGATAATTACATATATATTACTGTTACTGCTCAAAATGGTAGCAAAAGAACATATACTATTCTTGTTACTAAAACAGCAGATGCTCAAAAATCAAATGCATTTCTTGAAACTTTAATTGTAGAAAATTATAATTTGAAGGAAAACTTTCAATCTGAAGTTTTTGAATACGATATAGGGGATATATCTAATATTGTA
Organism: uncultured Clostridia bacterium; assembly: GCA_947631415.1. Lineage (GTDB taxonomy): Bacteria > Bacillota > Clostridia > TANB77 > CAG-465 > CAG-465. The sequence goes on from CANRLG010000004.1 coordinate 43,201, forward strand.
AAATCTTTAAATATTGTTGCAATAGCAAAAGATGAAAGAGCAAAAGTAGAAATAATAGGAGCAGATGACTTAAAAAAAGATGGAGAAATAGTAATTAGAGTAACAGCAGCAGATGGAACAACAATAAGAGAATATAAGTTAAAATATAATTATGTAGATGCAACAAATGATGAACTTTCTAATATGCAAATGAGAGATTATTTGAAGGAAGTTCAAAATAGTAAAAACACTAAAGAGAAAATCATTGCATATTTAAAATACGTATGGGCAGCAATTAGAAAAAATTACTTACTTGTTGCAATGTATGTACTTATACTATTTGAATTTATACAAATAGTTAGATTAAGAAAAAAATTAAATAATAAAAATCCAAATGATGATGATAGAGATGGAAAAACTGAAAGCAGAGGAAAAGACATACTTAAAGTAGATTTACCAAATGAAGAAAAAACTATTGAACCTCCACAAATTACTCCATTAGAAAATAGAAAAATTGAGCCACCACAAGTAACACCTTTAAAAGAGGATAAAGTATTAGATAATGCACCATTGAAAAGACATGGAAACCTTAATGCAGAAGGTATAAAACTTGTAGATTTAGATAAAAATGAAGGACCACAAGATGAATTATCTTTTAATATTTTTGAAAACTTAAATGATGAAGATATAAAAAAATTATTAAATAATGAGATAGATAAGGAGTAATATCCTTATCTTTTCTCATATAGTTATGAAAGGAATTAGAAAAATGAAGCATATAATGAAATTACAACCGAAATATTTTGAATGCATGAAAAAAGGAAGTAAGGTAATAGAGGTTAGATTATTTGATGAAAAAAGAAGAAATATAAAAATTGGAGATGAAATAGAGTTCTTAAAAGAGCCTGAAAAAACAGAAAAATTAATAACTAAAGTAAAGGAGTTACTAATATATCCAAGTTTTGAAGAATTACTAAATAACTATCCAATAGAATATTTTGCAGATAATACTCATACTAAAACAGAACTATTAAAAGTATTAAATGAATTTTATACAAAAGAAGAACAGGAAAAGTATGGAGTAGTAGGAATTAGAATTGAAATAATATAAAAAAACAAAGCTGGTAAATTAACTTTTATCAACTTTGTTTTACTTTCTATTTTTCTACTATTGAATCATTGTTTTCATCTGGCAATTTCCAACCAGGTATATTAGAACGTTTTATAGCTCCAATTAAATTTTCTCTAACTTTTGGAATATCATGTCTTAATTGTTTTACTAAATCTTTCATATATTCACGTTTAGTAAAGCCATCTTTTGGACAACATTTTTCTATAACTGGAAAATTCATTTCTCTTGCAAGAGCCCTTGTTTCTTTTTCATACACATATATTAAAGGTCTAATCATAATCAAGTTACAACGACTAAGATGTGTTTTTGGCGCAAAAGTAGTAATATTTCCATTTAAAATTTCATTCATTAATAAAGTTTCAATCGCATCATCTAAATGATGACCTAAAGCTATTTTATTACATCCATTTTCTACAGCAACACTTGAGAGCATACCACGTCTTAAGTTAGCACATAGAGAACAGGGATTTTTTTCTTTTTTAATATCAAAAACGATTTCTGATAGATTAGACTTATATACTACATATTCAACGCCTAAATTATCACACATTTCTTTTAACTTATCTGTATTAAAAGTTGAACTTCCTGGATCAATAGTTATTGCAATAATTTCAAATTTTTTTGGGTAATATCGTTGTAAAGTATGTAGGGCATAAAGTAGAGAAATACTGTCTTTACCACCTGAAAGACCTATCCCAATTTTATCTCCTTCTTCTATCATTTTATAATCATCTATAGCTCGCCTAGCACGACCTGTTATTTCTTGTAACATAATCTCCTCCATAAAACAGATATAGTTTAACATAATATATAATAAAAAGCAAATAATATGTAAAATAAATAACTCAAAATTATGTAGTTTTGTTGACTATGTATTCTTTTTTTGATATAATTTAACCGCTAGAAATAAGGCACTTTAAGGTGCTTTTTTATATATATTTAGATTGGGGAGATAAAAATGAATTCTTTAGAAATTAGAGAAAAATACATTAAATTTTTTGAGTCAAAAGGTCATAAACAAATACCTAGTGCACCAGTTGTACCAGAAAATGACCCTTCTGTACTTTTTAATACTGCAGGTATGCAACCATTAGTACCATATCTAATGGGACAACCACATCCTTATGGAAGTAGACTTTGCGATTACCAAAAATGTATGAGAACAAACGACTTAGATGAAGTTGGAGATGGAACTCATCATACATTCTTTGAAATGCTTGGTAACTGGAGTTTAGGAGATTATTTCAAGAAAGAGAGTGTTACATGGAGTTTTGAACTTTTAACTAAAGAGTTTAATATTCCAGTAGAAAGATTAGCAGTTACTGTATTTAAAGGAAACGATATAGTACCAGCAGATGATGAAACAGCAAATGTATGGAGAAGTTTAGGAATACCTGATTCTAGAATAAGATATTTGGGCGAAGATGATAACTGGTGGCCAAATATGGAACTTACAGGACCTTGTGGTCCAGATACAGAGATTTTTTACTTTAGAAGTGATGATGAAATTCCACAAGAATATGACCCAGAAGATGATAGATGGGTAGAAATATGGAATAATGTATTTATGCAATATAACCATAATGAAGATGGAACATTTACTGAATTGCCAAAGAAAAATGTAGATACAGGTATGGGACTTGAAAGAATTACTTCAGTATTAGAGGGAGTAAATGATAACTATAAATCATCTATTTGGAAAGATGTTATAGAAAAAATAGAAGAAATTACAAATTTGTCTTATAGTGAAAATGAAAAAGCTATGCGAATTATAGCAGACCATATTAGAAGTGCTGTATTTATTAGTGCTGACCCATCTGGAATAAAACCAAGTAATACTGACCAAGGATATATTTTAAGAAGACTTATTAGGAGAGCAATTAGATATGCTAAAAAATTAAACATAGATATTGACAGTAATTGGGAAGAAGAAGTTGCTCTAATGATTATAAATAAATACAAAAATTTTTATCCTGAACTAGAGGAAAATAGAAAAGTTGTATTAGATGTTCTAAAAGATGAGAAAAATAAATTTAATAGAACTCTTGAACATGGTTTAAAAGAATTTGAAAAAATAACATCTAAAATTGTTGATGGAAAAATGGATAAAGATAATGCTTTTAGACTATATGACACTTTTGGTTTTCCAATAGAACTAACAGTTGAACTTGCAAAGGAAATGAATATTGAAGTAGATGAGAAAGGTTTTGAAGAAAAATTTAAAGCTCATCAAGAGATATCTCGTGCAGGTGCAAAAGAAAAATTTAAGGGTGGTCTTGCTTCAACTGGTGAGATTGAAACAAAATATCATACAGCAACTCATTTACTAAATGCTGCTCTTAAAGTTATAGTTAGTCCTGATTGTCATCAAAAAGGAAGTAATATAACTGCTGAAAGAATGCGTTTTGATTTTTCTTGTGACCATAAATTAACTGATGAAGAAAAGCAAAAAGTTGAAGAGTTAGTAAATAAATGGATAGATGAAGGTATAACTGTTACAAAAGAAGAAATGCCAAAAGAAGACGCAATTAAATCTGGTGCTGAATGTATGTTTATTGAAAAATATCCAGATATAGTAACAGTATATAAAATAGGAGATGTTTCTGCAGAACTTTGTGGAGGTCCTCATGTATCAAATACATCAGAACTATCACATATTAAAATAAAGAAAGAAGAAGCTTGTTCTGCAGGTATTAGAAGAATAAAAGCCGTTTTTGTAGACTAAGAGGTATAAAATATGGATGAGTTGATTATGAAGTTTAAGACTAAGTACGATTTGAATTCTATTGAAATATATAACAGATATAATTTATATCATAAACCAGTAACTTGGATTATAACTATATTGTCTGTAGCTTTAATACTCTTAGGAATATTTGCAAGTAATATGGGTATTATATATAGAGTTTTTTCTATAGGTGCAGGAATAATTTGGTTACTAGAGATTATGTTACTTCCAAAAATTCGTGCAAAATCTACAATAAAAACTTCAAATATTACAAAAGGAGCTGTAGTTGAAGTAGAATTTAAAAAAGATAATATCTTTATGATTACCAAAAAGAAAGAAGATATAATTGGTACTAGTATAATAGAGTATAGTGATTTATATAAAGTATGCAGTGCAAATGATTATCTATATGTATATATTTCTAAAGACCAAGCAATACTATGCTCAAAAGAAAATATGACAGGAAAGTATAGTAAGTTTATAAAATTTTTAAAAGATAAAATTGGTAAAAAGTATAGAGGAAAATAAGGGGGAAAATAGTATGAATGATGATTGTATTTTTTGTAAAATAATTAAAAAGGAAATTCCAAGTGAATTTGTTTATGAGGATGAATATGTAGCAGCTTTTAAAGACTTAAATCCTTTAGCTCCTGTACATGTTTTAGTAGTGCCTAAAATTCATATTGAAAGTTTAGAAGAAGTAAATGAAGAAAATATGGAATATATAGATAAAATTCATTTAGCATTTAAAAAAATAGCACAGATAACAAATGTTAGCGAGTCTGGATACAGAATCATAAGTAATTGTGGTAGAGATGCAGGACAAGAAGTAAAACACCTACATTATCATTTTCTTGCAGGAAAAAAATTAGGAATACAGTAATGTAAATAATTTGTGATATATGTGATTTTTTTGTAATTGAAGATGACATTTCAAATAAAATAATGTATAATAAGTGTATAAATGAGATAGAATATTTTTATTCTATAAAGGAGGAATTTGGTAATGAGTAAAAAAGAAGAAAATGTTGAAAATACAGCTGAGGAAAAAGTAGAAATTGCATCTAACTTAAATATTTCAGAAGATGTAATTGGTGTTATTGCTGGACTTGCAGCATCAGAAGTTGATGGTATTGCAGGTATGCAAGTTGGTTTTGTTGATGGAATAAACCAAATTTTTGGTAGCAATAAAAAATATACAAAAGGTGTAAAAATAGAACTAAATAATAAAAAAGTTACTATAGACATTTTTGTAAATGTTAAATATGGTGTAAGAATACCAGATGTAGCATGGGCTGCACAAACAGCTGTAAAAAATGCTGTTGAAAATATGACAGGACTTGAAGTTGAGGCTGTTAATATTAATGTTCAAGATATTATTTTTGAAAAAGAAGAGAAAAAAGATGTTAAAGTAGATGTACCAGTAGAAGATACTTCAGATAAGGAAGATTAATAACATTTTAGTATGGCCCGAACTTAGATTAATTAGTTTGGGCTTTATACAAATTAATAGGGGGAATAAAATATGAGAGGTTTTGAGAAGTTTATATTATGTATTTTTTCAGTAGTAATGATTATTTTGTCTGTTTTTGTGATACTTGTATCTACTGGAATGATTCAAATAGGAGATTTATATCAAGTTGCGGTAAACTTTTTAATTGCAAATAAAGTAGCGGTACTTATAGTGGGTGCTATTGTTTCATTATTTGGACTTATTGGATTATTTTCAACATCAGATTCTGGTGAAGATACAAGAAGTGGACTAGCAATTAAAAATGATTCTGGTACAGTATTTTTAAATAGAGATACATTTGAAACAATGATTATGTCAGTTGCAAGAAATTATCCAGAACTTGTTAATCCTAAAGTAGAAGTAAGTATATCTGAAGAAGGAGTAAAAGCAAATTTATATGCTTTAATTCTACCAGATACAGTAGTTCCTACTTTAACTGAAAAATTGCAAGAAAATATAAAAGCTACAGTTAAAAAACAAACAACAATAGAAATTAAAGAGGCTAATATTAAGATTAAAGGTGTCTATATTGAACCACAAAAAAAATAAATATGGAATAGGATGTGAATTAAGATATGAGAGATTTTTGGGATTATGTTGTTAAAAACAAATATGTTATAATATGTGTTTTAATTGTTATAGTCTTATATGCATTAGGAGTTGTAGACTTTTTAACTAAAGCAGCTGTATTAATAGCTTTACTTGGTGGAGCAATTTTTCTTGGAAAGAAAATTCAAGATAATGAAGAAGCAGTTCTTAACTTTTTCAAAGGAAAAGGTTTTAAAGGACAAGAAGTATATTATTATAAAGAAGAAAAAAAGTCTAAAAAATAGAAATTAGGAGAATAAAAATGAGTAGAAAAAAGGCAAGAGATAATGCATTCAAATGCATTTATGAACTAGAGTTTGGTAACGAAGACTTAGATAAAATCCTAGATTATTGTTATAGTGAAAATGAGGACAAGCCATCTGAAATAGAATATATTGAAATGGTAGTTAGAGGAGTTAAGGAAAATCTAAAAGAAATAGATGAAGTTATTTTATCTAAATTAAAAAATTGGTCATTAGATAGAATTGCAAAGATAGACCTTGCAATTCTTAGACTTGCTATATATGAGATAGTATATTTAGATGATATTCCTAAAAAAGTTAGTGCAAATGAAGCAGTAGAACTTGCTAAAATATATGGCAACAACGACTCTAGTAATTTTGTAAATGGTGTTATTGCTGCAGTAATTGGTAGTAAGGAAGATGAAGATGGAGCAACAAAAGAGAATATTTAGTGTATCAGAGATAAATAAGTACATTAAATTACTTATGGATTCTGACCCTTTACTTACAAATTTAAGTATTAGGGGAGAGATAACAAATTTTAAAGCTCACTACACAGGACATTTATATTTTACTTTAAAAGATGAAAATGCAACAATAAAATGCGTTATGTTTAAAGGAAATGCTCAGTTCTTAAAGTTTAAACCAGCAGATGGAATGAAGGTTGTAATTCAAGGACAAATAAGCAGTTTTGAACGTGATGGTGTATATCAAATATATTGTAAGAGTATGTCTCCAGAAGGACTTGGAGATTTATATCTTGCGTATGAACAAATAAAAGAAAAGTTAAGTAAAGAAGGACTTTTTGATGAAGCTCATAAAATGAAAATTCCTTTTCTTCCACAAAGAGTGGGAGTTATAACTTCAAGAACAGGTGCTGTAATTAGAGATATAATAAATGTTTCTACACGTAGATATCCAAATGTTAATATTCTGTTATATCCTGCCGCAGTTCAAGGTGTAAATGTTGCTTCTACTGTTGTTGAAGGAATACAAACATTTAATAAATTAGATAATGTAGATGTAATTATAATAGCTCGTGGTGGTGGTTCTTTCGAAGATTTATTTGGATTTAATGATGAAAAAATTGCAAGAGAAATATATGCTTCACATATACCTATTGTGTCAGCAGTAGGTCATGAAACAGATTTTTCTATTTGCGATTTTGTTGCAGATTTAAGAGCACCAACTCCTTCTGCGGCAGCTGAACTTGTATATCCAGAATATAGTGAAATTGTGAATAGAATTTCTGTAGATAAAAATCGTACAGTAATTGCTATGAAAAACTATATTGGAAGAAAAAGACAATATGTAGAAAAATTGAAAGCTGCAAAACTTGAAAAAGTTCCACTAGATATTATAAGCAAATATAGAATGAATATTGATAGCATAATTTCAAAATCTGAGGCTACACTTAGATATAATATTGAAAAGTATAAAACTAGATGTGTCAGAAGTATAGCTAAAATAGACGCACTTAGTCCTTTAAAAACAATAACAAGAGGATATAGTGTAGCAGAGAATATGCAAGGAAAGGTTATTCGTAAAGTATCAGATGTAAGTAAAGATGAGAAAATACAAATAACTGTTTCAGATGGTAAAATAAATGCTATTGTAGATTAAATATAATAATATAAACTCAAAACGTAAAGAAAGGATAGGTAGTTAGTAATGGAAGAAAATAAAACATTTGAGGAAAGCTTAAGTGAACTTGAACAAATAGCTTCAAAACTTGAAAGTGGAGATTTAGGCTTAGATGAAGCTATAAAGGAATTTGAAAAAGGCATTAAATTATCTAAAGAATGTAGTGAAAAATTAGATGAAGCTGAAAAGAAAATAAATATCCTTGTTCAAGGAGAGGACGGACAATTAAAAGAAGAAAACTTCATTGCTGATGAAGACTAATATAAAATAGACCAAGATTAGTGTAAATCTTGGCTTTTTTTTTCTATATTTTTTGAGTTTCTTTAAACATATCCTTAATTATTTTAGTAAAATAATCTATCATATTTAGTTTTTGTATATCTTCTTCATAAAAGAATGTTTTAGAATAAATTTCTTCATTTCCAATTAGTAAAGAGTATTTTCCAAGATAATCTCCTTTAGCTTTAGGCGGATTAATTTCTTGTGGAAAATCTGTTTTTACATATATTTGGTCATATTCATTATCTGTTAATGCTTCTTTTTTCTCATCTTTATAGCTTAATAATAGATTATCTATATTTCCTTTATTCACAGGGATATTTATGTATATATTTAAGAAATTAGATAAATCTCTAAGTTTGTAATTTTCAAAGCAGTATTCAAGAATATCTTTTGAGTCATTAAACCTCATATCTGTATTTTCACTACCAAGTACAACAGAGATTAATTCCAAATCATTATCTTTTGCAACATTAATTAAACAACGATTAGCACCATCTGTGTATCCAGTTTTACCACCTATTGTTTTAGGATAAGTTTTTAGTAATCTATTAGTATTATTTAATTGCTTAGTAAATGAACCAAAGTCTACAACAGTAGTGGGGGTACTAATAGCTTCTCTAATTTGCGGAAAAGATATAGCGTGTTTAGTAATAATAGCCATAGAATATGCACTTGAATAATGTGTATCACTATCTAGTCCATGTGGGTTATCAAAATGAGTGTCGTTAAGTCCTAATTGTATAGCTTTCTTATTCATTAATGAAGCAAAGTTTTCAATAGTTCCTCCAATGTGATAGCCAATAGCTAGAGCACAGTCATTTCCTGATGGAAGTAACATACCATAAAGCAGATTTTTTGCAGTTACCGTTGTATTTGGTACAATTCCCGCTTCTGACCCTCCTATATAACATGCATCTTTATTAATCTGAATAGGCTCATTCATATCACAGGTCTCGCACAGAATAATAGCGGTCATCATTTTTGTTAAAGAGGCCATTTTTCTTTGTTCAAAAGCATTATGGTTATATAATATTCTGCCAGTTAAAGAGGAGATAACTACAGCACTAGGAGAAGCTATTTCCAAGGCAAAAGAAATTTTGTAAAAATTTAAGACTATTTCTAAAAATAGTATAGTTGTAACTAATCTTTTTATCATAATTCTACCTCAAAAAATTATATTATGTTATGAAGTAAATTATGAAAAATATAATTGATATATTTTTGTATTTAATATATAATTTTTGTAATGAGGTGAGTACCTTTGGAAAATAAAAGTAAGAAAGTAGCCCTAAAATATTTAGAAGGCTTTGTATATTGTTTCTTGTTATTAGTTTCAGTTATGTTATGCATTTCTGGAAATACATATATAAAAATGATACCAATAGCATTTATTTCTGGACTTATTGGACAAATAATGTTTGGTAAAAAAGCAATGACAAGTATGTTTTCATGTATAATTGCTATTGTGTTATCTCAACTTAAAACACCAGCTTTACTTAATCAAAATATTATATCTACAGTAGTAATAACTGTACTTTCTTTAGTTGGTGAATTATGTGGATATGGACTAAAGAAACTTGTTCATTTACTAAAACTTAAGTCTTCTAAAAGGAGAGAAAAAGAAAAGATTAAAAATTATATTTTATGTTCAGTTACTATAATAATTGGTATAGTTATTAATAGCATAGTAAATGGTAATCCAATATCATACATAAGATGTAAGAATAATTTAAAAAATTATTTAGCTACACAGTATTCATCTGGAAGTAGATTTGAAATATTTTCTGTTAGGTATTCGCTAAGTGAGAGAGCAAAATATACATTCTATACAGAGGATGTATTAAATAATAACGAAATAGGAAAATTTGTAGTTTTCTTAGATGATACTCAAATTATTCAAGATGATTATAAAGAAAAAGTATTAACTTCAAAAATACAAGAAATTACAAAATATTTAAAAGAATTAGATTTAAATGAAAATATTGTAGTTTCAGTTGGAATAGATGAAACAGAAGAATTAACTTTAAATATATTTAAAAAAGTAGATGAAATAACGCAACAAAATGTAGATGATTTTTCAAAAGAGATAGTAGATTTAGTAGATAAAGCTAGAGTTGCTAAATATTTTGAAGAAATAAAACAAATGAAAATTGTGTTAGAATGTTTACAAAATCAAAAGGATAATCTAGCTACATATATCTATATGGATGGATATAACGAGATGAAACAAAAAAATGAAGAAAATGCAGTAGATTATATTAAACGAGCTTTAAATATAGAGTATATATATTAGGAGGAAGAATGAGTAGAGGTTATATAAGAGAAAGAAAACTCTCTATTTTTACATATTTCTTTATTCTTTCTTGTGTAATACTTTCAACAGTGTTTGTATTTAAAGAACTTGGTTTAACAGAAAGTTTGGAAGAAATATTATATCAAAAAGATATAAGTGGAGATATAGAACTAGAAAATAAATACTATATAAAGAAGATAAAAGATGATTACGGAATTAATGTTACTTATGGTAGAAATTCAGAAAATTTTGTTTCTGCTGTAGATGCAAATGTTCAGTATGATGAGATAATTATTAATAATAATCTTAAAACTATGTATGAAGCTTTAAAAAAGTATCCAAGTGATGTATTTACTATGTTTAAAGAAGAAAAACATAATTTATATGTCATGTTAGTTTCAAATTTTAATGATAATAATATAGCACTTGCATCTAAAAATACATTAAATCAATATAGAATGTATTTAAGTAATAGTGAAGATTTTGAAAGGTCTTTACATCATGAGTTCTTCCATGTTTTAGAGTATTATATGGAAGAAAAAGTTAAATATTTATATCATTCATGGAATTCATACAATCCTTATGGTTATGAATATCAACCAGATGTTTCTAAGCTTACAGATGAGTATGTATATTCTAAGTATAATACAGAGGCTGAAAATAGCAATACATACTTTGTAACTAAATATTCAAAAGTCTCAGAAAAAGAAGATAGAGCAGAGATTTTTGCAGAAATTATGACTTTGAATAAAAGAGAGGGATATTTAAAGAATGGAACAAATATTAAGAGTAAAATAACATATCTTCTAAATGAGATATATGAAAACATCTCAATTTCAGATTTCTATTTTACTACTTTTGTTAACTAGCTAGACATTAAAGCTCTATTACTTTACATATTCTATTTGCTGTGATATAATACATAGCCAAGGAGAAGGAGTGTAAAATATGAAAAAAATTAAGTTTTTATTCATAGCACTAGTAATTATTATTGCCACAAGTAGCGTAGCTACTACTATTATTGCGGCTGAAAATGATAATAATGACACTCAGAAAGAAACAACCAAAACACTTACTGAGGAAGAAATAAAACAACAAAAACAAGAAATATTAGTTTCTATTGATGGGTATCTAAATGAAATAGAAAGCAGAATATTTGTAATAGACCAAGAGATAGAAAATACTAAAAAACAAGATGAATTTGAATATTATCCTGCAATTAGACTAAATATCGATACTCCAATGTTTGGTATGAGTGCAATAGTTGAGAATAAACTAAAGATTAAAAAAGATGTATCAACAACAGATATTGCAAATAAGTATTCTATTAGAAATCTTGTAAAAGATAGAAAGATTAAATTACCAGATAATTATCTTGCAGGTATAGTTGTGTCTACAAAAGATGTAGCTATAGATGAGAATATGACACTTTCACAGTTAAAACTTACTCTTGTAAAATGTATTCAATATAAATCTCAGGTAAACTCTGTTGAAGAATTTGTAGATACTCAAATAAATAAAACATTTAAAGATTATATAGCACAAGAGAAAAAGAATAATATTAAAGATGTTAAAGATAGAACAGAAAAAGTTAAAAAGACTATCGAAGAAATATCAGATAAGATTTATCAAATGAGCTTTGTAGGTGTTAATATCAATGATTATATGAATAAGTATAACGAACTTAGCAACCAATTATATGATATTTCTCAAAAAGCAAAAGATACTTTGATGAATAAAGAAGATTTAACACAACTTATGAAAAATTCATTATCTAATGAATCAAATGTATTAGATTTAAAAACAGCTGTAGATGATGCTTATGAAGATGCTATTACAGATATGGATTATCTTAAAGTTTTAAATAATTATAAGTCAACATATACAGAAAAACATAAGAAAATAAAAAACTATATAGATAATTCTACCACAGAAGAAAAAGATGAAAATACAAAAGAAAATGATAATGAAGAAAATAAAGATGAAGAAAAAAACAAAGAGGAAACAGATTACTCTAAAATAAATATAGTGAGAAATTATTCTATTACACTAGAAAATACAGATGAGTATTTTGAAAAAATATTAGATGACATAGAAAATAAAATAAAAAATTATACAGAAACACAAGCAAAAACAAGTGAAGAAACAGAAAAGAAAGAAGAAAAAAGCGAGTCTGAAATAGAAGCTGAAAAGGCACAAAAGTTTAATGATAACAAAACTAAGATGGATGAATTATATAATAAATATAAAGAGGCTTTAAATCGTGAAAATAAATTTTATACAAATAATATAAATATGCTACTTAACGATTCAAACTCAAAAATGACTAGTATAATTGGTCAAATTGACTCAGATATAGTAATAGATAATGAGATATTCAATTATACTAAATATGTATATATAGATTTACCAAATAATTTATCTAATTACTTAGAGAAAAATAATAGTTATTCAATGCTTGAATTAAATAACTTGAATAGTTCATTACATAATGAGATTAGTAATTTGGTAAAAACAAATATGAATATTAAGAAAATGTACGATAAAATGACAGAAGACTTGCTTAAAAGCTAAGTAGGAGATAAGATGAATAAGCAATATGTAGACAAGAGTAACGTTTGTATAAAAAATAGGGAGATAAATTTTAAGTACGACATTATAGAAAGATTTGAATGTGGACTTGAATTAAAGGGTACAGAAGTAAAATCTGTTAGAGATGGTATGTGCAATTTAAAAGATAGCTTTGCATTAATTAGAGATAATGAAGTAATGCTAAAGAATATGCATATCAGTCCATATGAACATGGAAACATATACAATGTAAATCCAGTAAGAGACAGAAGATTATTACTACACAAAAATGAAATACTCAAAATGCTAAATTATATAAAGCAAGGAGGATATACCTTAGTACCTTCTAAAGTATATACTAAAGGGAGATGGTTCAAAGTTGAACTTTGTATATGCAAAGGTAAAAAACTTTATGATAAACGTGAAACAATAAAAGAGAAAGAAGCTAAAAAACAAATTAGCAATATATTTAAGATATGATTAAGGTAGCCGTTAGGGCTACTTTTCTTTACAACTTTTTGCTTGTATGATATACTTAAGTACACAAAAAGATAATTATTTACTTAAAAATAACTATATAAAAAGGGGGAAATTGATATGGATAATAGAGAAATACTATCTAAAGTAGACCACACATATTTAAAAGTTGATGCAACCCAAGAAGATATTAAAGCTCTTTGTGATGAAGCAATTAAATATAATACAGCAACAGTATGTATACCACCTTCATACGTAGAATTTGCGCATAATTACATTAATTCGCAAAATTCAGAAGTTAAAGTGTGTACTGTAATTGGTTTTCCTAATGGATATAATACTACAAAGGTAAAGTGCTATGAGGCTGAAAGTGCAATTAAAGATGGTGCAGATGAAATTGATATGGTTGCAAATATTGGTTGGATAAAAGACAGAAAATTTGATAGCATAATAGATGAAATTGCACAAATAAAAAAAGTAGTTAAAGATAAAATACTTAAAGTAATTATTGAAACTTGTCTTTTAACTGAAGAAGAAAAAGTAAAAATGTGTATAGCTGTTTCTGAGGCAGGAGCAGACTATATTAAGACTTCTACAGGTTTTTCAAAAAGTGGTGCTACATTTGAAGATGTAGAATTGCTTGTAGAAAATGTAGATGAAAATGTGAAAGTAAAAGCTGCAGGTGGAATTAGTTCTATAGAAGATGCCATTAAATACATAAATATTGGGGCAGACAGACTTGGAACTAGCAAGATAGTAAAAATAATAAAAGAAATGGAAAAATAAAGTAAAAAAAAGTTCTGCTAAAAACAGAACTTTTTTCAATATTTTCCTATAAACATTAGAACTAGAATGTAGCCATATTTGTCGCTTTTATCTATGCCTATTCCAATGTAGTTATATGAATTTGAAAGCAAATTTTTTCTATGATTATCTGATGCAAGAAATGAATTAATTGCATCATCTATATCTGAATTTCCTGCAATATTTTCTCCAGCAGTTTTGTAAATTACACCAGCATTTTTCATCATTTCAAAAGGAGTACCATAAGTTGGAGAATTATGTGCAAAATAGTTATTATTTACCATATCTTCTGCTTTGGTTTGAGCAGTTGAAGTTAGTAGGTCATCAAGAGAGAGAGAGGGTAAACCATTTTCATTTCTAGTCGAATTTATTTTATTTAAAACATATTCTATATTTGCTTCTTGAGTATTTTCATCAGATATTATATTTTCATTATTATTTTCTTTATTATTATTAGTAGTATTATTAGTATTATTACTTAAATTTTCTATTGGTTTTACAAGGTCTTGTCTTACCATTCCTACAACATTTTTATCTGTTATAACGAGTAAAAAATCATTAATTGCACCTATTACATAAATGCTATCTCCACTATTTAATTTGGTAATCACTTTAAAATTTGTACCTGGACCACCACGAAGTATAGTGTTATTTTCTAGAATTGTGGTATAGTATGGAGCATAATCTTCATAAGTCTTAGAATTGATTTTTTCTCCTGTTATTTTTGCGTAGTCTTTAGAAATTATACCCACTTCGTTTGTTTCAAGTTGAACAATATAAAAATTATCTATGCTACCAACAACTTTAATTTTAGTATTTGGAGCAAGAGTTCGTATAAAAGAGTTGTAATCTGTATTTGGAGCACTTCGTAAATTAGCATTTGCAGTAGTTATACCATATTCTGGAGCAAAATGAGTAATATTTGCTGCAAAAATAGTAGAAAAAACCATAATAAAAATAACTGCAAGAATAATTATTATTTGATGTTTTCTCTCAAACATAAAATCACCTCATAATTAGTATTTACACTTTTTCATTAATTATAATAAATTTTGTATATTTTAATTAAAAATAATAAAAAATATAAATGAGGTGTAATTAATGCAAAATAAAGTTTGGTTAGAAAAAAATAAAATTAAACATATTTATCCATATTTATCTACAGATATTTCTTGCGATATTGTAGTTATAGGTGGTGGAATATCTGGGGCAATCACGTCATATATTCTTGCAAATGAGGGACATGATGTAGTGGTTTTAGACAAGAATATTATTGGTTACAAAAATACTGCAAATTGTTCTGGATGTATAACAGATTTTACAGATGAGTTATATGTACAAATTAATAAAGATGAATTAAAATTTAAAATTATTAAGGATTTAAAAAGCAAAGCAACAGATACATTAAAACAAATATTATCTAAGGTAAAAGGGATGTGTAATAACTCAAATTATCTAATTCTTGATACAAGACTATTTAGAAAAAAGTATTTGAAAAATGAAATACTCCTTAGAAAAAGTCAATATGAAGAATGTGATTTTTTACCAAATGAAGAAGTATTTAATGTAAATAATATAGTAGAAATTCAAAAAGGTGCATATAATCTAAATCCTTACTTATTTACACAAAATATACTAGATTATCTAAGTAGAAATTTTAATGTAAGAGTATTTGAAAATACAGATGTTAAATTTATAGAGGCAACATTAGAAAATGTAAATATATATACTCAAAATAATTTTAGGATAACTGCCAAGAATGTAATAATTACAACTCCAATAGAAACAATTGATTTTGTGACAGAAAATCCAAATATAGAGTTAGTTAAAAGATATAGTTTAGTATGTAACAATGCTTTTAAAGAAAATCTATATGCAAAAGTTTTAAGTGATAATCCTTTTTATATAAGAAATGATAAAGAAAAAGTAATTATATCTGGATATGATACGAAATGTACAGCAAAAATGAATAGTAAGAAGTATGCACAAAATATTAATCAAGAAAATAAAGAAAAGTTTGAAAATATATTACTTAAGATATTTCCTAAGTATAATATAACCCAGTCAGATATTTATAGTTCAAATATATTAAAGACTAAAGATGGACTTCCAATTATTTCTGAACTGAGCTACTTTCCAAATGTATATGTAAATCTTGGAAGTGGTGGAAACGGAATAATGCAAAGTATAGTTGGTGCAAATATGCTAAAAGATGTTGTACGTGGATACTATCCTAAAGAGATGAGTTTATTTGATTTAAAGAGGAATTAGTCATAATTAGTAAAAAAAACTTTAATTTTAAAACCTCCTGTGATATAATACGCACAAGGGAGGATGATAATATAATGAATAGGCTAAGATTAGTATATGGAAAATCAAAAGATGCAATATATATATCCCAAGAAGAAACAGTAAAAATACTAAATGATACTTTCACTAAGGCTCAAATTCCTGTAGTGAAATCTAATAGTACTAATATGGTAGATATTATATTTGCTCATCCACTTATTGACGGATATAAAAGTACAGGAGAAGTAGTTGAGGTAAATTTAACTGAAGAAATTGAAACTAGATATTTGGTTAGAGAATTAAATAAAGCTATTCCTGAAGGCTTTATAATCATGTCTGCTGAGTACGTTCCACAAAATCAAGAGAGTATTAATTTGAGAGTCTATGCTGCTCAATATGTAATAAGTTTAGATTATACAGAGAAATTTATAGATAAATCTTTAAGAGAAAAAGAGGAAATACGAGCATATTATAGAAAAAGAATGGAAATGTATTTATCTCAAACTCAAATTCCTGTTGTTAAAAAGAGCTATGACAGGATGGAAAGATTAGATATTAAACCTCAAATAGAAAAATATTCATTTAATATAGATGATAGTGTTGATGTTGTGTTATCTGCAGGTCCACGTTCTAATATATCTCCTGAAGTTTTAATGGAAGGTTTCATGGAATATATTGGCGAAAAAGTTCCTTATGAGGTAAAAAGAACAAAAATTTTATTTGATTAATGTAGATACTTGAATGTGAAACATAACTGTAATGTAAATGATATGTATTATTGTAAACAAATTGTTGACATTGATTTTTATTTATGAGAAAATAAAGTTAACATTCAAGGAAGGCGGTGTAGATTATGCAAATTACTGATGTAAGAGTTAGAAAAGTAACTTCTCAAAACAAAATGAAAGCTATTGCATCAATAACAATTGATGATGTATTTGTAGTACATGATATCAAAGTTATTGAAAGCGATAAAGGTCTATTTATTGCTATGCCTAGCAGAAAAACTCCAAACGGAGAATTCAAAGATATTGCTCATCCTATCAATACTGAAACTAGAGAAATGTTACAAAATTTAATTATTGAAAAATACAACGAGGCTGAGTAATTTATCTAAAAAATAAATTGTATGAAAACTAAGAGGGTGAGGAATTACCCTCTTTTAATATATTTAAGAAAGGAGATAATATGACAAACGAATATGTAAAAGATATAGTACCCAAAATTCCTTATGAACCTGGAATATACATGATGAAAGATGAAAAAGGAGAAATTATATATGTAGGTAAGGCTATATCTCTTAGAAAAAGAGTAAGACAGTATTTTCAAAAAGGAAATAAGACTGCAAGAATAGAAAAAATGGCCTCTCTTGTTCGTGATATAGACTATATTGTAGTAAATAATGAGGTTGAAGCTCTAAATCTTGAATGTAATTATATAAAACGATTATCTCCCAAATTTAATGTTATGCTAAAAGATGATAAGACTTATCCATATATTAAAGTTACAATTAAAGATAAATATCCTCTAATATATGTAACTCGTAGGAGATTAGAGGATAAATCTCTATATTTTGGACCTTATACAAATGTAGGTGCAATGCGTGATGCTTTGCATACAATAAAAGAAATATTCCCTGTCAAAAGGTGTAAATACAATTTGGACAAGACAAAAGTTAAAAATGCTTGTTTATATTACCATATAGGTAGATGTCTAGGGCCATGTATAAATGAGGTAAGTCTTCAAGCATATAAAGATATGATAAATCAAGTGGTGCTATTTTTAGAAGGCAAAACAGATGATGTAAAAAAGAGTATAGAACTAGAAATTGAAAAGTGCATAGAAAAATTGGAGTTTGAAAAGGCTTCTAAACTTAAACAAAGACTAGATAATATAGAAAAATTTTCACAAAAACAAAATGTATCTAACTTAAATGAACTAAGTACAGATATCTGGGGCTATGTATATCAAGAGGGAACATTATATATTCAAATTTTTAAGATAAGAGATTATAAAATTGTACTTCATGATAATGTGAAATTAACAGACATAGCTCAAGAAGAAATAGAGGAAGCTCTAGCACAAATAATATCTAATTACTATACAGATAATTCGGATATGCCAAAAAAGGTATATATAAAATTAGAAGATGAAAATATAGAATTAATAAATAATTTATTTGTTGCAAGACAAATTAAACTTAGCGTTATTTGCCCAAAAAGGGGCGAAAAATTGAATTTAATTAAAATGGTAGAAAATAACATTAGTATTAATATTGAGGACAAGAAAAATGATGTTATGGAAGAATTAGCAACACTTATGGGATTTAAAGAGGGATTGGATTCTATAGAATGTTATGATATATCTAATACTAGAAACGATTATATAGTAGGATGTATGATACGTTTTGATAACGGGCACTTAAATAAGTCTATGTATAGAAAGTTCAAAATTAGAAGTACCCAAACTCAAGATGATTTTAAATGTATGTACGAAGTCATACAAAGACGTTTAAATCATGCAAAAGATTGGCCACTTCCAGATGTAATACTTCTTGATGGTGGAAAAGGTCAAATGAGTGCAGTAATGGAGGCAATGAGTCAGGCACAAGAAACTACAAATGTCTTTGGTATGGTAAAGAATGATAAACATAGAACTCGTGGATTAATAGATAGTAATGGAAATGAAGTTAGTCTTGAAGGACATAAAAAAGTGTTAAATTTCTTGACATTTCTTCAAGATGAAGTACACCGTTTTGCTATAACTTATCATAGACAATTAAGAGATAGTATTAAATTAAAAGATGGAACTGTATATAAAAGTGTAGAAAGGAAAAAGTAGATGAAAGTATTAACAATAAGACAACCTTGGGCAACTTTAATTATGCAAAAGAATAAGAGATTTGAATTTAGAAGTTGGAAAACAAATTATAGAGGTGAGGTATTAATTCATGCAGGAAAAACTTTAGATAAAGAGGCTGCTGACAGACTAAAAAAATATTTACCAAATGAACTACCTCTTGGAAAAATACTTGGAAAAGTAACAATAACAGATTGTATACCAATGAGTGAAGAATTTGCTAAAATGCTTTCAAAAGAAAATAGCGATATATATACTTCTCATTCTTTTTCAAATAATTATGGCTTCAAGATAGAAAATGTTGAGGTTTTTGATGTACCAATAGAAGCAAAAGGACAACTTGGATTTTGGAATATTAATTTATAAAATAAAAGTTAATTTTAATATTAAAGTTGACATAAAATGTAAAAAGATGTATAATATTAGATATGTTATACATCTTTGTTTTTTTTTTTCAACTGAAAAAAAAGGAATACGAAGGCTCATGTCAAGAGAGATAGTATTTTATAAAAAAAGGAGGGAAAGAGTTGAATACTTTTGTAGTAGAAGCTATTGCTAATACAAGAAAAGTATTACCAGAATATTGGGATAATACTCTAAAAGCTAGACTTAATGGTGGAGTTGGAAGTACTTATGACCAATTTGATAAAGTAGAAGAACTTGAGAAAGCTCTTTTAACTGCAGATTGGGAAGAGACTTCTCATCCAGATGTTATGCCTGGTTGTAGGGTATTTAAGACATCCTTAGGAGGTAGATATGGAATCGTTGAGATTTCAAGTCTTCCAGCAGATACTCTTTTGGTTGCTGATGACAGAAAGAACACAGGTCGTGTTGCTATGACTGTTAAAGGCATTAAAGGAGAATTGGTTCCTTTTACCTATTTAATTATAGGTAAAGAAGATGGTATAGATGTAGTTTATACATTCCATCCTGGAGAACCAATTAGACCATCTGTTGTAGAGACAGCTACTTTAAGTCATGGTTCTAAAGTTTCTAAGGCTTATGCTAAAGAACTTGGATTTGACTTAGCTAAGATAGTTTAATCTCTGGTGCTTGTGTGCAATAATTGCACTTGGTGGTAAGATGACTCTGGCAAGGTTAAAAATGATTAAAATTATATTTAATTGTTTTTATGCTGAACTTGTCCCACGACTTATCGAGTTCTACCATTGTATATAAGTATATAAACCACTATGTGCGTGACAAACACAATAAGTTTATACTATGAGTATATGATGCTAGGTAAAGGTGAATTTTTTATAATTCATCTTTTTTTTGCAAAAATTAATTAATGAATTATTAAATATATAGTGTTAATAAAAAATAATATATTACAAAAATATTACAAATAAAAGTATACTAAAAATACTTTTATAGTTGATAATTCAAATAAAATGTAGTAAAATAGTCCTGATAGGTGATTATTATGATAGGAATTACAAAGAGTGAATTTGAAAATTCTTTGTTTAGACAAGATGTTGTTGAATATTATTTAGCAATGTCTAAAGAAGAATTAGAATATAAATTTGGAAATATAATATCAGATATGAAAGATTATGACCAACATAATCCACATCAATGTTACACTTTATTTGAACATGTTTTAAGAACTGTACTGGATATACCAACAGGAGAACTTTCTCAAGAGGAAGTAAAACTTCTTAAAATAGCAGCATTTCTACATGATGTAGCAAAGCCTAAAGTAGCAAGAGTGGAAAATGGCAAAGTAGAATATGATTATAATAATATTCAATCTGCAAAAATGGCAAGAGAATTTTTACAAGAATTAGGATTTGAGGAATTTGAAATACAAAAAATAACTTTTTATATAGAGCATATAAATGACTTTTTGTATTATAAAGATGAAGTACCATATTATTATGAGCACCATATAATTGTAAAGAAAATATCTGCTAGAACAATTGCTGAAAAGTTTATCGAAAATGAGTATGATTTTAATAAATTAAAACTAAATAATTATCAGACTAAATCAGTTTGTTATGCACTTTTAAGAAAAGATGAATGGCCTTTATTTGAAGATGAAAAAGGAAATGAAATCAAAGTAGAGCCAGTAGATTTGGAAAATATTAAATGTAGACTTATAGAAGTAAAAAAAGAATATAGCCCTACATTAAAAGATTATAAAATGTTATTAAAATTATCCATTTCAAATTATAAAGCACAAGCTAAAAGGTCATATTTAAAAGGAAAATTAATAGCAACTCGTTCTGAAAAAGTAAGAGTTTCAGCTATAATTGAGTCAATGCTTCCTGATGCGTATAAATTATACAAAAATACAGTTAGTAAGTTCCAAGCAGATGGTGCTTTAACTCAAGAATTAATTGATGCTACAGAAGAATATAATGAGCTTTTAGCAATGAACCAAATAGAACAAATGAGAGAAGATAATGCTAAAAACTTAATGAATAAATTTAATGATATGAAAATTCGTCTTACAATGAAACAATAGGAGGAAGAAATATGTCTGAACAATATAACTTACCTATGGTAAGAGAAAATTTTGTTACAAGGAATATTAAGAAGATATTTCAAGGTATCTTTAATATTAGAAGAAGAAAAAGAGACCAGAAAAGAGCACAAATTTTAGCACAAAGAGCTAAAAAAGGTAGTGGAAAAATAATATCTGATACAGTTGCAGTAGATGGACCACATAAAAAAGTAGATATATATGAATTTCAAATGATGTATAGGAGAGGAGAAATCGCTATACAAAGTATGAACGAAGACCAAAAATATGCTCTAATTAAGCTTTTTGAAATGCAAAATGAACATCTAAGAGAAAGTATTGAAATACATAAAAGAAATACAGAAGCATATAATGCAGAAGTTGAAAGATTAAAAAAAGAATTAGAAATAATTGGATAAGGGTTAGTAAAAATGTACTGAACTCAAAAAGTTGGACAGTATAATTAGGCTACTAACATGGAATGTTTTCTGTATTGAACAGGAGACATTCCATTTAGTTTGCTCTTAATTCTTCTGTTATTATAATATTCTATATATTCAATTATATCTTTTTCTAATTCTTCTATATTTTTATATTCTTTTTCTTTTATATAATAAAGTTCTGATTTTAATGTTCCAAAAAAGTTTTCTGCTACACT